>NZ_JAAGNW010000065.1:8676-10351 GCF_010645215.1 Burkholderia multivorans | reverse complement strand
ATCGCCCAGCCGTGCAGGCCGAAGTCGAGATATTCCTGGACGTTCGACGGGAACAGCACGGGGAGCCCGCAGGCCTTGAAGATGTGCTCGGACTGGTGAGCCAGCGTCGAGGACTTGGCCGCGTGGTCATCGCCCGCGAGCACGAGCACGCCGCCGTGGCGGGACGAGCCGGCGGAGTTCGCGTGCTTGAATACGTCACCGGTGCGGTCGACGCCCGGGCCCTTGCCGTACCACATCGAGAACACGCCATCGTGTTTCGCACCGGGGTACAGGTTGACCTGCTGGGAGCCCCACACGGCGGTGGCGGCGAGATCTTCGTTCAGGCCGGGCTGGAAGACGATCTGGTGCGCGGCCAGGTGCTTCTGCGCTTTCCACAGCGACAGGTCGAGCCCGCCGAGCGGGGAGCCCCGATATCCGGAAATGAAGCCGGCGGTGTTGAGGCCGGCGGCGCGATCGCGTTCCTGCTGGAGCATCGGCAGGCGGACCAGCGCCTGGATGCCGCTCATGTAGGCGCGACCGCGTTCGAGCGTGTATTTGTCATCTAGCGTGACGGATTTCAGCGCGGCTTCCAGTGACGCGCGCTGGCCTGCGTCTAGCGGGGCATTCATTGTCTTATCTCCTCCACCCAGTTTGGGATCGCCAAAACTCGCGCGTCGGCGTCTTGTGAACGCGTCGGCCCGGGGCCGCCATATTGGCGGGTTTTAAGCGATGGTAGCACTGGGGGAAACCCGCCGCTTGCCGCTGGAAAACAGCGCGGGCGGCCGATGAATCGGCGCGGAATCAAGGCGTTACAGCATGTAAAAGCATGTAAATCGGGGCGCATTGCGCGCCGAATGCCATTAGCCTGACGGCCTGCCTGGAGGCGCCCCGGATTTATCCGTACGTTGATGCAATGGGGGAATCGCCAGGCGCTGAAAAGGAGGTGCTATGCATACACGACATATCCAGAATTTCCTGATGGTGTCCACGGCCTTTTTCTCGATGAGCGGGCCGTCCCGCTCGGCGGGCGCGAGTGCGCTGGCGGTCGCGGCGATGCCGCAGCTGCAGGTCGCGCCTGCCGCGGGCGACATCGTCGTGACCGGTTGGGCGAGGCCGCGCGGCGCGCGCGGCATGGATGCCGCGGCGGCCTGAAACGCCGGGCCGGAATGAAGAAAGGGCGGGAATCGCAGGATTCCCGCCCTTTTCATTTACAGCGGCCGCACGGGCCGCTTATGCCTTGTCCTGCACCACGCCGCGGCGGATCTGGTCGAGTTCGATCGATTCGAACAGCGCCTTGAAGTTGCCTTCGCCGAAACCCTGGTTGCCCTTGCGCTGGATGATCTCGAAGAAGATCGGCCCGATCTGGTTCTCCGTGAAGATCTGCAGCAGCAGGTCGTCGCGCGCGCCGTCGATCAGGATCTTGCGCTTCTTCAGCTCGTCGAGCGATTCGCCGTGGTTCGGCACGCGGCGGTCGACCAGCTCGTAGTAGGTGTCGATCGTGTCGAGCAGCGTGACGCCCTTGGCGCGCAGGCCGTCGACTGCGTCGTAGATGTCGGCCGCGCCGAGCGCGATGTGCTGGATCCCTTCGCCGCGATACGCCTCGAGGTATTCCTGGATCTGGCCGGCCGTGTCCGAGCCTTCCTCGTTGATCGGGATGCGGATCTTGCCGCACGGCGAGGTCATCGCCTTCGACTTC
>NZ_JAAGNW010000065.1:3472-8666 GCF_010645215.1 Burkholderia multivorans | reverse complement strand
CACCTTGCCTTCGATGTCGAAGTAACGGACCTCGCGGAAGTTGAACAGGCGCTCGTAGAACTCCGCCCATTCCTGCATGCGGCCGCGGTGGACGTTGTGCGTCAGGTGGTCGATATAGGTGAGGCCGTGGCCCGCCGGGTTCGGCTCCGCGCCGGCGATCGGCTCGAAGTCGACGTCATAGATGCTGATGTCGCCGATGCTGCCGGGCGCCGCGCTGTTCTTGCCCTTCCAGCGGTCGACGAAGTAGATCAGCGAATCGCCGATGCCCTTGATCGCCGGGATGTTCAGTTCCATCGGGCCGGTCTTGTTGTCGAAGCCCCAGGCGCCGAGATCGAGTGCACGCCGGTAGGCCTTCGCCGCATCCTGCACGCGGAACGCGATCGCGCAGATCGACGGCCCGTGCAGGCGCGCGAAGCGCTGCGCGAACGAATCGGGTTCCGCGTTGATGATGAAGTTGATGTCGCCCTGGCGATACAGCGTCACGTCCTTATGACGGTGGCGCGCGACGGCGGTGAAGCCCATCCGCTCGAACAACTGGCCGAGGGCCTTCGGGTCCGGCGCGGTGTATTCGATGAATTCGAAGCCGTCGGTGCCGACGGGATTGTCCCAGTTGGGGATCTGCATGATGTCTCCTGATGCCCTTGACGGGCTGTATCGCGGGAAGGTCTGCGTGCGGCAAAGTGTAGCGGGGCGGGGCGGGCGGATACTTGCGAACTTAATCGCGGCTCGCTACGCTTGCGCAATTTCCCAATCAAATAAACGACCGGAGAGGCAGAAAATGGCGCGCGTGGAATTGGACGCGATCGATCGACGGATCCTGGCCATCCTGCAGGAGAACGGGCGGCTCTCGAACCAGGAGATCGCCGAGCGGGTGAACCTGTCGCCGAGCCCGTGCCTGAGGCGGATCCGTCGGCTCGAGGAGGCCGGCGTGATCACCGGCTACGTGGCCTTGCTCGATCCGCAGAAGCTCGGGCTCGACCTGCTCGCCTACGTGAGCGTGCGGCTCGAGAAGCGCGGCGGCCTCGTGCCGGCGCGCGGCGACGAAGCGTCGGCCCGCGCCGGCGCGACGCACGCGCAGTTGTTCCGCGCGGCGGTGCAGGCTTGGCCGGAGGTGGTCGCGTGCCATGCGATGACGGGCGACATGGATTACCTGCTGCGCGTGCAGGTCGAGGACATGGCGCATTTCTCGCGCTTCGTGCAGGAGCAGTTGCTGCACCATCCGTCGGTGATCGACGTGAAGACGAGCTTCTCTCTCGAACGCTTCAAGGAGACGACCGCGCTGCCGATCCGCTGAGCGCGGCGCCAAATGAAACGGGCGGCCCCGGAGGCCGCCCGTGCAGGCTGGCGAGGGTGGAGCCGCTCAGGCCGTCAGCCCCGCGGGCAGCAGCGATTCGAAGATCTGCGTGGCGCGCTGCGCCTGGCGCTTGAGCGCGTAGTCGAACACCGCGGCCTGTTCCTGCATCATTTCGGCGAGGATCGTCGAATGATCGGCGGGCGGCAGCGACAGGTAGGCATCGGCTTCGCCGTAGGCGTATTCGATCCGCATGCCCGACTTCTTCGCGATGTGCATCATCGTGGCGTTGCGCGACAGGCAGTGCATGTAGAGCATCGTCACCTGGGTGTTGCGGCTGCGGATCGCGGCGCGCTCGAACAGCTTCGAGCCGACGCCGTTGCCGCGTGCGCATTCGAGCACCGACACGCCGAACTCGGCGGTGCGCTTGTCGCCCTCGGCGGGCAGGTAGGCGAGATGGCCGACGCCGATCAGCTCGAGCTGGTGGTCGAAGACGCCGAACACCGTGTCGCGCGAGAAATCGATCGTGCGGACGTAGTTGTCGATCACGTGATCGGGGACGATCTGGCCGAAGCGGAGCAGGCGATCGTCGTCGTCGAGCGTGAGAAAGTGCGTGAGCAGTTGCTCACGGTCGGTGGAAGCCAGTTCCCGAACGAGAACCGGCGCGGGGCCGACGTTGCCGGACCACGCGGCAGGACGGCTGACAGGCGTGTTCATCGTGGGTTCCTCAAAAGACCGTGCAATCGGTTTGGTGCAATGCAACAGCATTTTAGCCGATCAACGGTTCGGAACCTGGGGAAAACCCGAGTATTGTTTCGAGTATGAATTCTAGATATGTTTTAAATTTCCTGTAAACGCCTGTTTTTACAGGAAATTAAGATATCTCTCAGGTGGGAGCGACAGGCAGTCGCACTGTCATCGCCACGCAACGCATGCTGCTTTGCGGAAAATCAAGCCGTGCCGGACAGGCCGTGCTCGATCATGTCGATCACCTGCTCGGCGAAGTCGCGGTAGCCGAGGCGGCCGCCCGGCTTGAGCCAGGTGAAGGTCCAGTTGATCATCCCGAACACCATCATCGTCACCGAGGTCTGGTTTTCCTTCGCGATGCGTTCCGGATACGCGCGCGCGAGCTGGCGCGCGAACGCGGCGACGATGTCGCGCTGGCGGTCGAGGATCACCTGGCGCTGCGTGTCTTCGAGGTACTTGACGTCGTTGAGCAGCGCGACGTGGCGGCTGTGCGAGGTCTCGTACTCGGCGAGGAAGGTCCGCACCAGCTCGGCGAACGCGTCGCGCTCGCTGAGGCCGCGCCGCTGGCTCACGCCCTCGACCTCGGCGATGATCAGCATCAGCCGCTTCGTGTAGCGGTCGAGCAGGTCGAACAGGATCGCTTCCTTGCTCTCGTAATAGTGATAGAGGCGCGCCTTCGAGGTGCCGCTCGCGGTCGCGAGGTCCGTCATCGACGTGCTCGGGTAGCTGGTCTGGGCGAACTTGGCGGCGGCGAGGTCGAGGATCTGCTCGCGCTGGGATTCGTGGTCGGGCGCTCGGGTGCGGGCCATGGCGGAGTCGTCTGCTCGGGTTAGCGGGGGGCGGCGGGGGCGGCGGGGGCGGCGCGCAGCGTGAGTGCGCGCAGGTTGTCGATGCTCGGTTCGCCGCCGCGCAGCTCGACGCGGCCGGCCGCCGCCAGCTCGCGGCAGCGCCAGAACGCGATCGAATCGCTGACGAACAGGTGGCCGCGGTCGGCGCAGCCCATCACCGAGCCGACCGTGCGGGCCGCCGGCCCCCACTCGCCGGGCACGTGTTCGAGCACGAGCACGTCGAGGTCGGCATAGTGGCCGCTCTTGAAGGTATTGCCGATCCAGTAGCGCAATTCCGCATTGGCCTGCTTGGCCTCCTGCCATTCGAGCGCGAGCCGGCTGATGCGCAGCACCGAGATCGGCGCGACCTCCGACAGCTTCGCGCGCAGCGTCGCGGGCGGAAAGATGCCGGTGGCGGTGGCGGTGTCGGTGCGCAGATGGACCCACGACTGCGGATCGTCGACGTCGGCGCTCGACAGGCGCACTTCGTTCAGGCGCTGCGGGACGTTGCGCAGGTGGTAGGCGACCCGCCGCAGCATCAGCTGGTCGGCGACGCTCTGCGCATGCCAGACCACCACCTGCCCGTCGCCGGCGGCGAGCTGTTCGAGCGTCGTGAGCTCGTCGCGCACCTCGGCCTGCCAGTCCGGCAGGATGTCGCCCATCACGCGCTCCCAGAAGGCGGCGCGCGTGTCGGGCAGCTCGTCGATGCCGCGCAGCGGGCCGATGGCCAGGTCGTCGCGCAATTCGATGACGCGTTCGTCGCGACCCGCGTCGGCAAGCGCGACGCGCAGGGAAGCGGCGGCGGAGCCGCCCAGGGTGACGTGGAGAGTACTCATGAGCCTGTCGTCGACAAAGGAAAACCGCCCGGCGACCGGCGCGGCGAAGCGTCCGGCCGACGGGCGGCCCCTAGTGTAAGCGAGATGGCCGGCGGCGCGAAACCGCCGGCTCGGCTCAGCGCTCGTCGTAGCTGACCACGACCCGGTCGCTGACCGGATGGCACTGGCAGGTCAGGACGAAGCCGTCCTTCACCTCGTGGTCCTCGAGCGTGTAGTTCTTGTCCATGCGGACCTCGCCCTCGATCACCTTCGCGCGGCAGGTGCAGCAGACGCCGCCCTTGCACGCGTACGGCAGCGCGAGACCGGCGCGCAGGCCGATGTCGAGCAGGCTGACGCCTTCATACGGCAGGCGCAGCTTGCGGCGATTGCCGTCGAGCACGATCTCGAGGTCGGCGGCCGGCGTCGCATCGGTGATGTCGACGCTCGGCGCGCCCGCCTGCGGCAGCGGCGAGCCGAAGCGCTCGACGTGGATCCGGCCGGCCGGTAAGCCGGCCGCGGCCAGGGCGGCCTCGGCCGCGTCCATCATCGGCGCCGGGCCGCAGATGAAGGCCTCGTCGATCGAGGCGGCGGGCGCCAGCGTGTCGAGGAAGGCCGCGCATTTCTCCTGGTCCAGCACGCCGTTGAAGAGTTCGACGTCCTGCAGGTCGTCGGACAGCACGTGGTACAGCGCGAACCGTTCCATGAAGCGGTTCTTCAGATCCTCCAGCTCCTCGGCGAACATGATCGCGTCGACGCTGCGGTTGCCGTAGATCAGCGTGAAGCGGCTGCGCGGCTCCAGTTCGAGCGTGGTCTTGATGATCGCGAGCACCGGCGTGATTCCCGAGCCGCCCGAAAACGCGACGTACTGCTTGCCTTGCCCGGCGTTCAGGTGGGTGAAGAAGCGACCGTCGGGCGTCATCACCTCGATCGTGTGGCCGGCCTTGAGCGTATCGAACGCGAAGTTCGAGAAGCGGCCGCCGCGTACCCGCTTGATGCCGATGCGCAGCTCGCCGTCGCGGTCGTAATCGGTGGTGCCGACGCAGATCGAGTACGAGCGGCGCGTTTCCTCGCCGTCGATGTGGGTCTTCAGCGTGACGAACTGGCCCTGCGTGAAACGGTAGTGTTCGCGCAGTTCGGGCGGAACCTCGAAGGAGACCGTGACCGCGTCGGCGGTCTCGGGTCGCACGTCGCGGATGCGCAGCGGGTGGAATTGCGGAGTCGCCATATCAGTAGGGTTTGAAGTAGTCGAAGGGTTCGCGGCAGTCGACGCAGCGGTAGAGCGCCTTGCAGGCGGTCGACGCGAACTGGGCGAGACGTTCCGTATTGGCCGATCCGCAGCGCGGGCACGCGGGCGCCGCGAGCGGCTTCGGACGGAAGCGCACGACGCGTTCGGCGGGCGCGGCGGCGCTCCCGCATTGGCCGGTCGGCGGCGCGATGCCGTACGCGCGCAGCTTGTCGCGGGCTTCCGCGGTGATCCAGTCGGTGGTCCAGGCGGGCGCGAGCACGGTCTCGAT
>NZ_JAAGNW010000065.1:0-3462 GCF_010645215.1 Burkholderia multivorans | reverse complement strand
GGCGGCGTCGCCGGGCAGCCCGAGTAGGTCGGCGTGATGACCACGTCGAGCGTGCCGTCGGCCGCGCGCCGGACCTCGCGCAGGATGCCCAGTTCGCGGATCGACACGACCGGGATTTCCGGGTCGGGCACCGCTTCGAGCACGCGCCAGGCCTCGGCGACGAGCGGGTCGGCGTGGCGCGGTGCGGTGGGGGCGGGATCGTGGAGGGCGGGCATCATCGGGCTCCGTGACGGCTCGGCGCTTACCAGGACGCGCCCGGATGCTGGCGCGCGAGGCTCTGCATCTCGGCGAGCAGGAAGCCCATGTGTTCCGAGTGCTCGCCGAGCTTGCCGGTCGGCACGTGTCGGACCGGCTCGGGCAGCGCGAGCGTCGCCTCGGCGAGGGCGGCGTCGACATCGGCGCGCCATGCGGCTTCGAGCGAGGCCATTGTCGGGCCGATGCCGGCTGCTGCTGCTGCGTCCTCGACTGCGTCGATCGAGAAGAATTCGCGGGTATACGGGCTCAGATAGTCGAGCGCGGCCTGCGCGCGGCGGTGCGACTCGTCGGTGCCGTCGCCGAAGCGGACCAGCCATTCGCGCGCGTGATGCTCGTGATAGCGGGTTTCCTTGATCGACTTGGCGGCGATGGCCGCGAGCTGCGGATCGCTGGAGGTCTCGAGCGCGGTCCACGCGTGCAGCATCAGCGTCGCGTAGAAGAAATTGCGCACGATCGTGACCGCGTAGTCCTTGTCCGCGTGCGCGGTGCCGGACAGGGGCCCGTAGTGCGGCAGCTCGACCAGCGTGTAGTTGGCGAACTCGCGCTCGGCGCGGAAGTAGGCGTAGTCGTCCTCGGTGCGGGCGGGGCCGCCGAGCCGGCGATCGAGGTCGGCCGCATGCGTGTAGAGCAGGCGGGCCTGGCCGATCAGGTCGAGGCTCATGTTGGTGAGCGCGATGTCCTCTTCGAGGATCGGGCCGTGGCCGCACCATTCGGCATTGCGCTGGCCGAGGATCAGCGCGTTGTCCGCGAGGCGCAGCACGTAGGCGAGATGCAGTGGGGTGATCGTCATGGCGCGCCGCTTACATGTGGTTGACTTCGTCGGGCAGCGTGTAGAACGTCGGGTGGCGATAGATCTTGTCGCCCGCCGGTTCGAACAGCTCCGCCTTCTCGTTCGGATCGGACGCGGTGATCGCCGCCGACGGCACGACCCAGATGCTCACACCTTCCTGGCGGCGCGTGTAGACGTCGCGCGCCATGCGCAGCGCCATCGACGCGTCGGCCGCGTGCAGGCTGCCGCAATGCTTGTGGTCGAGTCCCTGCTTGCTGCGCACGAACACTTCCCAGATTGGCCATTCCTTGTTCATCACTGTCTCCTGATTCCTGAATGCGGGGCGGCGGCGCGCGTCAGGCCGCCTGCTGGTGTTCGCGGGCGCGGCGCTTCTGCTCGTGCGCGAGCGCGGCGGCGCGGACCCAGGCGCCGTCCTCGTGCGCCTTCACGCGGGTGGCGAGGCGCTCCTTGTTGCACGGGCCGTCGCCGTTGACGACGCGCCAGAATTCATCCCAGTCGATTGCGCCGTAGTCGAAATGGCCGCGCGCCTCGTTCCACTGGAGGTCCGGGTCGGGCAGCGTGACGCCGAGCACCTTCGCCTGCTCGACGGTCGCGTCGACGAACTTCTGGCGCAGGTCGTCGTTCGAGATGCGCTTGATGCCCCACTTGCTCGACTGATTGCTGTGGATCGAGTCGGCGTCGCTGGGGCCGAACATCATCAGGACCGGCCACCACCAGCGGTTCACGGCCTGCTGCACCATCTCGCGCTGGGCGTCGGTGCCCTTCATCATCGCGAGCAGCGCGTCGAAGCCCTGGCGCTGGTGGAACGACTCCTCCTTGCACACGCGGATCATCCCGCGCGCGTAGGGGCCGTAGGTGCAGCGGCACAGCGGGATCTGGTTCATGATCGCGGCGCCGTCGACGAGCCAGCCGATCACGCCGACGTCCGCCCAGCTGGGCGTCGGATAGTTGAAGATGCTCGAGTACTTGGCCTTGCCGGCGTGCAGCGCGTCGATCAGCGTGTCGCGCGACACCCCGAGCGTTTCGGCCGCGCTATATAGATAGAGGCCGTGGCCCGCCTCGTCCTGGACCTTCGCGAGCAGGATCGCCTTGCGCTTGAGGCTCGGGGCGCGGGTGATCCAGTTGCCTTCGGGCAGCATCCCGACGATTTCCGAGTGCGCGTGCTGCGAAATCTGGCGCACGAGGGTCTTGCGATACGCGTCGGGCATCCAGTCCTGCGGCTCGATCTTGCCGTCGGCAGCCATGACGGCGTCGAATCGGACCTGTTCGGGCGAATCGGCGGCGGCAGCGAGCGGCGCGACGTTGCCGGAGATGTCGAGGGATTGCGGGTACATGGCGATGTGCTCGTCCGGGGGAATGTGCTTGCAGTATAAATTAACCGACCGGACGGTTAATAAATTATTTGAGCCTGCGCATGGAAGATCAGGGTAAACCATGATCCGAGATGGTCGGCGCCGGCCGAGGCGGAGTGCGCGTGGGATCTGGGGCAGAATGCACTTCCTTTCTCGTGAGGTGATGCGCATGACATTCCGCCGCTGTTTCCCCGTTCTCGCAGGTTGCGCCGCGCTGGTGCTGTCGCAGTGGGCGTCGGCCGCCGGAGCGGCGTCGCATTGGGTGGCGGCCTGGGCGAGCGCGCTGCAGCCGATTCCGGAGCTGGCTGCGCCGCCGCCGCTTTACAAGGCGCCGGACGTGGCCGGGCGCACGCTGCGCCAGATCGTTTATCCGACGGTGGCCGGGCGGGCGGTGCGCGTCCGCGTGAGCAACGCGTACGGCAGCACGCCGCTCGTGATCGATGCGCTGCGGATCGGGCGTTCGGCGGGCGGCGCGGCGGTGCGGGACGGGGTGTCGGCGCCCGTGACGTTCGGCGGGCGCCCGGGGGTGGAAGTGGCGCCCGGGCAGGAGCGGGACAGCGATCCGGTCGCGTTCGAGGTTGCGGCGGGCGAACCCTACGCGCTTAGTCTATATATAGGCGCGCGCCAGCGGATGTCGGTATGGCATCGGGTGGCGAACCAGTCCAACTATGTGTCGGTGCCGGGCAACCATGCGGCTGATTCCGGGGCGCAGGCATTCCGGGTGCGCTTCACGCAATCCGCGTGGGTGACCGAGTTGGCGGTGGAGAGTCCGGAGCCGCCGGCGGGGGCGGTGGTGGCGATCGGCGATTCGATCACCGACGGCCTGCGCTCGAGCCTGAACCAGAACCGCCGGTGGCCCGACGCGCTGGCGCGCCGGGTGTCGGCATTGGGCGGGCGGCCGGTGGGCGTGGTGAATCTGGGGATCAGCGGCAACCGTCTGCTGAGCGATTCGCCGTGCTACGGCGAGGCGCTGGAGAAGCGTTTCGCGCGGGATGCGCTGTCGCGCACGGGCGTGCGGGCGGCGGTGCTGCTGATCGGCATCAACGACATCAACTTTGCAGCGAT
>NZ_JAAGNW010000064.1:26572-33079 GCF_010645215.1 Burkholderia multivorans | reverse complement strand
TGTTGTCGGGTAGTGCGGTCGTGCAGGATATTCGGCGCTACGCAGGCCATTGCCGCGCCGGCAGCCCCCGTGCGCCACGACACGCACCCGGCCCGGCGCAATGCATGGCGGGCGCGTGGGCATCGGCATACGTCCGCACCGGTTCCATTCCCTGCATGGCGAGCACGATGGTAGCGCAATCGAAAGGAAACGGTCGGGTGGCGAACCCGGACAACTCCGCCAGCCATGTGGATAATCCCCCGCCCTGTGGACAACCCCGCCGCGGCCCCTTCCGCCCGCGATTGCTATTTTTCGAAAGTTCACGTTACACCCTGGTAATACCCATTCGCTGTGCGCTCCACTAAATTGAAGGCGTCACGTGTGTGATGAGGTGGACAAATGAAAGCAGCACGTTGGGTCGTACTGGGATCGGGCGCGCTGGCCGCGTGCCTGTCGATGCATGCGGCGGTGGCGGGCGTTTCGATCGGCGTGGGGATCGGCCTGCCCGCGCCGGTCTACGTCGCGCCGCCGCCGCCCGTCTATGTCGCGCCGCCGCCGCCGGTGGTGGTCGTCCCGCCGCCCGTGGCCTATGTGCCCGCGGTCGTGCCGGTCGGCGTGCCCGTGGTCGGGGTGGGCGTCGGCATCGGCTGGCACGGCGGCCGCTACTGGGATGGCCGCCGCTGGTGGGGCCGCCAGGAATGGGCGTCGCACCGTCGCTGGTAAGCAGGGACTGAATCGCGCCGAAGGCGGCGCGGCGGTTCGCGGGTTCTCCAAGCCCGTGCGCGACGGCGCGCCCTGATCGAGCGCGCCGTCTACAATTCAAGCGATCGACGCCGCGAACCGAAGACGCCGGAGACGGATATGAACGATACGAACACCGCGCCCCCGCCTCCCTCACGGCGCCACTGGCGCCGTTGGCTTGCCCTCGGCGTGCTGGCCGCGCTGATTGCGCTGATCGTGTTCCATCTGCTGCATCGCGCGAAGCCCGCGCGCCGGCCGACCGCGCAGGTGGTCAGCGTGGCGACCGCGTCGTCGGGCGACATGCCGGTGGCGCTGAACGAGCTGGGCACGGTCACGCCGGTCGCGACGGTGACCGTGCTGCCGCAACTGAGCGGCTATCTGACCGAAGTCGGCTATCACGAGGGCGAGGAGGTCGCGAAGGGGCAGTTCCTCGCGCAGATCGATCCGCGCCAATACCAGATCAGCAAGCAACAGGCGCAGGCCCAGCTCGCGAAGGACCAGGCGAGCCTCGCGCAGGCGCGCGCCGATCTCGCGCGCTACGCGCAGCTCGCCGAGCACAAGTCGATCGCCGAGCAGACCTACCAGGACCAGCAGTTCACGGTGCGGCAGGACGAGGCGGCGGTGCAGGCCGATCAGGCCAACATCGCGCAATACGATCTCGATCTCGCCTACTGCCACATCACCGCGCCCGTGGCGGGCCGGGTCGGCCTGCGGCTCGTCGACCCGGGCAACTACGTGACCTCGTCGAGCACGACCGGCATCGTCGTGATCACGCAGATGAAGCCGATGACGGTGCAGTTCACGGTGCCCCAGAACGAACTGTCGGCGGTGTTGCAGCGCGTCGGCGCGGGGGCGAAGCTGCCCGTCGCCGCGTTCAGCAGCGACGGCGATCATCAGCTCGCCGCCGGCACGTTGTATGCGATCAGTAATCAGATGGCCACCGCGACGGGCACGGTCACGCTGCGCGCGACCTTCGCCAACGACGACGAGGCGCTGTTCCCGAACGAGTTCGTCAACGTGCGGCTCGAAGTCGACACCCTGCACGATGCGGTGCTCGTGCCGACCGCCGCGGTGCAGAGCGGCGCGCCGGGCAATTACGTCTATCTCGTCAATCCGAACCAGACGGTGTCGGTGCACAAGATCACGCTCGGGCCGAGCGACGGCCGCTACACCGCGATCACGGCAGGGCTGGCGGCCGGGCAGCGCGTCGTGACGGACGGCGTCGACCGCCTGAGCGACGGCGCGTCGATCCAGATCGCCGCGAGCCCTGCCGGCGGCAGTGCACCGGCCTCGGGCGCGGCCGCGGCGTCCGGCGCGGCGCATGCGGCTCACCCGGCCCACGCGTCCCGGCCGGCCGCCGCGGGCGCGGCCTGACGGTCCGGGGCGCCCTCGGCGATGAACATCTCGCGTCTTTTCATCCTGCGGCCGGTCGCGACGCTGCTCCTGACGATCGCGATCGTGCTGGTCGGGGTGGTGGCGGTGCGCTTCCTGCCCGTGTCGTCGCTGCCCGACGTCGACTATCCGACGATCCAGGTGCAGACCTTCTATCCGGGCGCGAGCCCCGACGTGATGGCCACCACCGTCACCGCGCCGCTCGAGGTGCAGCTGGGCGAGATCCCGGGCCTGCAGCAGATGATCTCGTACAGCTCGGAAGGCGCGTCGGTGATCACGCTCCAGTTCGATCTCGCGGTGAGCCTCGACGTTGCCGAGCAGAACGTGCAGCAGGCGATCAACGCGGCCAACAGCTACCTGCCGACCGGCCTGCCCGCGCCGCCGACCTATGCGAAGGTGAATCCCGCCGACCAGCCGATCCTGACGCTCGCGGTGACCTCGAAATCGATGTCGCTCACGCAGCTGCAGGACGTGGCGAACAACCGGCTCGGCACCAAGATCTCGGAGGTGCCGGGCGTCGGCCTGGTCACCACGGCGGGCGGCCACGTGCCGGCGGTGCGGGTCGAGGCCGATCCGCGCAAGCTGGCCGCCTACGGCCTGAACCTCGACGACCTGCGCACCCTGCTCGCCAACGTGAACGTGAGCCAGCCGAAGGGCAATTTCGACGGCCCCGATCTCGACTACACGATCAACTCGAACGACCAGATCACCGATCCGAAGGATTACCTGGACACCGTGATCGCCTACCAGAACGGCGCGCCGGTGTTTCTGCGCGACGTCGCGCGCGTGTCGCAGGCGCCGCAGGACATCGAGCGCGGCGCGTGGCTGAACCGCACGCCGGCGATCGTGCTGAACGTGCAGCGCCAGCCCGGCGCGAACGTGATCGCGACGGTCGACCAGATCAAGCGGCAATTGCCGACGCTGGAGGCGACGCTGCCCGCCGGCATGGAGGTGCGGATCGTCAGCGACAGCACCGGCATCATCCGCGCGTCGGTATCCGACGCGGCGACCGAGCTGGTGCTCGCGGTGGTGCTGGTCGTGATGGTGATCTTCGTGTTCCTGCGCAACGTGCCGGCAACGCTGATCCCGAGCATCGCGGTGCCGGTCTCGCTGATCGGGACGGTCGCGATGATGTACGAGCTGCATTACTCGATCGACAACCTGTCGCTGATGGCGCTGATCATCGCGACGGGCTTCGTGGTCGACGATTCGATCGTGATGATCGAGAACATCGTGCGCTACCTGGAGGAGGGCATGCGGCCGCTCGACGCGGCGCTCAAGGGCGCGGGGCAGATCGGCTTCACGATCCTGTCGCTGACGGTGTCGCTGATCGCCGTGCTGATTCCGCTGCTGTTCATGGGCGGCGTGATCGGCCGGCTGTTCAGCGAATTCGCGGTCACGCTCGCGGTGACGATCGTGATCTCGGCCGTGGTGTCGCTGACCGTCGTGCCGATGCTGTGCGCGCGGATGCTGCGCGCGCAGGCGGAATCGCATCCGAGCCGCTTCGAGCGCTTCAGCGAGCGGATCTTCGAGCGCACGCTGCATGCGTACGAACGCGGGCTGCGCTGGGTGCTGCAGCACCAGACGCTCACGCTGATGGTGGCGCTCGCGACGCTCGTGCTGACGATCCTGCTGTACGTGGTGATCCCGAAGGGTTTGTTCCCGGTGCAGGACGTCGGGGTGATCCAGGGCATCAGCGTGGCCGACACGTCGGTGTCGTACAGCGCGATGGTGGATCGCCAGGCGCAGCTCGCCGACGCGCTGCTGAAGGATCCGGACGTCACGTCGCTGACCTCGTACGTGGGCATCGACGGCGTCAACCCGACGCTGAACAACGGCCGCTTCCTGATCAACCTGCGCGCGCACGACGATCGTTCGGCGAGCGCCGTGACGATCGCGCGCCGGCTTCAGCAGGCCGTGGCCGCCGTGCCCGGGGTGCGGCTCTACCTGCAGCCGGTGCAGGACCTGACGCTCGACACGACGATCTCGCCGAACCAGTACCGCTTCGTGCTGCGCGGGCCGACGCAGCAGGTATTGCAGCAGGTGGTGCCGGCGCTCGTCGCGAAGCTCAAGCAGATTCCGTCGATCGTCGACGTGCAGAGCGATCTCGACGTCGACGGCCTGGGCGTGCAGGTCGACGTGAACCGGCAGGCGGCGGCGCGCTTCGGCATCACGCCCGCGACCATCGACAACGCGCTCTACGACGCGCTCGGCCAGCGCATCGTGTCGACCATCTTCGAGCAGGCGAACCAGTACCGCGTGATCCTGGTCGCGAAGCCCGAGACGATGCCGAACATCGCCGCGCTCGGCGATCTGTACCTGCCGAGCCAGACCGGCAGCAGCGGCCAGGTGCCGCTGCGCCAGATCGCGACCATCCGGCTCACCCGCACGCCGCTCGCGATCAGCCATCTCGCGCAGTTCCCGGCGGTCACGGTGTCGTTCAATCTCGCGAGCGGCGCGTCGCTGAGCACGGCGGTCAAGGACGTGCGCCGCGTCGAGCAGGAGGTCGCGCTGCCGCCGTCGATCCAGTCGTCGTTCCAGGGCGCGGCGGCGGCGTTCGAGGATTCGCTGTCGAGCGAGGTCTACCTGCTGGTGGCCGCGCTCGTCGCGGTCTACATCGTGCTCGGCGTGCTGTACGAGAGCTTCATCCATCCGGTCACGATCCTGTCGACGCTGCCCTCGGCCGGGATCGGCGCACTGCTCGCGCTGATGATCGCAGGCGCGGATCTCGACGTGATCGGCATCATCGGCATCGTGCTGCTGATCGGCATCGTCAAGAAGAACGCGATCATGATCGTCGACTTCGCGCTCGAAGCGGAGCGCGAGCACGGCAAGGCGCCCGCCGACGCGATCTTCGAGGCCTCGCTGCTGCGCTTCCGGCCGATCCTGATGACCACTTTCGCGGCGATGCTGGGCGCGCTGCCGATGCTGGTCGGCTCCGGCACGGGCTCGGAGCTGCGGCGTCCGCTCGGGCTCGCGATCATCGGCGGGCTGACCCTGAGCCAGATCCTGACGCTGTTCACGACGCCCGTGATCTACCTGCTGTTCGACCGGATCGCCGAACGCGTCCGGCGGCGGCGCGCGCGCGCGGGCGGCGGTGACGGCGGCATCGTGCCCGACGCGCCGGGCGACGGGAGCGGCGCGTGAACCCGTCCGCGCTGTTCGTCCGGCGTCCGGTCGCGACCACGCTGCTCGCGATCGCGATCCTGCTGTCGGGCGCGCTCGCGTACTTCCGGATGCCGGTCGCGCCGCTGCCGAACGTCGCCTTTCCGGTGATCGTCGTGCAGGCGACGATGGCGGGCGCGAGCCCGGACATCATGGCGGCGACGGTCGCCGAGCCGCTCGAACGACGGCTCGGCACGATCGCCGACGTGTCGGAGCTGACCTCGATCAGTACGGTCGGCTCGTCGCTGATCGTGATCGTGTTCGGGCTGGATCGCGACATCAACGGCGCGGCGCGCGACGTCGAGGCCGCGATCCAGGCCGCGCGCGCCGACCTGCCGACCACGCTGCGCGCGAATCCGAGCTACCGGCAGTACAACCCGGCCGATGCGCCCGTGATGGTGCTCGCGCTGACCTCGGACACGCTGACGAAGGCGCAGCTGTACGACTCCGCCGATTCGGTGATCCAGCAGCAGCTGTCGCAGATCCAGGGCGTGGGGCAGATCACGCTGGGCGGCGGCGCGCTGCCCTCGGTGCGGGTCGAGTTGAATCCGGGCAAGGTCAACAGCTACGGCATCGGGCTCGAAGACGTGCGGGCCGCGCTCAGCGCGGCCAATGCGAACAGCCCGAAAGGGCATCTCGACCAGGGCGGGCACCGCTACGAGATCCTGTCGAACGACCAGATCGGCAAGGCCGCGCCGTATCGCGACCTGGTGGTCGCCTATCGCAACGGCGCGGCGGTGCAGCTGCGCGACCTCGCGGACGTGCGCGATTCGAACGAGAACATCCGCAACGCGGGGCTCTACAACGGCAAGTCGGCGGTGCTCGTGATCGTGTTTCCCGAACCGGGCAGCAACGTGGTGCAGACCGTGCAGCAGATCCGCGCGCGGCTGCCGCTGATCGAGGCCGCGCTGCCCAGCTCGATCCGCATCGGGATCGCGCTCGACCATTCTCAGTCGATCAACGCGTCGGTCGGCGACACCGAGCGCACCCTCGGGCTCGCGGTGCTGCTGGTGGTCGGCGTGGTGTTCGTGTTCCTGCTGTCGCCGCGCGCGACGCTGATTCCGGCCGTGGCGCTGCCCCTGTCGATCATCGGCACCTTCGGGCCGATGTACCTGCTCGGCTACAGCATCGACAACCTGTCGCTGATGGCGCTCACGATCGGCACCGGCTTCGTGGTCGACGACGCCGTGGTGGTGCTCGAGAACATCATGCGCTACATCGAGGCAGGGC
>NZ_JAAGNW010000064.1:26153-26562 GCF_010645215.1 Burkholderia multivorans | reverse complement strand
ACGGTGGTGTCGATGAGCCTGTCGCTGATCGCGGTGTTCCTGCCGATCCTGCTGATGCCCGGCATCGTCGGGCTGCTGTTCCACGAGTTCGCGGTCACGCTGTCGATCGCGATCCTGCTGTCGATGCTGGTGTCGCTGACCGTCACGCCGACCATGTGCGCCTACGTGCTGACCCGCCGCGCCGTGGATGCCCCGCCCGCGCGCGGCACGCGCTGGATCGTCACGCTGCTCGACCGCACGCGGGAAGGGTATTCGCGCTCGCTCGAAGCCGTGCTCGACCATACGCTGCTGGTCGGGGTCGTGATGATCGCGCTCCTGATCGGCAACGTGCTGCTGTTCCGGCTGCTGCCCGGCACGTTCTTCCCGGAGCAGGACAACGGCGCGCTGATGGGGCAGATCATCGCCGACC
>NZ_JAAGNW010000064.1:19785-26143 GCF_010645215.1 Burkholderia multivorans | reverse complement strand
GTTCTCGGCGATGCAGCAGAAGCTCGCGCAGTTGCAGTCGATCGTGCAGAAGGATCCGGCCGTCGCGGCGGTCGCGGGCTTCACGGGCGGCCGTGCGCTGAACACCGCGAACGTGTTCGTGGCATTGAAGCCGCTCGCGCAGCGCCATGCGTCGGCGACCGAGGTCGTGAACCGCCTGCGGCCGAAGCTCGCGGCGGTATCGGGCGCGCAGCTGTTCCTGCAGGCGCAGCAGGACCTGCGCATCGGCGGCCGGCAGTCGGCGGCGGAATACCAGTACACGCTGACGAGCGATGATCCACAGGCGCTGTACAAGTGGACGCCGCGCCTCGTCGCGGCGCTCGGCAAGTATCGCAGCCAGTTGACCGACGTGAACTCCGATCTGCAGCAGAACGGCCTGCAGACGATGGTGACGATCGATCGCGCGACCGCGATGCGCTACGGCCTGCAGCCGAACCAGATCGACAGCGTGCTGTACGACGCCTTCGGCCAGCGCACCGTATCGACGATCTACAACCCGCTCAACCAGTATTTCGTCGTGATGGAGGTCGCGCCGCAGTACTGGCAGTACCCGCAGTCGCTGCAGCGGATCTTCGCGAGCACGGCGGCCGGCAATGCGACCGGCACGGCGCAGACGCAGTATTCGTCGGCGATCGTGCCCGCGGCGGGCGCGCTGCTCGCGACCGGCGCGACCGTCGGCGCCACCGTGACGAGCGGCGGCGCGGGCGGCAACGCGCAGAACGCGAACGCGGAAGCCAATGCGACCACCAACAGCATTTCCAACAGCAAGGGCGGCAGCTCGACGGGCAGCGCGGACAGCACGGCGGCCGAGACGATGGTGCCGCTGCCGGCGTTCGCGACCTTCGAGAACAGCCATACCGCGACCCAGGTCAATCACCAGAGCGGGCTGGTCGCCGGCACCATTTCCTTCAACCTGCCGGTGAACGGCTCGCTGAGCAGCGCGGGCGAAGCGATCACGCGCGCCGAACAGGACATCGGCATGCCCGCGTCGGTGCACGGCGCGTTCGCGGGCGCGGCACAGGCGTTCGCGGGCTCGATGAACACCGTACCGCTCCTGATCCTCGCGGCGCTCGTGGTCGTCTATCTCGTGCTCGGCGTGCTGTACGAGAACACGATCCATCCGCTGACGATCCTGTCGACGCTGCCGTCCGCCGGCATCGGCGCGACGCTGGCGCTGCTCGTGTTCGGCGTGCCGTTCTCGGTGATCTCGATGATCGGCTTCATCCTGCTGATCGGCATCGTGAAGAAGAACGGGATCATGATGGTCGACGTCGCGATCCAGTTGCAGCGCGACGAGGGCGCGGATGCGCGCCATGCGATCCACGAGGCGGCCGTGCGACGCCTGCGGCCGATCATGATGACGACGGCCGCCGCCGTGCTCGGCGCGCTGCCGCTTGCGCTCGCGATCGGGCAGGGCGCGTCGCTGCGCCAGCCGCTCGGCGCGACGGTGATGGGCGGGCTGCTGATCAGCCAGATGTTCACGCTGTACACGACGCCCGTGATCTATCTGTATCTCGACCGGCTGCGCGCGCGTCTCGCCGGCTGGTCGGCGCGGCAGCCGTGGAAGCGGCGGCCCGAGACGAGGTCCTGAACGATGAAGCGCCTTCCTGCCGTTTCCGCCCCCCGGGCCCGCGCCGTCGCGTCGGGCGTGGCGGCCGCCGTTGCCGTCGCGCTGGCGCTGGGCGGCTGCATGGTCGGCCCCGACTATCACGCGCCGTCGGTCGCGCCGCCGGCCGCCTACCGCGAGCTGCCCGGCTGGACCCAGGCCGCGCCCGACGCGGACGGCCCGAAGGGCGACTGGTGGCGCGCCTTCCACGACCCGCTGCTCGACGAACTGGAGCCGCTCGTCGCGGTGTCGAACCAGACCGTGCGGCAGGATTACTACAACTACCAGCAGGCGCTGGCGCTCGTGCGCGAGGCGCGGGCGGGCCTGTTCCCGACGCTGGCCGCGACCGGGTCCGCGACGCGCCAGCGCAGCGCGGTGGCCGGCGCGAGTTCGATCGGCAACAGCGGCGCGCTCGAAGGCAACGTGAGCTGGTCGCCCGATCTGTGGGGCGAGGTGCGCCGCACGATCGAGGAGCGTCGTGCGAGCGCGCAGGCGAGCGCGGCGACCTATGCGAACGCGAGCTTGTCGGAGCAGGTCACGCTTGCGACGACCGTGATCGACCTGCGCGTCACCGATGCGAACATCGATCTGCTTCAGGCGACCGTGAAGGCGTATGAGGATTACCTGCGCGTGATCGCGGACCAGGATCGGGCCGGCACGATTCCGCCGTCCGACCTCGTCACCGCGCAGACCCAGCTCGACAGCGCGCGCGCAAGCCTGATCGCGCTCGACGAATCGCGTGCGAAGTACGTGCATGCGATCGCGGTGCTGGTCGGCCGCAATCCCGAGGATCTCACGGTTGCGCACGACGCGACGCTGCCCGTGCTGCCCGACGTGCCGGTCGGCGTGCCGTCGACGCTGTTGCAGCGGCGGCCCGACATCGCGGCGGCCGCGCGGCAGATGGCGTCCGCGAACGCGGCGATCGGCGTTGCGATCGCCGCCTACTATCCGACGATCTCCCTGTCCGCGGCCGCGGGCTTCAGCGCGTCGCCGCTGGCGGGGCTGCTGCATGTCGCGAACTATGTGTGGTCGCTCGGCGGCAGCGCGTCGGAGACGCTGTTCGACGGCGGGCTGCGCAGCGGCGAAGTCGCGGCCGCGCGCGCGACCTACGATGCGGCGGTCGCGAGCTATCGCGGCACCGTGCTGGCCGCGTTGCAGAACGTCGAGGACGACCTCGCGAGCGTGCGGGTGCTGGCGGCCCAGTCGGACGCGCTGACGCGCGCGGTGACGAGCGCGAAGCGCGGAGTCGAGATCGCGTTGAACGAGTATCAGGCGGGCACCGTCGATTACACGACGGTTTCGATCGCGCAGACCACCTTGCTCAATCTGCAGCAGAGCGCGCTGAACGTGCAGCAGCAGCGGCTGGTCGCGACCGCGACGCTGTTCGGCGATCTCGGCGGCGGCTGGAACGTCGCGCGGATCGATACCGTGACGCCGCCGGCGCGCGACGCGGGGTGACGCGGGGGTGGGTGCCGCGGTGGTGCGGGCGCAAACCCCAGCGCACGTCAAGCCGCGCGCATCGTCACGCGCACATCACGACATGACGTACCCCGATTACTGCATGTGACCTTGCAATGTGCGCGCGTGCGCGATGCGCGCTGAAAAGCGTTCCTCTCATCACGCCGCATCGCGCCCGAGCGCCGCATCCGCCGACATGCGGGCGCAGGCTTCGCGCGCCATGCGTCGGGCGCCCCGGCCGCGCCCGATATTACGCACCCGCGAGACGGAAACGGCCGGTAAACCCGACGTTGTGGAATCCAAACGAAACGGCGCGCGCGGTGTGCGCTAATGACGACTCCCGCCACGCGCCGGAGCGGCGCCCGGGAACGCAAGCCGTCACGTCACACCGGAGAGGCACGATGAAGATACTGCTGAGGAAGTCCTTGCTGTCGTTCGCATTGCTCGGAGGATTCTCCGCCACCGTCCGCGCGCAAAGCACGGTCACGCTGTATGGCGTGATCGACGAATCGCTGCAATTCACCCACAACGCCACGCCGACCGGCAGCAATCAGCTGGGGCTTGCGTCCGGCGCGGTGTCGGGCAGCCGCTGGGGGCTCAGCGGCGCGGAAGACCTGGGCGGCGGGCTCAAGGCGATCTTCCAGCTGGAGAGTGGTTTCGACGCCAACAACGGCCGGCTCGGCACCTACAACGGCACGAGTTCGCTGTTCGGCCGCCAGGCCTACGTCGGCCTGCAAAGCAGCCGGCTGGGCACCGTCACGCTGGGCCGCCAGTACGATCCGGTCGTCGACCTGGTGCAGGGCCTGACCGAGGACGCGTACTTCGGCAGCAGCTTCGCGACCGCCGGCGACGTCGACAACTACGACAACAGCTCGCGCACCAACAATGCGGTCAAGTACCTGTCGCCGAGCTTCGGCGGCTTGCAGGTCGAGACGATGTACGCGCTGGGCGGCGTGGCCGGGCAGACCGGCTCGGGACAGACATGGTCGGTCGCCGCCGCGTACAACGCGGGGCCGTTCTCGCTGGCGGGCGGCTACTTCGTCGCCGACAACGCGAACCCCGGCATCCTGCGAACCGACTGGTCGTCGACGTCCGACGGCACCTTCGACGGCCCGGTGAACCTCGGCTACGAGACCGCGAAATCGATCAACATCGCGCGCATCGCCGCACGCTACGTCGTCGGACAGTACACGCTCGGTCTCGGCTACAGCAACGCCCTCTACAAGGCCGACGCGCAATCGCTGTTCGCCTCCACCGAGAAGTTCAACACCGGGCAGGCCTACTTCAACTACCAGGCGACGCCTGCGCTGCTGCTCGGCCTCGGCTACAGCTACACGCACGCGAACGGCGACGCCAATGCGTCCTACAACCAGGTGTCGCTCGGCGCGGACTACAGCCTGTCGAAGCGGACCGACGTGTATCTGGTGGGCGCGTGGCAGAAGGCGAGCGGCTCGCAGCTGAATGCGGACGGCAGCGTGTCGGGCGCGGAGGCGTCGATCGGCTCGTACGGCATTGCCGGGACCAACAGCCAGGACATGGTCAGCCTCGGCATCCGCCATCGCTTCTGGGCGCGCCTGGCGCGCGGCTCAGGCGTGGTGTTCGATCCGTTCGGCGAACAGGTGCAGCGCGCGCGATACCTGCTTGCTGAAGTACGCGGGCCGTTCGCGTTCGTAGGCGCGCAACAGCGACGTACATTCGCGTTCTTCCCAGCGCCAGTACGGCCCCTGCTTCGCGAAGGCCGGATGATCGTGCAATTGCGGCGGGACGCGATGCTCGTCGTCCCAGCCCCAGAAGTAGCTGTTCGGCAGCCCTGCGAACGCCATGCCGAGCGTGCGCGCGACGATCGGGTCGTGGCGAACCGTGAAGTCGACCACTTCCGTGCGCGCCGCGCCGTCGAAGCCGATATGCTCCGACTCGATCCAGCAGTGATAGCGCGCGAGCTGCGACAGGTGGCGCGCGGTGCGGCGACGCTCGCGCGTCGTGCACAGCACGTAGAGATTGCCCGCGCCGAAATCCATCACCTCGCCGCCCGCGATCGAGGATGGGCTGCACGGCGTGGGGGACGGGGACGGTGAGGATGGGCGGCTGGTCGGGCGCGCTGACTTCTCGCATGGACGGATGCACTTCGCTTCTTGGTGTTTTCTGGAATGGCTTGCGCGAAATGTTACCGACGATTACTAACCATTACGTGAAGAATGTAGGGCCCTGCGTGGAGATTTGTCGATATGCAGAAAGGATCGTAAGTAATTTGCGATCCGAAACTTACAGATTGCTTGTGATTGGGTGGGGCGAGGCCGGCGCGTGGGGGCCTGCTCATGGCGCCGGTGTCATTCCGGGAACGATCCGCCTCGCCCTTGTCCGTCGTTGAAGCGCGCCGCGCCCGCCGCGCCTTCGGCATTCACGATCGGCGCGCCGGACGCGCCTTCCCGGCGCAGCGCGTCCGCCAGTGGCAGATCCCATTGCGCGTAGGCGGAGTGCCGATCCGCGAGCATGCAGGCGCGTGGAAACGCGGCGATCTGGTGGGCCAGCCGGAGGGCGTGCGGCACGCTTTCACCGGTCGGCACGACGTAGTTGGCGAGCCCCATCTGCCGCGCCTCGTCGGCGTCGACGGGGCGTCCGGTCAGGATCATGTCGAGCGCGCGCCCCATGCCGACGATGCGCGGCAGCCTGACCGTGCCGCCGTCGAAGAGCGGAACGCCCCAGCGTCGGCAGAACACGCCGAACACCGCATCCTGTTCGACCACGCGCAGGTCGGCCATCAAGGCAAGCTCCAGCCCGCCCGCGACGGCGTAGCCGGAGATTGCCGCGATCAGCGGCTTGGGCAGCGCCATGCGGGTCGGGCCCATCGGGCCGGGCGCGTGCCCGGCCGGGTCGACGCGGTTGCGCAAGGCCGGATCGTCGATGACCTTGAGATCGGCGCCGGCGCAGAAGTGGCCGCCTGCGCCGGTCAGGATCGCGACGCCGAGCGAGGCGTCGGCCGCGAAGCGCTCGAATGCGGCGTTCAGCAGCGCGGCGGTCGGGCCGTCGACGGCGTTGCGGCGCTCGGGGCGGTTGAGGGTGATGATGCAGACCGGGCCGTCCACGTCGAACAGGATGTCGTCCATGCTGGCTCCTTGGGGGCGGGAGGGAGAGCGGTGGTCCCCGGCGGGTCGAGGTCGCCAGCGGGCGTCGGCGCGAGCGGGGATAGGACGGAATATAGGGGATGCCGGCGCGCGGCGCAGGAGGCGGTCGCTTCGCGCCTCGTCGTGCGGGACGTCATGCGTCATCTCTCTCGAT
>NZ_JAAGNW010000064.1:18894-19775 GCF_010645215.1 Burkholderia multivorans | reverse complement strand
AGCAAGGCCGCGATGGCTAGCGAGGCCAGCGACAGGCTGACCCAGGCGCCGCCGCCGGCGAATATCCAGCCAAGCGTCGCGAGCGCAATTCGCGATTGGTTGATTGCCATGCCGCTGTAGGCATCTCCGTCGTTGCGCAAGTAAAAGAGATAAAAGAAGCACGGCGTAATCAACAGCAAGGCCGCGATCGCCAACAGATAGCGGGCATGGCGCTTGAGGTATGCCTGGTGCAAGCGGGCCAGATAGAACGCCCTGTTTCTGAAGTGAAATACCGTCAATATCGGTGTGATCACGAGCAGCGTTGCGAAATAGAGCGCCGAGATCTCCGGGAATGCCGAGGTGCGACGATGAGCGTCGACCGTGGGGAACCAGGTCGCGACGGCATGCACCCAGCGGCCGAGCATTGGCAGACGGTCCAGTATGTCGGTGGGGAGCAGCGACCCGATGACGATACTGACGAACAGAATCGACAGAAACTCCCAGCTCTTGAGCAGCAGCCGCAGTTCATGTTTCGGGAGAGGCGCGAGTGTCGTGTGATTCGGCCCGTTGTTGGTCATCGGCATCCTCTTGATCTGGAAAGAAAGCGTATCGAAAGGCATTGCGGTTGATAATCCATGCCCGGATTCACCACCTTGCACCGGGTTGAAACGGATGATCGGCCCTGCTTCGAAGCAGCATAGGTGATCACTGCGCCGGTTTCATTCCGTATCGCAATCGGATGTTCACTCCGGCACATTTCCCCTTCCCCCGCCTTGGCGTAATCTGTCCGCTTTCTGTCCGTGGTCGACGTTATCGAGCGGGGCCGCGTCCGATAAAGTGCAGTCATCGTCCACCACCGAAGGAGCGCTGAAATGTCCACCTCTACCGCCTTGCTCGTGATC
>NZ_JAAGNW010000064.1:10012-18884 GCF_010645215.1 Burkholderia multivorans | reverse complement strand
GATCGATGTGCAGGAGTCGTTCCGCCAACGCCCGTACTTCCGCGAGGCGTTCGTGCAGGCCTACATCGGGCGCCAGCAGGCGCTGATCGACGGCGCCGAACGGGCCGGCATCCCGGTCGTGCAGATCTATCACGTCACGGACGACGGCCCGTTCTCGCTCACGTCCGGATTTGTCCGCCCGCTCGATCCGCTGCGCATCCAGCCGACCGTGACGTTCCACAAGCGCCGCCACAGTGCGCTCGTCGGCAGCGGCCTCGAAGACTGGCTCGTGCGCAACGGCATCCGCCGCGTGATCGTGTCCGGGATCCGCACCGAGCAATGCTGCGAAACGACCACGCGTCACGCGTCCGATCTCGGCTATACGGTCGACTATGTCGGCGAGGCTACGCTGACCTTCCCGATGACCGACGCGGCCGGCCGCGAATGGAGCGCTGAAGAGATCCGCGCGCGCACCGAGCTGGTGCTGGCCGATCGCTTCGCGCGCATCGCGACCGGCGAGGAAGCGCTCGCGGCTGCCACGGAACCGGTGGCGGGATGAGCGGGCGCGACGCGGCGCGTGTGATCCCGGTCTACGTGGTGGTGCCGCCGCGTGCGTTGCTGCTCGACGTCGCCGGGCCGGTGGAAGTGCTGCGCATGACGAATCTCGCGCAGCCGGACCTGTGTTTCGAGGTCCGCTTCGTCGGCGCCGCGCCGCGCGTGCACAGTTCGGTCGGGCTCGGGCTCGCCGGTCTCGCGCCGCTGCCGGCGCGGCTGCCCGGCGACGCCATGGTGCTCGTGTCCGGTTCCGTCGACGTGCCGCTCGGCGAGCCGCCGGCCGCCGAGCGCGACGACGAGTACGAGGCGGCGATCGTCGCGTGGCTGCGGCGCGTGATCCGGCCGGGCGTGCGGCTGGTCACGATCTGCGCCGGCGCGGCGCTGGCCGCGCGCGCGGGGCTGCTCGACGGCTACGAATGCACGACCCACCATGAAAACAGCGACCGGCTCGCCCAGCTCGCGCCGCGTGCGCGGATCCGCGAGAACCGGTTGTTCGTGCAGGACGGCGAGCGGATGACGAGCGCGGGCGTGACGGCCGGCGTCGATTTGATCCTCGCGATCGTCGCGCAGGAAGCCGGCCATGCGATCGCGCTCACGGTCGCGCGCAAGCTGGTGGTCTACCTGCGCCGGACTGGTGCCGATCCTCAACTGTCGCCGTGGCTCGAAGGCCGCAATCACCTGCACCCGGCGATCCATCGCGTGCAGGACGCGGTGGGCGCCGATCCGGCGCGCCCCTGGACGCTGCCGGCGCTCGCCGATGTGGCCGCCACGAGCCCGCGTCATCTGTCGCGGTTGTTCAACGAGCACGCGGCGATGAGCGTCACCGATTACGTCAACCGGATGCGCGTCGCGCTCGCGCGGCAGCTGGTGGTGGGCTCGACGCTCGACATGGAGCGCGTCGCGGAACGCAGCGGCTTTTCGTCGGCGCGTCAGTTCCGGCGGGCGTGGGGGCGGGTGTATGCAGTGCCGCCGGCGCGTTTGCGGGGTGCGGAGGCTTGAGGCGGGCGATATGGCGCGTCGGCGCTCGCCGCGTACGCTGCTGCCTGGATGCCAGGGAGCGAGCACCTGTTTATCGGCCGGGAAATCGATCGGCGCGCACTGTCGCAGGCATGTGCCCGTGCGGCGGCGGGTATGGGTAGAAGCGGAATGGCTTGCGTCACGGCTTCGGTACGCACGCCAGCGCGTCGCCCGTCTGCCGCTCAACGCGAACACAGGCTTCCGGTGAAGGAGTCGGACCAGGGCTTGGCGATACGGAAAGCGCGGTCATCGGG
Source organism: Burkholderia multivorans (assembly GCF_010645215.1). Classification (GTDB taxonomy): domain Bacteria; phylum Pseudomonadota; class Gammaproteobacteria; order Burkholderiales; family Burkholderiaceae; genus Burkholderia; species Burkholderia multivorans_A. The sequence continues at coordinate 17,079 of NZ_JAAGNW010000064.1, read as the reverse complement.
CTCGCCGCAATTTCCGCCGCAGCGAGGCAGGCGATTCGAAAGACGCTCCATCTGCCTCGCGGGTGCTCGCTAGCTGAGGTGCTCCAACAGCGTCGGAAGCAGCCATGCCAGCGCGACGCCGGCATTGTGCGCAACCGCGAAATCCTGCGCGTAGTTGCGCGGCGCCAACTCCATGTTGATGTAGCCGAGCCGGTTGGTGATGGCTGAAACGTACAGGAACTGATCCGACTTGACCGACGCATGAATGATGCCGTGCGTGGTTTCCACGGATCCCGGTATGGCGCGCGGACACGCCGCGGTGAATGCCTGGATCGCTTTTCGATCGGCCCATGCGTAGTTGTCGACCGATCCCACGTTGACGTCGCTGACCGCCACGTAGTTGTCCGCGGCGAGAAGGAAGGGGGGGTGACTGCTCGAATAAGGCGGCGGCAGGAAGCGGGTTTCGATCGGCATGCGTAGTCTTCCCTTCAACTGCTTGAAGACATGCTGGTTGAGGGGCTGATTCGTGTTATTCGGCGGCGTGCCGATCGAGGCGTCGGTCCAGCGTTCTTTTGCAGGAGCCGCTTGTGAATCGAAACTGAAGACGCCCGAACCGATGACGACGCAGCCGTCGTAGAGGTGAGGGTCGGGAAAGGCTGCCGTGCCGAATGCAACAACGAGGGATGGCGGCTCCTGGGTAGCCGCGAGCGCCTTGAGACCGATGCTCTTTTGCAAGGATGTGTATTGGCCTGCCGCCAGGTCAGTCACACACCAGACTTCGACATCGTCGTAGGCGAGGCGCGGTTCGACCGGTATGTTGCTCCCGGGCACCGTCACCCGCGGCACGTCGTGATTGCGATGAGGAAAGAAATAGGAGGGGAAGATAATGCTGGCCTCATCGAGTGTCTCGGCTTCCTTTGCGGTCGGAGGCCGTGCTTGGGCGTTGCTGAATACCGAGACGAGCGCGTCTGCTTCCCATGGCGTATTGGCAAATATCAGTATGCGATTTTTCATCGAGATGCTCCTTGCGTAAGTTCGGAAACATCGTTGAATCGACTTCGGATGACGCGTTTTTCCACAGCGGCTTGAATGCACAAAGTTCGCCTATCCACAATAGGACCGGGAACGGGAAGTTTCCAGGGTGGTGATGCGAATCCGCTCGAGACCCGACTTGCATCAGGGCGACGGGAGACGCCAAGCGCTTTGTGGTGTATCGCCGGGTTGTTATGTAAGGTTGGTATGCCTGAGTGGGCGCGTCCAGGCGGACAGGACGTCCTTCATACGCGACAACTTATCGACCAGACCGGATACGTATTGGGTCCGGCGGCGACCTCAAAACAAGCGCTGCTGCCCCGACGTCACCGATTCGAAATCGTCGCGCAGGAACGGCAGGATCGCATCGGCGACCGGCTGCAGCTGACGGCTCACGTAGAACGCATAGTCGATCGGCGAACGCAGCGTTTCGAGCGGCTCGGGGCCGGCCGTCGTCATCACGTAACTGATCCAGCCGCCGCGCTGGTACTGAAGCGGGCGGCCCTGCGCACGATTGAATTCGTCCGCGACCCGCGCCGCGCGCACGTGCGGCGGCACGTTGCGTTCGTACTCGCCGAGCGGCCGGCGCAACCGCTTGCGATACACGAGCAGCGCGTCGTGCGTGCCCGCCAGCGTGTCGTGCACGTAGGTCCGGATGAACTCCTGATAAGGCTCCTGCTTGAACACGCGGCGGTACAGCTCGCGCTGGAATTGCTGCGCGAGCGGCGTCCAGTCGGTGCGCACCGTCTCCAGTCCCTTGAACACGAGTTCATCTGCGCCGTCCGCCGCGCGCGCGAGGCCCGCGTAGCGCTTCTTGCTGCCTTCCTCCGCACCGCGCACGGTCGGCATCAGGAAGCGCCGGTAGTGGCGTTCGTATTGCAGTTCGAGCGCGCTGTCGAGGCCGAAGCGCTCGCGCAGTTGCACGCGCCACCAATCGTTCACGTGCGCGACGAGCGCGCGGCCGATGCGCGCCGCGTCGGCGTCGTCATAGGCGCGCTTGAGCCAGACGAAGGTCGAATCGGTGTCGCCGTAGATCACGTCGTAGCCCTGCGCCTCGATCAGCGCGCGGGTCTCGTGCATGATCTCGTGGCCGCGCATCGTGATCGACGAGGCGAGGCGCGGATCGAAGAACCGGCACCCGGTGGAGCCGAGCACGCCGTAGAACGAATTCATGATGATCTTGAGCGCCTGCGACAACGGCGCATTGTGCTGGCGCTTCGCGGTATCGCGGGTTTCCGACACGCGGCGCACGATGTCCGGCAGGCAATGGCGGGTGCGCGAGAAGCGCGCGCCGAGGAAGCCAGGTACGGAGGCCGCGTCCGACGGATCGTCGAGCCCGGCGATCAGGCCCGCGGGATCGATCAGGAAGCTGCGGATGATCGACGGATACAGGCTCTTGTAGTCGAGCACCAGCACCGAATCGTAGAGGCCGGGCCGCGAATCCATCACGAAGCCGCCCGGGCTGTTCTGCCCGGTCACGTCGCCGAGGTTCGGCGCCACGTAGCCGAGCCGGTGCATGCGCGGCAGGTAGAGGTGCGTGAACGCCGCGACCGAGCCGCCGGTGCGGTCGGCGGGCAGGCCGGTGACGGCCGCGCGTTCGAGCGAGAACGGCAGCAGGTCGGCTTTCTCGAAGATGCGCGTGACGAGTTCGCAGTCCTTGAGGTTGTAGTGTGCGAGGGCCGGCTTGTCTTCGTCGAAGCGCCGCTGGATTTCGGCCATGCGCTGGTACGGGCTGTCGATCGCCTTGCCTTCGCCGAGCAGCGCCTGCGAGACGGCTTCGAGGCTGAACGACGGGAAGCTCCAGGTGGCGGACTTCAGTGCGTCGATGCCGTCGATGATGAGGCGGCCCGTCGCGCCCGCGAAGAAATGGTCGGGCTGCTGACCGTGCGCGCGCCAGTCGAGTACGCTGCCGTCGCGGCCGAGCGTGAGCGGGATGCGGCACGCCTCGGCGTGTGCATGCAGCACGCGCAGGTCGAACTGGATCAGGTTCCAGCCGATCAGCACGTCGGGGTCATGGCGCGCGAACCATTCGTTCAGGCGTTCGAGCAGCGCGGCGCGGCTGTCGCAGTAGTCGAGCTGGAAGTCGAGCGCGGCAGGCGCGCCGTTCGGCGGGCCGAGCATGTACACCTGGCGCTGCCCGCATCCTTCGAGCGCGATCGAGTACAGCTCGCCGGCCGCGCTCGTCTCGATGTCGAGCGATACGCAGCGCAGCGTGGGGCGATAGTCGTCCAGGGGGCGTAGTTCGCCGTCGGTGAGCCCGCCGCCGGTGAGCCCGTCGACACGCTCGGGCACGCCGCGAAAGCGCACCGGCGCGGTGATGAAGCGCTCCATCATGTAGCGGTCGGGCGGCTGGATGTCGGCTTCGTAGACGTCGACCCCCGCTTGTTCGAGGCGCTTGCGCAATGCGCCGAGCTGACGATGGCGGCGGCAGTACAGGCCGTCCACGGTGCGGTCGCTGAAGTCGCGCAGCGCGAGCGGCCGCAGTTCCGCTTCCTTGCCGATCACGCGCGCGGCCGCGTCGCGCTGCTCGGCCGGCACGAACGCCACCGCTTCCTGCGGACGCAGGCGCACCCGGCGCGGGCCGCCTCCGGTCGCCAGCCAGAATTCGACCTCGATGCCGTCCGGCTGGTCCCGCCAGTGGCGGGTAAGGATGAAGCCCTGCTCGAATTCCGTCAAAACGCTGGTCCGCTGGTCGATGCCTAATCTTGAAATTGTAGCGCCCGGCGGGGGCGGGGGCGGGGGCGGGGGTGAGGGTGTCCGGCGGCCGTGCAATAGGGGGGACCGATCCGACGAATTTCTCGTACCCCTGTCAGGAAACATCGATTCCGCGCGCCGGCCGTGCTCACGGCGGCAACGACCCAAAAGGGGACCTGCCACCTGCTGCCGTTTCGCGACCCCGGGTCCGATGCGCTCGCACTTCCGAACGACACGCCGTATCGGCTCGCCGCGTACTGCTCGCGAGTGGCGCATGTCGGGCGGGCTGGAAGCGGGGATGGTCGCGATAAACGAAGGAATCGGGGCTGGGTCGTGCGGGGGCGAAGTACGGAATCGATGAATACGTCGACCTGAAGGATACGTTGATGGGCGGCTTCGATGGCTGATCCGCGCGTTTCGCATCGACCAGGAGGGGGGCGACGAGCTGATGCAATCGAATTACGGCGCGGCGCGCGGTGATGCGCGGGTGGGCGGGCTCCTCGCGGGGGCGCTGGTGTCGATCGCGTGGGGGCGGAGACGCGGCGCATGATGCTGAACGAGGCGGCTGGGCGTTGGGGAGGTGGTGGGGCGTTGGACGGCGGATTACGCAGTCTCGTCGAATCCTGAGCGGATCAGACGAGACTCGAAATCAGGTGGCAGCCGCATGTGGCACGGTGGCCGTGCCGGGCGATCGGAACGCCGCCGTCCGTCATGGAAGGATCGCCTTCTTCGATGACATTGGGTGAGACATCGGGATGCTGCGGGCACGAGACGTGATCGCCTTTGCGAGCGACGTGGCGGCCGTCGAAGCACATTGTGCTGGAGCCGGTTTCGACCTTGCCACCGTGGTCGGTGTGGTCACCGACGCGGATGAGATCCATCATTGCGTGGGCTCGCTAACAGCGGGTTGTCATGGCCGGGGTAGTTTCCGATATGAACAAAATTCATCATGTTGCTCATTATTTGTCGAGTAGGGTTTTCAAATAATCAATTCGCTGTTTGGTGATCTCGACGAGACAGTCTTTCGTAATTAAACCCGCGCCGGCGCCTTGGGATTGTGAGGCTTCGGCCGCAATATAACCGTTGCATTGCTTCTCTCTATAATTAATCCAAGATCTTTGGGATTTTTCAAATTCATTCTTGTGTTGCGTGGATTCATATATTTTTTGATAAATTGAATTAAGTTCTATTTTTGATTTGACAAGAATTCGGTCGGTGCAGGCTAGGTCGTTGTAAACATTTCCGTTGCCAATGCACGGCTCTGAAAATGAGCTTAATGGAAACGCTAAAAATGCTAATGGAATAATCTTTTTCATGACGCTCTCTATAGGTTAGCGGCTGTATGTTTCTGGAAGTTCTATTGTAAAATGAGCTGGTCTGGAGGGCATCAGTCCTTGCGTTGTCCCGTGTACATGAAGCGCATGCCCCTTTCCATATCTATATCCTGTTGTGTTTGCCTGATGAATGACATCTTCAACCCATATTTTTGTTGCGGCCGAAGCTTCGCCTAGCGCATATGGATTTGCATAATTTAAATTGTTTCCAACTAGAGAATCTCCTCCGTGAGCCCGATCTTGTAAATGAGCGATAACCAAGGAACGTACTCTCACGGAAACTCTACTATCAGGTACATTTTGTATGCTTCCATAAGCACTGGGCCTTGGGGTGTTAATGTCAGAAAATTGCCATTCATCATTGATAACATTTCTAATTGTATTCCAATTTTTTACACCAGACATCCGGCGGTTCAGAATGGTGTCAACAACTGCGCCGGCCTGTTTTTTTAAATCTTCATCATTCAAGGTTAATGCAACCTCAGTTGCGGTAACTTTGATTAGATCGTCTACGTCCTGATCAGACAGTCGAAGCGTTTTGTTGCTGATTTTTGAACTAACGAAGTTCCCAATCAACCCTATCGGATGAAAATGCCAAGGATTGGGCTCCTTCGGGAAGCCTTCGATACTGACGACCTGCTCCCACCACTGCAATTTCCCAATCCGCTCGATCTCGGTTCTCCACAGCCAAAGCAGCTTCTTCATCAGCGGCGACAACGCTTCCCACTTCCCCAGCCCACCGCCCCATTCGCTCTCACACCGAACGACGAGATGGGAGAGGGCTTCTGCCATCCACGGCGTTTCCTGCGCGTGCTTCAGTTCTCGTGCGGTCACCTTTCCGTCGTGGTTCGTGTCGATCGCCTTCTCGAGCTTCGTAATGAGCAGACTCGCGTTGACCGTTGCGGCGCTTGCCTCGAATTCGGTTTTGCTTTCATCAACCAGGAATTGCTCGGCGACGTGGATGTACCGCTTGAGCATGTCGATCGGCATGATGCGGCTATTGTCGACAAGCTCGAAACCTGGCCAGTCCCAGGGCCCACACATTCGTACGAGCGGATGGTCCTGCTCGCACACCCATCCGTCGCGTGCGACGCCGTCCTTCGTGCCGATCGTGACGAAATACCATTGGCGTCCCTTGTCGTCCTTCGCGATTTTCAACGTACCGCTTTTGTCTAAGTCCGCGCGCCGGAATACGTCGCGGAAATCTGCGCCAGGTACTTTTGCATTTGTGAGGCTCAGCGGGAAATCTTTCCAGCCCGGCACGATTGCCGTAGTCGTCGTGTTGGCAAAGCCACTTTCGACCCATACGGATGGGCCGGCATCCTTGAAAACAGGTTTCGCGTGACGGCCGCCATGTCCAGGTGCAGCCGTTTTCGGTTGCACCTGGGCCCACTTGCCCTTTGCGCCGGTGGCGAGCGTGACAAGCCTGGTGCCGGGCTGCAGTGTCTGGTCCGGTTCCGGCAAATCGACGACGAGCCGCGCGCCTGGCGAGATTTCCAGAAACATCTTGGTTGCGGGCAGTTCCTTTGCCCGTTCTCGGCTTTTCTGGATGAACGCATCCAGCTCGGGGCCGGCGAAGACTTCCAGATGCAGCAGTGGTCGGATTGGCTTCGCCGGCAGCAACTTTGCGTCGAGGTAACGCAGATAGTGACCGAGATGACCGATCACGGTGCCGGCCTTGACCGGATACGGCTCTTTCAGCACGACGACAGTATCCAGCGGCTTGGGGTCGACGATCGGGTCCAGCTCGGCCTTGTACACATACCCATACGGCGCGTGTTGCGACACAGGTTGGCCGACGACCGCGCTGACCGGTGTGCCCGACTTGATCGACTTGATCTTTACCCAATCCGGTTTTGCCTTTGTCTGGTCGTCGGTAGAGATAGTCAATTCCGTCCCGCGCGGCAAGATGCCGATGATCTTTCCGTTCGGTAGATCGCGGATGCGCAGGCCCGTGACGGGAAGTGGAAGCGGCGTCGTGTCTTTCGCATCCGCTACCGGCTCGAGTACCTTCCTGAAATCGCTGTC
>NZ_JAAGNW010000064.1:0-10002 GCF_010645215.1 Burkholderia multivorans | reverse complement strand
CAAGCACATCTCGATGACTTGACATGGGCACCTTCGGCCGCGGCAGCGCCTGTGGGTCTCTTGCCTTGTCGCCGACCCGATAGTAGCGATCGCCTTCCCAATACGGCATCGGGTTCATGTTTGGTTTCGACGGATCGACCTGGGCGACCTTCGCTTGCTTTGCCGCCGCCTGATAGCTGTCGTGATCCATCGTGTGCATGTACAGGCTGAAGAATGTCAGCACTTCACCTGGAGCCGGCTTGTTCATGCTTGTTGCCGTTGCCGACTTGGATGACGTTATCGGCTGCTCAGCCGAATTCTTGGAGGTATCCGTCTTCGGTGGCTGGGGCGGTGGCGGCAATTGCAGCCGATGGCGGACGAGCACGAAGCCCGTCGAATACAGCGCGTGCCGGCCGTCCTGGTAGTTCTGTTCCGGATACTTGCTGTCAAGCCGGTAGACAACAATCTCGCCATCGGCGATTACGCGGATGCCGTCACCTTGCTTCAGTCGAGTACCGGTGTTCTGGTCGAAGTGGATGCCGCCGTGCCACATGCCATTCGCGCCAAGCGGATAGAACCCGTCCTCGGCGGCGGCCAGCGCCCTCATATAGGTCATGGGGTTAGCCGGGTCGTGCTTGCTGGCAGGCGTGAACGGGAAGGCCCAGTTCAGTGGCGTGTAAGCGTGCGTCGTGGGCGTGCTCGGCGCGGCCGCCGGCTTTGCCGACGCAACAGGCTTTGGGGAAGGGTGGATTTTGCTCATGCTTCTCGGAATCCCTCGTTGCTCGTTTTCCTGCCGCGTGGTTCGTGGCCGTCGCCGTATCAGCCCGAAAAGAGCGAGCCGCGCCCGCCATCGATCGACACCGGCGTCGCCTGTAACGGATCGCGAATCGTCCCGCTCGCGCCGCTCGGCTTGTCCCAACTCCCGCATTTCTCCAGAATCTGCCCGGTCGTCACGTTCTCGATCAACCCGCCCTTGATGCGGATGTACGAGCCGCCGGCGCCGATCCAGACTTCCGTCGCGGCCGTCAGAATCAACCGCCCGTCCGCGCTTTCGATCTTCACGTCCTGCAGGCCCACGAGGGAGGCCGGTCCGCTTTGCGCCTGAATATCCACCGACCCTTTCGCCGCGAAAATCTTGATCCCGAGGTTCTGGGCGAACAGGCTGATTTTGTCGAATACGCTGACCAGCAACGATTTGCCGGCCGCCAGGTTGACGTGTTTGCCGGCAACGACGTTCGCGTGCTGGTTCGCCGCGACATGCACGGATTGTTGCGTCGACGCGGCGATGCCTTCGGGGCTCGACAGCAGCATCACCGGCTTCGAAAAGCCGTTCGCATTGCCGGTGCCGCCGCCGGCCGTGCGGCCGCCGCCGGTAGAGCCTGCAACCGTGCGCTGCGTCGCATCGGTGAACGACTTCAGCGCAGCCCGGCCATCGTGCAGGCTCTCGGCCTGGTTCGTCTCGCCGGCCTTCGATACAGCTTCGAGTAAGGCTTCCGCACCCGCGAGTGGTTCGGTGGCGGCCGCTACGTTCAGTGGCTGCGCAGTGGCGGCCTGTGTCGACACATACAGTCCCAGCTCGGCGCGCACCGCGCCGTATGCGCCAGTCTTCAGGTCGAACCCTTTGCCGAGAAACGCGCCGCGCGTGTTGCCCGACTGCTCGATCAAGTAGCCCAAATGCAGGTGGGAGCTGTAGCTCGACGAGTAAAGGTGGACCCGGTTCTGACCGCTGGAGTCGTCCATGACGAGCTGGTTGAAGCCGTCGCCGCCGTATTCGTGCGACAGTAAGCCGGACAGCACGCCGTACGTGTGCCATACCGGCATCGTCGCGCCCCCGTGCAGCCTGCAGATGATGACGGGACGGTCACAGTCTCCATTCACAAATCCCAGGAGCACTTGGTCACCCTTGCGCAACGGGAAGTAACTACCGCGCTTCGCACCGGCATCGGGCATCGCTGCGCGAATCCACGGCGTCGACTTCGTATTGGGTGCATTCCGGCTGCTCGTCGTCCGGACCCGAACACGGTTGCCGTCGTCCGTGCTGATTTCCTCGTTGTTGTCCGTCACGACGATCGCCGTCTGCAAGTGCATGTCGGGCTTCCCGTGCTCGAACGGGCTACGGAAGGGCGTACGACGGCGCTGCGCCTCGATCTCGACCAGGAGGAATCCGATACCGCCGTCGCGGTGGCCGACTGCCGTGCCTGCGCCGGCCATCTGCGCCTGCTCGATCTCGCCGCGCAGGCTGCGCGGAAATCGCGCGAGTGCGTCGAGGCCGGGCAGGTTGTTCCGAATCACCCAATCGCTCGCAATGATCGACAATTCGCGCTCCTGGTCCGGAAGCATGTCGAGGACCGGGTGTCCCGTCAGCTTGAACCAGTAGCCGGGCAACGCATAGCGTGGGCTGCCGACCGCGAAATAGCGCTTCGCTCGCGACGCCCATACCTCGGTATGGATGCGGGCTTGCCGGTCGCCCATGTTCTTGTTCGCCCACGTCTGCGAGCCGGTATAAAGGTAGTCTTCGCCGTGTCCAGGCAAGTCTTCCAGGTTCGCCGCGGGCATGCTGACCTGCTCGTCGAGGCCCGGCCGCTTGTAGTCGCTCGTGCCGAGTGTGAGCGTCGCGCTCTGGGCGTCTTGCTGCTCGCTCAATTGAGTCAGGCCGTCGAATTCCTCGTGCGTGCCCGCGTGGCTGAACCGCATCTCCGGATCGGGCAGGGACGGGCCGGCGTACAGATCGTCCATGATGACGACCTGATGCGACTTACCGTCCTCCTCGAAATCGAAACGCGCAAATACGCCGACCTCTTCCAAACTCCGGTGTACGAAATTCCAGTCGGTTTCCCACTGCACACGGTGCGAGTACGAGCGCATCCGGCCGCGCATCTCGAACGCGTATTGGCCGTGCGCCTGCGGATGCTTGTCGAACACGTCGGCCAGAATCCGCCGGCCATCGGCTTCCTGCCAGTCGCGCCGGTCGCTGCTGAGCTTGAGGAAGCTGAGCCAGGATGAGAAATGGAGCTGAAAATAGGCGACCGAGCCGTCGCTTCCCAGACGGCGTACCCGCTGCACGTAACCGTGAATGGGGAGATAGCCGTCGTCCGTCTGGCGAATCCAGAGCGTGACGGGTTGGAACATCAGGGCGTTGAGCTTGATCTTGCTGTCGACAGCCGATGACGCGTCGACGATCACCTCGAAATTGCGCCCGAGCCGTGCGTGAATCTTGACGTACAGCGGCACGAGCCAGTCGCCGCCGAGCGGCGTGTCGAGTTTGACGATGCGATCGAACTGCGCGTAGCCGCCGCGCAGTACTTTCAACAAGACTTCCCCGGCCATGCGGTCACCTCGTTTTATGGAAAGCGAGTTCGACCGCTACCAACATCCCGAGGCCGAGACTGCGTGCGTCATATCAGAAGAAGTACCAAGACCCGATTGGCGGATGAAGATCGGATGCGGGCCTTTTAAATCTCGGGGTGTCTAAGAAGAGGCACTGGGAAAGCCTGACCCGATGCCAAAAGATCATATCAACGGCGATTTTTTTAATAGCGAAATGGTGACGATTTTTGACAAATCGTGAGAAATGCCCGAAAGAAACTTATTTATCATGCGCTGCATATCAGAGAAAGCCGAAAGATCATTCGGCCTTCGGTATCGGCCTGGCGAGCGTTCGCGCAGGGCGAAGCAGCGCAGGGCGTCACTCAAGGAAGCAGGACATGACGAGGTGCGGCACATGCAGCGCGGGCACGCGCCGAGTTCGTCCACGATCAGCCGGCTCACGCCCGGCACGACGGCCGCGCGGCTGAAACCGAGGTCGCGCGCGATCTCCTCGAAAAACACCAGACAACCGGCGAAGGCACCCGCCACACGAGGTACCGTCTCCTGTCTCAATTTTGTCCGGGTCCGCCTACAATGTCGCGATCCTGACTAAGTGGTCGCGAGGTGCCGTGAAACGCAGAATGCCCGCGCTGAATGCGCTGAAAGCTTTCGAAATGGCTGGCCGGACGGGCAGCTTCACACGCGCCGCCGAGTTGCTGAACGTGACGCAAAGCGCGGTGAGCCGACAGGTGCGCCAGCTCGAAACCCAGCTCGGCGAAACGCTGCTGGTGCGGCATCATCACCTGCTCGAACTGACGGCGGCCGGCCGGCTGCTGTTGGCTGCGCTGCAGCAATCGTTCGACCGGATCGAACTGACGGTGCGCGCGCTGCAGGACAAGCAGCACCGCAACCGGCTGCGGCTCAACGCGCCGCCGACCTTCACCGCGCGCTGGCTGATGCCGCGCCTCGCGAACCTGCGCGACGCGCATCCCGGCTACGAACTGAGCCTCACGACCCGCCTGCAGGACAGTCTCGGCCAGTCGAGCCTGCTCGACTGCGCGGTGCGCTTCGGCGACGGCGAATGGGACGGCCTCGACAACATGCTGCTGATGCCCGAGCAGCACATCGCCGTGTGCGCGCCGGCGCTGTATGCGCGCGTGGCGCGCGACGGCCCGATCGACCTGAGCCGCTTCACGCTGCTGCACGTGCTGGCGGCCGACGATCAACGCTACCTGACCTGGCAGCACTGGCTCAAGGCGGCCGGCCTCGACGACGTCGACACGCGCGGCGGCTACGAATTCGACCTGCTGGACCATGCGATCCGCGCGGCGGTTGACGGGCTCGGCATCACCATTGCCGACCGGCACATGGTCACGCGCGAGATCGCGGCGGGGCAGCTGATGCAGGTGCTGAACGTCCATGTCGACGGGCACCAGTCCTACTGGTTCGTCACGCGCTCCGAGCACAGTGCGCTGCCGCACGTGCTGGAGTTCCGCGAGTGGCTGCGGCAGGAGGTCTGGCTGTCGAGCCGCAGCCTGCAGGCGTCCGAGCCGCTGGAGCCGCTGCCGCCTGCCTGAAGGCGGCGGCGCAGCGCCGTCGCGGACGACATGGCTTTTCTCACGTTCGGGCCGACCATGGCGATGTCGTTCCGGCGAACGGGCAATTCCGCCCGTGCCGACCGCCACCCGACGAAACGATAGCGTGCGCGACTGCACACGTCGGGCGGCCATTCAGGATGCTTGCCGGAGATCCATGAAAAAACCGCCGGCAGGCGTGGCGCCTGCCGGCGGGCAAATACACCACGGGCCGGACAGGCGCGGGTGTCGCGTGAAGAACGGAGAACCGGGCCGCGTCAGAACTTGTGGCGCAGCGCGAGGCGCACGGCCACCTGGCTCGACGTCGACGAAGGCGCGTCGGTGCCGGGAATGAACGCCTGGTCGAGGATCGAGTTCGTCTTGTCGCCTGCGACGTGCTGGTACGCGGCCTGCAGGTACACGTCGGTGCGCTTCGACAGGTTGTAGTCGGCCATGAACCCGACCGAGTGGATCTTCGGCTTGGCGTCGCCGGTCGACGCGTCGTACTTCTCGAGCGACAGCACGTACTGCGCGCCGACCATGAACGCCGGCGTGATCTGGTACGAGCCGTTGACCTCGAAATTCTGGTACTTGATCGCGCTGACCGTCGCGCCCGGGGCGAGGATCGCGCCCGGCGTACCGAGGTAGCCGTTGCCGGTCGGGTTCTTGTAGTTCGAGTTCGTATACGCGAAGCCGACCGTCGCGGGCCCGAACGTGTAGTTGATGCCCGCGCCGAACACGCGGCCGCGCTCGGCGATGTAGCTTGCGTCGTTCGCGGTGATCGCGCCGGCCGAACCGTCGCCCGGATGGTTCGCCTGCAGGTACGCCGCGCCGATCAGCAGCCCGTTGTTCTGGTATTGCGCGCCGAAGCTGTACGCGCGGTTGTCCGAGAAGTTCGTGCTGTTGCTGAAGCTGTACGTGCCGCCGAACTGGAAGCCGCCGAAGTTCGGGCTGGCGTACTTGACCGTGTTGTCGAGGCGGAACGAGTTGTCGGTGTTGTCGTTGTCGAACGGGTGTGCGAGCAGGTAGCCGCCCCAGTTGCCGTTGGCGGTGGTCGGCGCGAGATAGTCGACGACGGAGTCGTACTGGCGGCCGAGCGTCAGCGTGCCGTACTGGGCCTGGCTCAGGCCGACGTAGGCCTGGCGGCCGAACATGCGGCCGCCCTGGTTCAGCTTGCCGCTGTTCACGTCGAAACCGTTTTCGAGCTGGAAGATCGCCTTCATGCCGCCGCCGAGATCCTCGCTGCCCTTCAGGCCCCAGCGGCTGCCCTGCGCGTAGCCGCTCGCCATTTCGTAGACATGGCCGGTGCCGACGTTGTTCGTGTAGTCCAGGCCTTCGTCGATCACGCCGTACAGCGTGACGCTGCTTTGCGCGAACACCGGCGAGGCGAATGCGGCCGTTACGGCGAGCGCCGTCAGTTTCTTGTTCATTGAGAGATCTCCGGGATATCCAGCTTGTATCGATTGTCGTGAACGTGTCCGGCTAGGCGCGTCCCGTCATCCGGGGCGACCCGGCGCAGCGAGCCCGGCGCCGGCAACGCGCAATGCGCAGCGGCGCGGCGACAGGCCGTGTCGGGTCGTGTCTCCTCCGATGACACCGCGCATTCTTCCCAAGCCAAAACGGAATCGAAAGCGAGTAATTTCGATGGATGGGATCGGGATCGCCGATGACGGCGCGACGGGCGCTTTCTACAGGCGAAACGGCAGGCGCGCGGCCGTGGTTCAAGGCCGGCCGCGAGGTCCGTCCGGCGGGCTTGGCGGGGCGTCCTGCCGTCGATTGGCAGTGCCGATTGCAATGATCGGAATTACTCGTTTCCCTAAACAAATTGGCGACGGAAACATGCAAATTGACCGGCCGTGGATGAAGGTTCGATGCACCGGTCGTCGCGCTTGCCGCGACGCACAAACAACAGATTCGATTAGGAGACGACCCACCATGCAGATTCGACGACTGAAAGCGGTCCTGCTCGCCGCCGCGGCAATCCTGTCCGCGCCTGCGGCCCATGCGGCCGCAGGCGCGTGCGCTGACGGCAAGACGGTCCATTTCGCGGGCATCACGTGGGAAAGCGGGTCGTTTACGACCGAGGTGCTGCGGCAGATCATGGAGAAGGGCTACGGCTGCAAGACCGACGTCGTGCCGGGCAGCACGGCCGCGACGGAAACGGCGCTCGCGCGCAACGACCTGCAGATCTGGGCCGAGCAGTGGACGGGCCGCAGCGAGATCACCGCGAAGGCCGTCGCGTCCGGCGCCGTGGAACTGATCGGCGACACGCTGCCGGGCGGCGCGATGGAAGGCTGGTTCGTGCCCGACTACGTGGTGAAGGGCGATCCGGCGCGCAATATCAAGCCGGTCGCTCCCGGGCTCGTGTCGGTCGACGATCTGCCGAAATACAAGCAGGTGTTCGTCGACGAGGAGGAGCCGGACAAGGGGCGCTTCCTGAACTGCCCGACCGGCTGGGATTGCGAGCGCGTGAACACGCGCCTCCTGAAGGTGCTGAAGCTCGACCAGTCGTACACGAATTTCCGTCCGGGTACGGGCGCGGCGCTCGACGCGGCGATCGTGTCCGCGTACCAGCGCGGCGCGCCGATCGTGTTCTATTACTGGGGCCCGGCCGCGTTGATGGCGAAATACAAGCTCACCGCGCTGAAGATGCCGGCCTATAACGAAGCATGCTGGAAGACGCTGCGCGACGAGAGCAGCACGCGCCAGTGCGCGTCGTCGTACATGGTGTCGCGGCTGACGGTCGGCGTGTCGAAGCCGTTCGCCGCAGCGAACCCCGATCTGGTCGGCGTATTCGGCAAGGTGCGTTTCCCGATGGCCTTCCTGAACCAGACGATCCTGGAGATGACGACCAAGAAGATCGACGGCGCGGCGATGGCCACGCAGTTCCTGAAGACCCGCCCGGACATGTGGAAGCAGTGGGTGCCGGCCGACGTCGCGCAGAAGATCGCCGACAGCCTGAAGGGCGCGTAACCCGCGCGCGGCGGCGGGCCCGCGCCCGCCGCCGACGCCACGCGCCTTCGCGGCGCGACGGAGAATCAACATGAACGGCTTTTTCCTGCACCTGTCGATTGCCGACTGGGTCAACAGCGCGCTCGAGACTTTCGTCGCGCAATACGGCGACAGCTTCCATCACTTCAGCACGCTGCTGCTGCGCTACCTGCTCGTGCCGCTCGAAGGCGCGCTGCGCGTGGCGCCGCCGTGGCTCGTGCTGCTGGTGGTCGGCGCGATCGCGTGGAATGCGACGCGCCGCATCGGCCTCGGCGCGCTCTTCATGCTGCTGCTCTACGCGATCGGCTGCTTCGGCCTGTGGGACAAGCTGATGCAGACGCTTGCGCTGATGCTCGTGGCGACGGTGCTGTCGGTCGCGATCGGCGTGCCCGCCGGCATTCTCGCGTCGCGCAGCGCGTGGCTGCGCCGGCTGCTGCTGCCGGTGCTCGACGTGATGCAGACGCTGCCGAGCTTCGTGTACCTGATCCCGGTGCTGATGCTGTTCGGTCTCGGCAAGGTGCCCGCGATCCTCGCGACGATCATCTACGCGCTGCCGCCGCTGATCCGCCTGACCGATCTCGGCATCCGCCAGGTCGATCCGGACGTGACGGAGGCCGCGCGCGCGTTCGGCACGACGCGCTGGCAGCTGCTCGTCAACGTGCAGTTGCCGCTCGCTCGGCCGAGCATCATGGCCGGCATCAACCAGACGACGATGATGGCGCTGTCGATGGTCGTGATCGCGTCGCTGATCGGTTCGCGCGGGCTCGGCGAGGACGTGCTCGCGGGCATCCAGACGCTCGACGTCGGCAAGGGCACGCAGGCGGGCGTCGCGATCGTGATCCTCGCGATCGTGATCGACCGGATCAGCCAGGGCTTCGGCCAGGAGCGGCGTGCGCGCCGGCGGCTTGCGCAGCAGCGTCGCCAGAAGGGCGCGTCGCGCGTGCCGTACCGGCTGCCGCGCAAGGCGCAGTCGGCGGGCGTCGATTCGAATCAGGCGACGCAATCGTCGCGCGCATAGGAACGGAGGCAGACATGGCGACCATCGACGTCAAACACGTGTACAAGCTGTTCGGGCCGCAGGCCGCGCATGCGCGCGTGCTCGACCTGCTGAGAAGCGGCAAGCGCAAGGCCGACGTGCTGGCCGAAACGGGCTGCAACGTCGGGCTCAACGACGTGAGCCTCGGTATCGAGTCGGGCGAGATCTTCGTGATCATGGGGCTGTCGGGTTCCGGGAAGTCGACGCTCGTGCGGCACTTCAACCGGCTGATCGAGCCGACGGCCGGCGAGATCGTGATCGACGGCAGCGACGTGATCAAGCTCGACGCGCACGGGCTGCGCGAACTGCGGCGCTTCAAGGTCAGCATGGTGTTCCAGAATTTCGGGCTGCTGCCGCACCAGACCGTGCTCGACAATGCCGCGTATGCGCTGTGCACGCGCGGCGAGAAGCGCCGCGACGCGGCCGAGGCGGCGCGCAACTGGCTGTCGAAGGTCGGGCTCGACGGTTACGGCGACCACTATCCGGACGAGCTGTCGGGCGGGATGCGGCAGCGCGTCGGCCTCGCGCGCGCGCTGGCCGCCGATACCGACGTGCTGCTGATGGACGAGGCGTTTTCCGCGCTCGATCCGCTGATCCGCACCGAGATGCAGGATCAGCTGCTGCAGCTGCAGGCAACGCTCGCGAAGACGATTGTGTTCATCACCCACGATCTCGACGAGGCATTGCGCATCGGCGATCGCGTCGCGATCCTGCGCGACGGCGCACTCGTGCAGGTCGGGACGCCGGACGACATCCTGTCGCGGCCGGCCGACGAGTACGTGCAAAGGTTCGTGGAGAAGCGGACGAGCGTGAACTGACGCCCGGGGGCAGGGCAGGCCGCGCGATGCGCGGCCTGCCTTTTTTACGTGCAGACGCCAAGTCGTGAACCTGTCGTGCGAGGAGGGCGGCCTCGTGAAGCATGACCGACTGTCGACAGGTTCACGGTAGCGCGTTCAGTGTGCGACGGATTCCCGCTCGTTTGCCGACGCCCCGGCCATCTCCCCCCGCCCCGCATCCGCCAGAATCAGATCCGCGCCTTTCTCCGCGACCATCCTCGCCGGCGCGTTGATGTTGCCCGACGTGATGTTCGGAAACACCGACGCATCGACGATCCGC
>NZ_JAAGNW010000063.1:24301-33133 GCF_010645215.1 Burkholderia multivorans | reverse complement strand
CCAACGCCAAGCAGTCCTCCGCATCCTGATCGTGATCACCTTCGCTATAATCCATTGACCGCGCAACACCACCTTCCAGACTGATCACGTTCGCCGGAACGGCTGATCACCATCACCGAAATCCGCACCAGGCGACACGTCCCGACATAGCTACGCTCATTGACGAAGCAATTCTCGTCGTGGAGCGCGATAACGCCAACCTCAAGGGCAAGCTTCCGCGCGACTACGCTCGGCGTGGTATCGAGCCAGTCAAGCTCAAGGGCCTGATAGACCTGATTGCCGACATCGGCTTCAAGGGCGACCGCGCAAAAGCACGCGATACCCTCGGGCGCGTTTATGAGTATTTCTTGGGTAAGTTTGCTCAGGCAGAGGGGAAGTTGGGAGGTGAGTTCTTTACACCTCGAAGCGTGGTACGCGTGTTGGTTGAGATGATCGAGCCCTACGAGGGGCGTGTCTACGATCCATGCTGTGGCTCGGGTGGCATGTTCGTGCAGTCAGAGAACTTTGTCGAAGCACACGGTGGTAACAAGACTGATATCTCCATCTTTGGCCAGGAGTCCAATCCCACCACTTGGCGATTGGCTCACATGAATCTGGCCATCCGCTCAATCGAGGCCAATCTTGGCCAGCAGCCAGCTGACACTTTTCTGCGTGATTTGCACCCAGATTTGAAGGCTGACTACATTCTTGCAAACCCGCCGTTCAATGTGTCCGACTGGTCGGGCAAGTTACTGCAGGATGATGTACGTTGGCGTTACGGCATGCCGCCCTCGGGCAACGCCAACTACGCTTGGATTCAGCATTTCATCCATCATATCGCTCCTCCCAATGGGCATGGCGGTGGCGTCGCCGGCTTCGTTATGGCCAATGGCTCGCTTTCAAGCAACACGGGAGGCGAAGGCGAAATTCGCCAACGCATCGTTGAGGCGGACTTGGTGGACTGCATCGTTGCTCTACCGGGGCAGTTGTTTTTTACGACCGGCATTCCCGTCTGTCTGTGGTTTGTTACCCGTGACAAGACTGGGCGCAACCTCAAGTATGGTGGACGTGATCGGAAGGGCGAAACGTTGTTCATCGACGCTCGCAAACTCGGCAGCATGGAGACGCGGACCTTGCGCGTACTCAGCGGCTGTGACGATGGTGAAACGACGCTACCTGAGGGCTTTGGAGATCCGAAGCCGGACACCGATATTGGTCGCATTATCTACGCGTTCCGCCAGTGGCGTGGCGAGCCAAAACCCGATTGGTGGGTTGAGGAAATGCACGGACAGTGGGCCTATCGCGATATTCCTGGTTTCTCCAAGGGAGCAGATATTGGGGCGATCAAGAAGCATGGATTCGTGCTTACGCCCGGTCGATACGTCGGTGCAGAAGAGCAAGAGGACGATGGCGAATCGTTTGCTGAGAGGTACTCGCAACTGCTGGCAGCATTGGAGGAAAGCTTTGCCACAGGCGAGAGGCTAACCGCTTTGGTTCGGAAGCAGCTTTCTGCAATCTCGGATACCGGAGTCGATGATGTTCGCTAACTGGCAGCGTCGGTCGGTCGCCGAGTTGCAAGACGAAGGATTGCTGCTGGTCGAAGACGGAAATCACGGTGAATACCGTCCAAGACGAGAGGAGTTTGGCGACGGCGCCTACGCATTCATCCGTGCCGCGGACATGGACGATGGGCGCGTACTCTTCGACTCCGCCCAGAAAATTAGCGACGCGGCATTTGAGCGAATTCGGAAGGGTGTAGGGCGAGGAGGCGATGTATTGTTCTCGCACAAGGGCACGGTGGGCAAGATCGCTGCAGTACCGACTGATGCCCCCCCGTTCGTCTGCTCACCCCAGACAACTTTTTGGCGGACGTTGGATGAGCAACGGCTCGACCGACGGTATCTCTATTGCTTCATGCGTTCACGAGAATTCATTGAGCAGTGGATGGCCCGCAAGGGTGAAACGGACATGGCTGACTATGTCAGCCTCACGGCACAACGACAGTTGAGCGTTGCTTTGCCGGCCATTGATACTCAGCGCGCCATAGCAGATGTGCTAAGCGCGCTCGATGACAAAATCGAGCACAATCGACGTCTAGCGTTGCAGCTAGAGCAACTTGCGTCCATGACCTTCCGTGCCTGGTTCGTGAACTTTGAACCTGTAAAGGCAAAGGCCACCGGCAACAAGTCTTTTCCTTCCATGCCGCAAGCGGTGTTTGATGCCCTGTCCGATCGCCTTGTTGAATCTGAAGCTGGCTTGATTCCGGATGGGTGGGAGGTGAAGCAAATTGGCGATGTTGTGTCAGTCAGAGGTGGGGCAACGCCCAGTACGAAGAGCCCAGAATATTGGGAGTCTGGCATGCACTGCTGGGCGACGCCGAAGGATATGTCACGCCTTTCGCACCCGGTCTTGCTCGATACAGAACGACGGATCACGAATGCTGGTGTTGAGCGCATTAGCTCGGGGCTACTTCCGATCGACACGGTATTGATGTCTTCACGGGCACCGGTAGGCTACCTAGCAATCGCAAAAGTGCCTACCGCGATAAATCAGGGCTTCATTGGGATGATCTGTGATGGCCCGTTGCCCCCAACCTATATATTGCAATGGGCATACGCATCAATGGATGCAATCCATGCTCGTGCTAGCGGAACGACATTTCCGGAAATCAGCAAGAAGAACTTTCGACCGATGCCCGTTATTGTCCCGCCGCGAACTGTGGTGAATGCGTTCCAGAAGATTGCCGATCCTCTTTTCGAGTTGCTGACGGCTACCGTGAGGGAAATCCAATCCTTGGCATCAACGCGTGACTATTTGCTTCCGCGGCTAATGGATGGAAGCGTACGTGTGGGGGGAACCCATGGCTGAGTCCTCGACCACCCAGTTTCGCTTTCAGATGGTCGGTACTCGCGCTGCGCTTGCCGATGGCCCCATCGCAGAGGCGATCGAACAACAGATCAATGCAATTGAAAGCACGCTCGAGAGCGTGCCGGATTTTGCATTTGATCTTTCCAAGACACTCGTTGAGTCGGTATGCAAGACGGTCCTTGCTGACATTGGCCAGCCAGCCGATCCCAATTGGGACGCTCCAAAGTTGTTGCGGGAGACAACAAATCGACTTTCCTTACTTCCCCGAAGCCACCCGGACCCACAAAAGGCGCGGGAATCAGTCGAGAAGACGGTTCGTGGGCTATTGCAGACGATCCAAGGGTTGTGCGAACTGCGCAACAACTACGGTATGGCGTCGCACGGACGCGATAATTTTACCGCTCGGCTTGACGTGCGACAGGCCACGCTCGCGGCTCAGGCTGCGGACACCATTGTGTCGTTCCTCTATCGCATTCATCGCGATGCCTTGATCCAGGCGCCCGGCGCACGTGTGTATTACGAGGACCACGTGGACTTCAATGAGGCTTTCGATCGCGATTACGAGGTCATTAGGTTCGGCGAGCTGGAGCTGTTGCCAAGTCGCGTGCTGTTTCATGCTGACCGTGAAGCATACAAGGTGGCACTCAACGAATTTATTGTTGAGCGTGATGGAATGAACGGCGGAAGCGAAACCGATGCAAGCGGGGCATCAGAATGACGATGACTTCAGCAACCGAGCGACTTGTTGAGGATGTTGCCACTGCTTACTTTGGGGCAATTGGCTTCGCGACAAAGAGCGGCGCTGACATCGATAAAGCCGGTGAGCGAGGTGACGCGTCACAATGCATTCTTCAAGGACGATTGAGTGCGGCACTCCACCGGTTGAATTCGACGCTTCCACATGATGCATGCGAACAGGTCATCCGTGCGTTGTCTCGGCATCCGCACCCGACGTTGATACAAAACAACCGTTGGTTTCACACGCTTTTGACTGAAGGGGTAGAGGTAGAGTACCCCGACAGCGCAAGCGGCGAGACCCGTGGCGGGCGCGCACGACTGGTAGATTTCGACAATCCTCGCCAGAACGATCTGATGGTGGTGCGGCAGCTTACCGTAACGACGCCTGGCGGAAAAAACATCCGTCCCGATCTGACGGTGTTCCTGAATGGTCTGCCGGTCGCGGTGATTGAACTTAAGGATCCGACTGACTCCAGTGCGGATTTGAACACGGCGATCGATCAGCTCGGGCGCTATATGCAGATCGCTCCGGATTTGTTTGTGCCAAATCTGTTGGTAGTTGCTTCTGATGGCTTGCTAACCCGGGTGGGTTCAATTACCAGCGGTCCGAGCCGCTTTATGCCTTGGCGGCCAGCTCAAGGCGGCCGACCGACCTTGGAGGCTCTCATTCGTGGGCTGTTCGAGCCTTTGCAGCTGCTGTACTACCTGCAGGCCTGCATTACCTTCGAAGAAGATGAACGCGGAGGGATATCCAAGAAGATTGCCGGATATCATCAGTTCCGAGCTGTGCGCAAAGCGTGTGAAAGCGTGCTTGCCAATCTGAAGCAGCCCCTCGGCGTTGGTGATGGGCGCGGTGGCGTGGTTTGGCACACCCAAGGTTCTGGGAAATCGTTGACCATGTTGATGTTGGCTGGTTCCCTAATTCGCGAACCGGTGATGGCGAACCCGACCATCGTAGTGGTCACGGATCGCAATGACCTGGATGACCAGCTCTTCAGTACTTTTGCAACAGGTCGGGCATTGCTGCGACAAGCGCCGGTTCAGGCGGAAAGTCGCGGCCATCTGAAAGCGCTGCTCGACCGTGCAGCCGGTGGTGTGGTGTTTACGACTGTCCAAAAATTCACCGAGGCACATGGTTCGATTTCGGATCGAGCGAATGTGGTGGTGATTGCCGACGAGGCGCATCGCAGCCAGTACGGTTTCGTTGAGGGTGGCGCACGCTGGATGCGCGAAGCCCTTCCAAATGCAACCTTTGTCGGCTTTACAGGAACACCGCTGGAGCGTGGCGACAAAAACACCATTCACGTCTTCGGGGAGTATGCGGACGTATACGACATCCGACAGGCGGTGGAAGATGGCGCGACGAAGCCGCTGTACTACGAATCTCGCGTCATCAAATTGACGGTAGATGACGCAGGGGCGGCAGCTGCGGAAGCGGAGCTGGAAGAGGCCGCTAAAGCGGATGCTGCAGGACAAGAGGTCACCAATCAGATACGCATCCCGCTGGAGGCTTTGGTAGGAGCGCCGGAGCGACTTGATCGGATGGCCGCATTCATCGTGGAACACTGGGAAAAGCGCCGTGCTGCGATGGAAGGCAAGGCAATGGTTGTGACCATGAGCCGGGACATTGCCGCGCGTCTGTATGAGGCGATTAAGGTTCTAAGGCCGGAATGGCACGATTCCGACGACGAGCGTGGCGTGATGAAAGTTGTCGTGTCCGGCGAGAATGGAGAACCGGAGCTGCTGGGTAGCCACATTCGTAGTAAGGCCGCCCGTAAGCGGTTGGCGGAACGGTTCAAAAATCCGGATGACGAGTTCCGGCTAGTGATCGTTTGCGATATGTGGCTGACAGGATTTGACTGCCCCCCTGCGCACACGATGTACCTAGACAAGCCGCTGGCTGGCCACAACCTGATGCAGACGATTGCTCGTGTTAACCGCGTTTATGGCGATAAGCCAGGCGGTTTGATCGTCGACATGCTTGGCCTTGCGGATCAGTTGGCAGATGCTCTGGCTATTTACACCCAAGCCGGCGGTACTGGCGAGGCGGTTCAGCAGGTTCAGGACGAAGCTGTGCCTGCGATGCTGGCTGCGTTCGAGAAGTTGCGTGATTTTTTCCACGGGTGCGATTACGCCACTGCGCTCAATGCAGATCCGCACACAGCGTTGCGAGTGTACCTGGCGGCGGTGGATCATGTTTTTGCGCAGACGGATGGCTGGCAGCGTTTACGTGTCCTAGTAAAGGAGCTATCGAAAGCCTTCGCGTTGGCTGTGCCGCGCACTGAAACAGAACCGGTTGCCCAACATCTGGCATTTTTCCAGCATGTCGTAGCGATCATCCGAAAGCGCCTGGCGGATGAATCGAGTGGTTCGGGAGGAGGAGCGCATCAGCGTGATGTCGATATGGCGGTCCGACAGGTCATCGGCGCCGCCGTCGATGCAGATCAGGTCATTGATCTATTCGCGGCCGCAGGTCTCGATGCGGCGCGCCTCGACATTCTGAGCGACGAGTTCCTGCAGCGGGTCGCGGCGCTAGAGCAAAAAAATCTAGCGTTGGAGACGTTGCGCAAGCTGCTGACCGATCAGATTCGAGTTACCGAGCGAACCAACATCGTCCAAAGCAAGAAATTTCGTGAAGCGCTCGAAGATGCCATGTTGCGATACACCAATAAGGCAATCACGACGGCCGAAATGATTTCGCGCCTCTTGGACTTGGCAAAGTTCATGCGTGAGGCTCAGCGCCACGGTGAAGAGCTCGGTATGACCTCTGACGAGGCTGCCTTCTACGACGCGTTAGCGGAGAACGGGTCGGCCAAAGAGGTTATGAAGAGCGACACGCTTAGACTGATGGCTCGAGAACTGACCGAGATGGTAAAGAAGATGCCGAAGCTAGATTGGACGCAACGCGAGTCTGTGCGGGCTGGGCTGCGGAGAAGCGTGCGCCGGTTGCTTGCCAAGTATGGGTATCCGCCGGACCTCTCTGAAGATGCGACGCAACTCGTGCTACGCCAGGCAGAGTCGTCCGCTGCTGAGGCCGACGAAAATAGCTAAGTGGTCAGAGTGGATCGGATTCCTTGCTCCAATTCCGCTCCACAGCGTGGACAATTTTTTCGGTAGGATACAGAATCCCGGCGTGTACTCGGACCTACCGAAAATCGCGACAGGCGCAAACCTGTCGGTAGGCTATTGATCCAAAAGACTCTTTATGGCTTTGTCAAAAGTCGTTGAAGAACAAAGTCTTCGAGTGGATTGGGGCGAAGAGATCGAAACCTCATTCGCAATGCGACGGTCGGGAATTCAATCCTCCTCCCAACGGGACTCTTGAACGGTAAGCTGGGCAACACCGAGGCCTCCTCAACGTCTCAAACCCTTGTCGCTCCGCCGGGCACAACGGCACAGCGTCGTGGCGAAGTCGATGGAACCAAGGGTAGAAGTCCGAGACACGTGTGCACCTAGTGCTCCTCCGCGATGTTGACCGAAACCTCCTCCATAACGATGGCCCCGCACTCAAACGCGAAAAGGGTTACAGGCTGTTCACCTGTAACCCTTCGAGTTCCTCAATCGAGCAATTTGAGCGAACCGCAGCCGAAGCGCCCCCTCAAAACATGCGACGTGGACCTAACGTTGAGTGCAGTCTGGGAGTAAGCGCGAAAATCCAATCATTTCCGTGCATTCGAGTCTAGCTAACTCAGCGCTAGTCCAACCATTTCTGCTTCCCTGCACATCCCTTGAACCTCAAACATCAATATTCCCCGCCCGCAGCGCATTACTCTCGATAAACGCTCTGCGCGGCTCGACCTCATCCCCCATCAGGGTAGTAAAGATCCCATCCGCCGCGATCGCATCCTCGATCTGCACGCGCAGCAAACGCCGCACGGCCGGATCCATCGTCGTTTCCCACAGCTGCGAGGGGTTCATCTCGCCAAGCCCCTTATACCGTTGCTTCGACAAATTCCGCTCGGCATCGGCGAGCAGCCACTTCATCGCGCTCTTGAAATCGGTCACCGGCGTGCTGCGCTCCCCGCGCTTGATCGTCGCTCCAACCCCGATCAACCCCTTGAACGTATTCGCCGTATTCACGAGCTGCTGATAGTCAGCGGTATGCTGGAACTCTTCATCGATGACCGAAACCCGCACATTCCCGTGATGCGCGCGCTCGACGTGCAGCGACCGTTGCTCACGCACCGTGTCATAAGCCGGCACGACCCGCACTTCATTCTTCAGCGCTTCATCATGCAGCGCGCCGAACAGCGCCTTCGCGGAAACCTCCGTCGAAGCCTCATCCGAAAGATCGATTGCCACGCCATCCATGATCGCTTCCAGCGCTGCCGGGTCATACAAGCGGCTCAACCGGCTGATGACGCCCTGCGCGAGCAGATACGACCGCGCCAGCTCCCCGAGCGCATCCCCGGAAATCGCCGTGGCGTTCTCGCTGGGCACCAGTTCCGACCCTTGCAGCGCCAAGCGCAGCACGTGCGCATTCAACTCCGACTCATCCTTGAGATACCGCTCGTCCTTCCCGGCTTTAACCTTATAAAGCGGCGGCTGAGCGATATACACATACCCGCGTTCGATCATGTCGGGCATCTGCCGATAGAAGAACGTGAGCAGCAGCGTCCGAATATGCGCACCGTCGACGTCCGCGTCGGTCATGATGATGATGCGGTGATACCGGAGCTTCTCGAGGTTGTAATCGTCCTTCCCGATCCCGCACCCGAGCGCGGTCACGAGCGTGACGATCTGCTCCGACGACAGCAGCTTGTCATACCGGGCCTTCTCGACGTTGAGCACCTTCCCGCGCAGCGGCAGAATCGCCTGGAACTTCCGATCACGCCCCTGCTTGGCCGATCCGCCTGCCGAGTCGCCCTCGACGATATAGATCTCCGACTTCGCCGGATCCTTCTCCTGGCAATCGGCCAGCTTCCCGGGCAGCCCGACCCCATCGAGCACGCCCTTGCGCCGCGTCATCTCGCGCGCTTTCCGCGCAGCATCCCGCGCCCGCGCAGCTTCGACGATCTTCCCGCAAATGATCTTCGCGTCGTTCGGCGTCTCGAGCAGGAATTCCTCGAGCGCCTTCGCAACCACTTCCTCGACCGGCGCACGCACTTCCGACGACACCAGCTTGTCCTTGGTCTGCGAGCTGAACTTCGGCTCGGGCACCTTCACCGACAGCACGCAGGACAGCCCTTCGCGCATGTCGTCGCCGCTCGTCTCGACCTTCGCCTTCTTGGCGATTTCGTTGTCGAT
>NZ_JAAGNW010000063.1:7843-24291 GCF_010645215.1 Burkholderia multivorans | reverse complement strand
GACCTCGACCCCCACGCCTTCCTTCTCGCCGATGATGTGGAAAATGGTCGGGTGCAGCACCTGCTTGGTCTTGTTGATGTACTCGACAAAACCCTTCACGCCGCCGGCGAACGCGAAATCGTCTTCCTTGCCCGAACGCTGGTCGGTCAACCGGATCCGCACGCCGTTATTCAAGAACGACAGCTCGCGAATCCGCTTCGCCAGAATGTCGTAGTGAAACTCGACCGTGCCGAAGATCGTCTGATCGGCCATGAAATGCACTTCGGTACCGCGGTTCTCGGTCGGCCCGACGAGCTGCATCGGCGACACCTGCTCGCCATCCTGCATCTCGAGCACGCGATTCTGCGCAACGCCGCGATGGAATTCCATGAAGTGCTTCTTGCCGCCGCGGCGCACGGTCAAGCGCAGCCAGCTCGACAGCGCGTTCACGCACGACACGCCGACCCCATGCAGCCCGCCCGACACCTTGTAGCTGTTCTGGTCGAACTTGCCGCCTGCGTGCAGCTCGGTCATCACGATCTCGGCGGCGCTGCGCTTCGGCTCGTGCTTGTCGTTCATCTTCACGTCGGTCGGAATCCCGCGGCCGTTGTCGGTCACGGAAATCGAGTTGTCGGCGTGAATCGTCACGTGGATGTCGTTGCAATAACCGGCCAGCGCCTCGTCGATCGCGTTGTCGAGCACTTCGAACACGAGGTGGTGCAGACCGGTCCCGTCCGACGTATCGCCGATGTACATCCCGGGCCGCTTGCGCACGGCTTCCAGACCTTCGAGGATCTGGATGGAGGAGGCGCCGTAGCCGCTGTTGTCGGGCTGTTGATTGTGCTGTTCAGTCATGGGTTTCTTCCGGTTCTGCGGGGCCGCACGAGCGGCGGCGCGGGTTCTTTACGAGTCAAACGCCGCGCCGGCCGACATGCGTCGACGCCCAATTCGGGCGGGTGGCAAGCACCTGGTTCGGTGGCCCTGATTTGCCATAAAAACGCCAAAGGGGCGTGCCGCCCCTTGGTGTGTCCTGTGTGCCGTCGCGCGTCAGATGCGCATCGGCATCACGACATACTTGAATTCTTCGTTCTCCGGCACCGTGATCAGCGCGCTCGAGCTTGCATCGCCGAGGCTCACGTTGATGTTGTCGACCTTCAGGTTCGCCAGCACGTCGAGCAGGTACGTGACGTTGAAGCCGATATCGATCGTGTCGCCCTGGTAGGCGATTTCCAGCTCTTCCTGCGCCTCTTCCTGGTCGGCGTTGGTCGACATGATCTTGAGCTGGCCCGGGGCGATGATGCAGCGCACGCCCTTGAACTTGTCGGAGGTCAGGATCGCCGCACGCTGCAGCGAACGCTGCAGCTCTTCACGGCCGATCAGGAAGGTGTTCTTGTGTCCCTTCGGGATCACGCGCTGGAAGTCGGGGAACTTGCCCTCGACCAGCTTCGACACCAGTTCGACCTGGCCGAACGTGAACTTCGCCTGGGTCTGCGCGATGTCGATCGTCACGACGTCGTCGATATCCTCGAGCAGGCGCTGCAGTTCGAGGATGGTCTTGCGCGGGACGATCACTTCCTGGCGCGGGAAAGCGCCTTCGATCTTCATCGACGAGAACGCGAGGCGGTGGCCGTCGGTCGCGACCGCCATCAGCTGGTCGCCGTCGACGACGAGCAGCATGCCGTTCAGGTAGTAGCGGATGTCCTGCTGCGCCCTCGCGAAGTAGACCATCCCGAGCAGCTGGCGGAACGACTTCTGCGGCACGGACAGGCTCGCACCGAAATCCTTGGCTTGCGCGACCGTCGGGAACTCGTCGGCGGCGAGCGTCTGCAAGGCGAAGCGGCTCTTGCCGGACTGCACGGTGAGGCGCTTGTCGGCGAGCGACAGCGTGACCTGGCCGTCGGGCATCGCGCGCAGGATGTCGAGCAGCTTGCGCGCGGCGACAGTGGTCGCGACCTGGTCGCCGCCGACGCCGAAGTCGGCGCGCGTCGTGATCTGCAATTCGAGGTCGGTCGACAGGAACGACACGTCCGGGCCGTTCTTGGTGATCAACAGGTTGGCGAGGATCGGCAGCGTATGGCGGCGCTCGACGATACCGCTTACGGTTTGCAGCGGCCTGAGGAGGGTGTCTCGTTCGGTCTTGACCAGTTGCATAGAGTTCCTTCGTTGAAATAACGGCCTGCAAGCCTCGCAACGCCCCGCCAGGCGGGGCCTGTACCCACCGCCGCCGGGGCGGTCAAACCTATATTGTGCCTCAAAACCGAACCGCCCCTTTTAAATTGGGGCGGCCCGCCGATTCTCAAGGGCGGCGCGCGCGCTCAGCCCTTCAGCGTCTGCTCGAGCACGTGCAGCTCGTGATTGAGCTGCGCATCCTTGCTGCGCTCGTCGGCGATCTTGCGGACCGCGTGCAGAACGGTCGTGTGATCGCGCCCGCCGAACAGCTCGCCGATCTCGGGCAGGCTCTTCTGCGTCAGTTCCTTCGCGAGGTACATCGCGATCTGGCGCGGCCGCGCGATGTTGGCGGGCCGCTTCTTCGAATACATGTCGGCGACCTTGATGTTGTAGAAGTCGGCGACCGTCTTCTGGATGTTCTCCACCGAGATCTGCCGGTTCTGCACGGTCAGCAGATCCTTGAGCGCTTCCTTGGTCAGCTCGATGGTGATCTCGCGGCCATGGAACTTCGAGTACGCGAGAATCTTGCGCAGCGCGCCTTCGAGTTCGCGCACGTTCGAGCGCAGGTGCTTCGCGACGAAGAACGCGACGTCCTCCGACAGGCTCACGCCTTCCGACTGCGCCTTGCGCATCAGGATCGCGACCCGCATCTCGAGTTCGGGCGGCTCGATCGCGACGGTCAGGCCGGAGTCGAAGCGCGAGATCAGCCGGTCGTCGATGCCCGAGATTTCCTTCGGATAGGTGTCGCTGGTGATGATCACCTGCGCCTTGTTCGCGACCAGCGCCTCGAACGCATAGAAGAACTCTTCCTGGGTGCGCGACTTGCCGGAGAAGAACTGGATATCGTCGATCAGCAGCAGATCGAGCGAGTGATAGTAGCGTTTGAAATCATCGAAGGCCTTGCGCTGGTACGCCTTCACGACGTCGGACACGTACTGCTCCGCGTGGATGTAGCGGATCCGCGCGCCGGCCTTGTCGAGCAGCAGCTGGTTGCCGATCGCGTGGATCAGGTGGGTCTTGCCGAGGCCGACGCCGCCGTACAGGAACAGCGGGTTGTACGAGATGCCGGGGTTGTCGGCCACCTGGATCGCGGCGGCGCGCGCGAGCTGGTTCGCCTTGCCGGTCACGAAGTTGTCGAAGGTGAGCACCGGGTTGAGCTTCGAGCGCTCGTACACCGAGTCGGTCTCGCCGTTCGACGCGGCGGGGCCTGCGCCCGGCCGCCAGGTGCGGCGGCCGGCGGCCGCCTCGTGCGCGGTCAGGCTCGGCAGGTCGAGGTCGGCCGAATCGTCGCCGCCCAGCGTGGCGGGCGCCGCCGTGCTCGGGGCGGCCGTGCTCGACGCCAGCGGCGCGGCGGGCATGACGGGCTGGGCCGGGGCGCGCGGCGTCAGCGCCGGCGCGGCCGCGGGGCCGCGTGCGCCGGCCTTCGGGTCGAGGACGAACTGGACGTCGATCGGCGCGTTCCAGAAATCGCGGGCCATATCGGAAATGCGGCCGGAGAACTGGCTCTTGACCCAATCGAGCTTGAAGCGGTTCGGAGCGGCGATGGACAGCGTATGTGCAGCGGCGTCGAAGGCAACCGGGGCAAGTGGTTTGATCCACGTCACGTACTGCTGGGGCGTCAATTCGCGCTCCAGCAGGGCGGAACAGTGTTGCCAGAAATCGTTCATCGAAGTGCTGTCGTTGTTCGGTTGCACGGCGGCTCGCCGGCCGCCCTTGTCGCGGATTGGCAACAAGGCCCGGTGTGGCCGTGCAAGTAGGCCTCGGGCGCTTGTGCAACAAGGGTTTGAGCACAGGCGCGAGCCGAAGCGGCGTGCGGGATTCTTGGAGGTAAGGCGAGATTCTACCGCCAAACGGACGCCGCGCGGGAGTTATCCACAGGGGTGTGTGCAGCGGGCGGGTGGCCTGGATGGGGTCAGGCACAGTGGGCGGCCTGTCTCGATGTTGGCCGTAAAGTATTGACCACCAAGAGAAAAACGGTTTAAATAGCGGGTTCCGCGAAAACCAATCCTGTATTTTTCGGCGATTGCGTTCGCCCGGTTGCCTTGAAGAGAGGGCACGCGGTCCCTGATTCCCGATATTCTCGACCAAGTGAGAGCAACATGAAACGTACCTACCAACCTTCCGTGACGCGCCGCAAGCGCACCCATGGCTTCCGCGTTCGCATGAAGACGGCAGGTGGCCGCAAGGTCATCAACGCCCGCCGTGCGAAGGGCCGCAAGCGCCTCGCGATCTAAGGACGGGCCGCGCGTCGTGTCCGCCGTCCGCAGCGATGCGGGCAAGGCAGCCGCTGTCCCGGGTTCGATTCCGTTGCAGGCGCCCGCCGCCTTTCCCAAAGCTGCGCGACTTCTGAAAACGGATGAATTTTCATCCGTTTTTCGTTTGCGCCCGTGGCGGCGCTCCGCGCACTTCGTGATCTACGGTCGCGAGACGGGTGAAGCGGCGCGCCTTGGCCTGGTGATCGGCAAGAAGTACGCGCCGCGCGCGGTCACGCGCAACCAGGTCAAGCGCATCGCGCGCGAGGCGTTTCGCGTCCGCCGCGCCGAGTTCGCCGGCTGGGACCTGCTGCTGCGCCTGCATACGCGTTTCGACGCGAAGGCGCTGCCGAGTGCGGCGTCCGCTCCGCTCGGGGCGCTGTGCGCGGACGAGATCCGCGCGTTGCTCGACCGGGCGGTGCGGGAGATCGAGAAGCGCAGCGGTGCGAAACCCGCGTCGAGCCCCGACGCGCGTGACGCCTGACGCGCGGGCCGGTTGCCCGCCCGCTTGACCTGACGCGGCGCACCTTACGCCGCCCTTGCTATGCAAACGGTATTGATCGCATTGCTGCGTTTCTACAAGCTTGCCGTGAGTCCGCTGCTCGGCAACCGCTGCCGTTTTTATCCTTCCTGTTCGGATTACGCGCGCGAGGCAATCCAGTATCATGGCGCCGCGCGCGGCACGTATCTTGCCGCCAGGCGTCTGTGCCGATGCCATCCGTTTTCCGCGGGCGGCATCGATCTGGTCCCGCCGCCCAATCCCGATCCACGCGCTCCAAGCAAAGCTGAAGCGCGCCCCCCTCGACTCTGAGACAACGCATGGATATCAAACGCACCGTCCTATGGGTGATCTTCTTCATGTCGGCGGTCATGCTGTTCGACAACTGGCAGCGCTTCCATGGGCGCCCGTCGATGTTCTTCCCGAACGCCACGCAGACGGCCCCCGCGGCTGCCGCAGGCGGCGCATCGGGCACGGGCGCGACGACGGCGGCAGGTGACGTGCCGGCGGCTGCCGCCGGCGCGGCGCCCGCGACGACGGCCCCGGCCGCGCAGGCGCAGCTCGTGAAGTTCTCGACCGACGTCTATGACGGCGAGATCGACACGCGCGGCGGCACGCTCGCGAAGCTCACGCTGAAGAAGGCCGGCGACGGCAAGCAGCCCGACCTGTTCGTCACGCTGTTCGACCACACCGCGGGCCATACCTATCTGGCGCGCACGGGCCTGCTCGGCGGCGATTTCCCGAATCACAACGACGTCTACGCGCAGGTCGCGGGCCCGACGTCGCTGACGGGCGACGCGAACACGCTGAAGCTGTCGTTCGAATCGCCGGCGAAGGGCGGCGTGAAGGTGGTCAAGACCTACACGTTCACGCGCGGCAGCTACGTGATCGGCGTCGACACCAAGATCGACAACGTCGGCACCGCGCCGGTGTCGCCGACCGTCTACATGGAACTGGTGCGCGACAACACGCCGGTCGAGACGCCGCTGTTCTCGCATACGTTCCTCGGGCCGGCGGTCTACACCGACCAGAAGCACTTCCAGAAGATCAACTTCGCCGACATCGACAAGAACAAGGCCGACTACGTCCCGTCCGCGGACAACGGCTGGGTGGCGATGGTGCAGCATTACTTCGCGTCGGCCTGGATTCCGCAGCAGGGCGTGAAGCGCGACATCTACGTCGAGAAGATCGACCCGACGCTGTACCGCGTGGGCGTCAAGCAGCCGGTCGCGGCGATCGCGCCGGGCCAGTCCGCCGACGTGTCCGCGCGCCTGTTCGCGGGCCCGGAGGAAGAGCGGATGCTGGAAGGCGTCGCGCCGGGCCTCGAACTGGTCAAGGACTACGGCTGGGTGACGATCATCGCGAAGCCGCTGTTCTGGCTGCTCGAGAAGATCCACAGCTACGTCGGCAACTGGGGCTGGGCGATCGTGCTGCTCACGCTGCTGATCAAGGCGGTGTTCTTCCCGCTGTCGGCGGCGAGCTACAAGTCGATGGCGCGCATGAAGGAAATCACGCCGCGGATGCAGGCGCTGCGCGAACGCTTCAAGGGCGATCCGCAGAAGATGAATTCGGCGCTGATGGAGTTGTACAAGACCGAGAAGGTGAACCCGTTCGGCGGCTGCCTGCCGGTGGTGATCCAGATCCCGGTGTTCATCTCGCTGTACTGGGTGCTGCTCGCGTCGGTCGAGATGCGCGGCGCGCCGTGGATTCTGTGGATCCACGACCTGTCGCAGCGCGATCCGTACTTCATCCTGCCGGTGCTGATGGCCGTCTCGCTGTTCGTGCAGACCAAGCTGAACCCGACGCCGCCGGACCCGGTCCAGGCCAAGATGATGATGTTCATGCCGATCGCGTTCTCGGTGATGTTCTTCTTCTTCCCGGCGGGCCTCGTGCTGTACTACGTCGTGAACAACGTGCTGTCGATCGCGCAGCAGTACTACATCACGCGCACGATCGGCGCGAAGAAAAAGACGACCTGACGCGGTTCGGGGCGGCGACGCGCATCGCCTCCTTCCGCGCCCATGAAAAAAGCCGCCCGGTTCTCACCGGGCGGCTTTTTTCGTTTGGGGGAGGTCAGCGGCGGCTGGGATCGCCGTAGAACTGCTCGATCAATTCCTGCACCAGATAGCGGTGATGCGGCGACAGCGACTCGATCTTCGACGCCAGCTCGCTGGTCTCGGGCGTGGGCGGGTATTTCTCGTCGCGCGGCAGCGGCTGCGGCGTCGAACGCGCCGCGGTGCTGGGCGGCGGCCCGTAGTGGAGCCAGTGGAGATCGACGCGCAGCCAGTCGGCCAGCGTGCGGAGCTTGTCCGGCGTGGGGATGGTGCGCCCCGTCAGCCATTTATGCGCAGTTTGCGGCGAAACCGGATGCTCGCCGTGATGACGCAAATTGAAATGCAATGCGAGTTCCGTCGCGCCGGTGACTTTCTCTGGGCTGCGCAACAAGGCGAATTTCAGGCGCTCGGTGAACGCGGCTTTTTCTTCGAGTGTCGGCATGGCCAAATTGTGCGGTTCGGCCGGCATCAGGTAGACAACCGGTGGGGCGAGATTTATCCCAAATAGGTACGCGTTTAACTGGTATTGAGCGAGGAAGGACGCAAACGATTGCCGTGTCCATGCACGAAACCCGGACGATTCCCGCGAATTGGCGCGAAGAACACGGACTAGATTATAGGACTTGTCCTATCTTGCATAGGATAAAGCCAGATTTATATCAAACGGGCGTTTGATGATTTGTCTGAAGAATACAACACAGTGGCCAAGCTACAATGCGGGCGTCCTGGGGCGGTACACGCCCTGTTTCCTGCGCAGTCTTCCGCTTTATCTCGAATTTGACCATGCTCGCCACCGATTCCGATCCGATTGTCGCCATTGCCACCGCCGCGGGACGAGGCGGCATCGGGGTCGTACGGGTGTCGTTCGGGCGCGCGGGCGAGCCGGCTGCGCGGGCGCTGATCGACGCGTTGTGCGGGCAGACGCTCGCGCCGCGCCATGCGAGCTACGTGCCGTTTCTCGATGGAGATGGGCAGCCGCTCGACCGCGGCATTGCGCTGTACTTTCCCGCGCCGCATTCGTACACCGGCGAGCACGTGCTGGAGTTGCAGGGGCACGGCGGACCGATCGTGCTGCAACTGGTGCTGCAGCGCTGCCTCGCGGCCGGCGCGGCGCATGGGCTGCGGTTGGCCGAGCCGGGTGAGTTCACGCGCCGCGCGTTTCTCAACGACAAGCTGGATCTCGCGCAGGCGGAGGCGGTTGCGGACCTGATCGAGGCGAGTACCGAGGCGGCCGTGCGTTCGGCGGGGCGCTCGCTGGACGGCGCGTTCTCGCGCGATATTCATGCGCTCGTCGACGATGTGATTGCGTTGCGGATGCTGGTGGAGGCGACGCTCGATTTTCCGGAGGAGGAGATCGACTTCCTCGAAGCGGCCGACGCGCGCGGCAAGCTTGCGCGCATCCGTGCGCAGCTCGAGCGGGTGCTGGGTGAGGCGCGGCAGGGGGCGTTGCTGCGGGAAGGGCTGTCGGTGGTGCTCGCGGGGCAGCCGAACGTGGGCAAGTCGTCGCTGCTGAATGCGCTGGCGGGGGCCGAGCTGGCGATTGTTACGCCGATCGCCGGGACCACGCGCGACAAGGTGGCGCAGACGATCCAGGTCGAGGGCATTCCGCTGCACATCATCGATACGGCGGGCTTGCGGGAAACCGAGGACGAGGTCGAGAAGATCGGTATCGCGCGCACCTGGGCGGAGATCGAGCGGGCGGATGTGGTGCTGCATCTGCTCGACGCGCGCGCGGCGCTTGGGGATGACGACGTGGCGATTGCCGCGCGTTTTCCGGAAGGGGTGCCGGTGGTGCGGGTGTTGAACAAGACGGATCTGACGGAGACGCCGGCGGCGGTCGCGCATGTGGCGGGCGGGGCGGATCTGACCGAGGTGCGGCTGTCGGCCAAGCGCGGGGATGGGATCGATTTGCTGCGCGGTGAGCTGCTGCGGATCGCGGGGTGGCAGGCGGGGGCGGAGAGTGTCTATCTGGCCCGCGAGCGGCATTTGATCGCGCTGCGCGCGGCGCGGCAGCATCTGGAGCAGGCGACGGATCACGCAGAGCAGAATGCGCAGGCGCTGGATCTGTTCGCGGAGGAACTGCGGCTGGCGCAGGAGCAGTTGAATTCGATCACCGGGGAGTTCACGTCGGATGATCTGCTGGGGGTGATTTTCAGTCGGTTTTGTATTGGGAAGTGATCGGTCGCCTGAGGTTGTCCAAGGTCGCCTGACGATCTCTCTAAAACTTTTGCCAATGTTGGGTTTGATCGTCTAGTGTTGCCAAGGCTTGTCTATCGATATCCAGTCTTCGATGGCCCGCATTTACGTACACACGGACGCCGCGGCCCAGTCGATGTTGCGCGGCGAATGATGGTCGAAGGTGACAGGCGGGGACTATCCCGCGCTCACTGCGGCAGGGTGCCGTAGCCGATTCGATCAATGTCCGGTGCGGGAGAGCAGCGATGCACACGCATATCTTGCGGACCCTCTCGGCTATAGGGGCTTTGAAACGAAGTCATGCAATCGCCGAGACGAGCATTTCGGGAACCGGCCATTCCTTGTGCCTTGTGGCGTGACCGGCGGCTCCTACACCTGAGAAAATCGATACCAGCATGGCTTACAAGACGACAAAACGGCCGCAAAATCGATGCAAATCATGTGGCTACACGTGGTATCCACGTGGGAAGTCGCTATCACCCAAATGTCCGAATTGCGGTAGCGGGGAAACGCGGATTGTCGGCACTGGTCTCCTCGCTGGTTTGATCATGCTCGGCGTAATTGCAGCCATTTTCGGGCATTCCAATTCCGGCCATACGCCGACTCGGGAACCCACCATTCCGGTTGCCACCGAGGCGTCAGGCACCGATGCCGCGTCTTCTGTCGGCGCCCAGAGTGAAGCATCGACAGACGTTGCGTCGGTGCCTATTGCTGTTGGAACTGCAACTGATGAGCAGGTACCTGTGGCGGCCTCCAGCGTCAGTACTGTGCCTGCTCAGGTGGAGGCCGCATCGCCGGACCCAACGTCGTCACCGGATATCGGGCAAATTGCTCCTGCAACGAAGGCTCCGGCCGCCGACACTCGGCGAACGTACCAGACGAGTTTTGCTTGCACTCAAGCCACTCTACCGGACGAGATAGCGGTGTGCAGTGATCCTGGGCTTGCAGCCATGGATGTGGAGCTTGCGGCCTACTATTCAAACTTCCTGAAGCAGAATGTTGACCAACAGGCACTCGTCCAATCTCAGCAGACTTGGCTTCAAGGGCGCCACGCATGCGGAGCGGACCTCGACTGTCTTCGGCATAGCTATGGCGTCAGGCTTGGGCAGATGCATGACATGTCTCAATAAGCCGGCGCGTCCTGCTCTACCGGCATTACAAGCCGACGGCCGAGCTTCTAACTCTATGTTGGCGACAGGGCCGACCTGAAGCAATTTTTCGCTTCCGACATTATTAGGGCTTGGCGCACGATGCCAGATTGCGGGCGAGGCTGTCCCGAATCGAAGGAGCGATCGTGCATTGTGAGCATCGCGATACTATCCGGCGACGCTCTCGTTGACCGCTGTAAGCCGTCAGCGCGTCATTTCTCCTCCAGTCGCCCGCAGGACAGCGGTGGCGGTCACCCGCCAATCCAGCCCAGCAACGCCCCCACCCCGAAACAATCCCCCACCCCATTCTTCCACCCTCAGGAACACTGCTTTCAAAAGATCAGTGTTAACCCTAGGTTCGGATGCTCCTAGACTTCAGTCACCGGTTGCAGACAAGCCGTCGCACCGATCCCAAGTTCGAAGGAGGTAGTCGTCATGAAGTCCCTGATCCACGCCGTTGCCGTAGCAGTCGCCCTGACCGTCCCCGCCGTGTCGTTCGCACAATCGAACGGCCCCATCACCCGCGAGCAGGTTCGCGCCGAGCTGGTGCAACTCGAAAAGGCGGGCTGGCGTTCGGCCGCCGGTTCCGATCCGCACTATCCGGAAGATCTGCAGGCTGCCCAGGCCCGCGTGCGCGAGATGAATGCGAACAGCGGCTACGGCGGCGTGGAGAGCGCATCTGCGGCAGGGCGTCCGGCGGCGACCGTGTCGAAGGCCGACTGGAACGCGATGTACAGCCATCCGTAACGATGTGCACCGGGCGCGCGGCGCGCTGAAGCGCCGCCCCGGATGCCTTCACGTCTCCCTGATGTTTTCATGGCCGCCGCACGCAGGACTGTCGCCCGCGCCGCGCATCGCTCGTTTCACCTGATCTCCGTCGTCGCTTCGTCCGGCGACTTCGCTCGGGCCGCCCGGTCCGGGCATTTTTTGCCGCAATCGAGCCTGCGCCATCCCTGCGATCCACGCGCTGCCTGTTTCAAGCCCCTCCGCTGCCCGACCCGATACGCTTCGATCGACCACCCGAATTTCGCCGCCCCATCACCGGACCCTACCGATCGACGCGTTGGCGGCGCGCAATCGAATCGATCTTCTCGGGCGTGGCCAAGGCAACACTCGCGCTCACCGTGCTCAGCGGCAGCCCCGACGGCCTCGTCTCGTTACCGAGCACACGCAAGGGCTGGCTTCGTCTGATGCTCTTCAATCTCCCGCTGACCTACCGGAGCGCGCGCCCGCGCATCAACCATCACCGTGCGACCGCTTGCGCGCGATGAAGTGAATCCACTCATCACGGCTCAGGTCGACGGTTTCATCCACCTTCGTACCATCCGCGTTGCCGAACGCGACGTCGAAATGCAGCCCGGCGTCCGCCAACTGCCGACGCTGCGTGGCGAAATCGGTATAGAGGATCACGATGCCGAAGCGATGCGCGGCGCACACGCGCGTCGCGTAGCCATCCTCGGCCTGATCGAGGCGCGTGTGCCGCAGATAGTTGAACGCCCCAACCGGCAATGCATGGAGGATGCGCAGCGCGTCGCGTCCAAATTCGACGAGTCCGGCGTCGCGCCGGGGCAGGCGCAGCAGATCGCTTGGCCGTCGCCGATAGCTGGGGCCGTGCAGGTTGTGCGTCGAGAAGAATAGATAGCCGCCGGGCCTGAGCACGCGCGCGCACTCCCTGAGAATCGCGAGACGTCCCGCATGATCGACGGCATCGATGCCGTTGTAGCTGAATGCGACGAGTGCGAAGCATGCATCCGCGAATGCGGACAGATCGCGCGCATCCATATGCCGGACCTGTATTCCGGGATGATTGCGCTGGCAGATTTCGACGAGCTCGGGGGTGTAGTCGACGGCGATGTAATCGGTGCTGAGCGCGGTCAGGAGCGGAACGGTGCGTCCGCCGCCGACGCCGATGTCGAGGATCGGCTGGCCGCGGATGCGTTCGGCGAGCCACGCGAACGCGGCGGCTTCGCCGGGATCGGTCCAGCCGGATGCGCGCCCGTAGCCGTTGCGTGCGCTCCGGCTGCGCCAGGCTGCCCGGTTGATGCTGTCCTGTCCGCGGTCCTGCTTCATGCGCGTCTCCTCCGAACCTGTTCCGGCTCCGGTCGCGGTCATGCCGCGACTTTGCAGGAATGCTCAGTATCGTGACGAAGGCGTGAGCAAGACTGTTCTACAGCTAACACATCGGATCAGGCGCGGATCGTGCGGCGGCGCGGAAATCCGCGCGCCGCGGCACGCATGTCGACAACGGCGCGAACAGAGCCGCACCGCATGATGATGAATACGGGCGCTCTCCGGCACCCGTGCACATCGCTCAGCCGCCCGCCCTCACTTCGATCTTGCGCGGCTGCGCTTCATCACGACGCGGAATCGTCAGCTTGAGCACGCCGTCCTGCAGATTTGCCACGATCCGCGCCGTATCGAAGTCAGGGCTGATCACGAAGCTGCGCGCGAAATGCGGCTCGCGGGCTTCCGCGTGCTGCACGCGCAGGCCATCGGCCGTCGGCACCGCCGCGCGCGCATCGATCGACAGGTTGCCGTCGTGCACCTTGACCTCGAGTTGTTCCCGCGACACGCCCGGCAAATCAGCCCACAGCGTGATGCCCTGCTTGTCCTCATGGACGTCGACGGCCGGCGTGACGGTGAACACGCGCCGCGCATCACCCGTGAGCGCACGGGACGGCGCGCGTTCGACGATCTGGTTGCTGCTGTTCATGACTGGCTCCTTGGCTTACTGGACGGTGATGGCGCGCGGCTTCGACGATTCACGCTTGCCGACGCGCACGAGCAGGCAACCGTTTTCGTAGCGGGCGCTGACCGTGTCGGGATCGACGTTCTGCGGCAGTTCGACCACGCGGCGGAAGCTGCCGGCGAAGCGTTCCTGCGCATAGGTGCGCGCGTCGCTGGCGCTTTCCTGGACGTGCTTGCGCTCGCCGCTGATCGTCAGGAGTCCTTTGTCTATCGAGACGTCGAAGTCCTTGGCCTGCATGCCGGGCGCGAACGCGACGATCTCGATGCTGTCGTCGGTCGAGCCGATGTTGACGGGCGGGAAGGCGCCGAGCCGGCCGGCCCGGATGCTCGATGAGGGGAGCCCGCCGAACAGGTGGGCCACCTGGCGTTGCAGTCGATCGAATTCGCCGAAGAGATCGGCGCCGAAGTAGAGATCGCTCATGTTCATATCCTCCAGGGATGATGCCGGCGGACGAGGCGTGACGCGCATGCGGGCGCGTTCGCCGGGCGACGGCGGGTCAGTCGTTCTGCGCAGTGCGCGGAGCGCGGCTGCTGCGTGACACGAACATGAGAGCGTCGACAGCGATTTCAAGAGTCCGGATTTGATGCGTGACAAAATCCGGCTGGGTGCATGACGAGCAGCGAAACAGGGTCGGGGTGCGTGCGATACCGTCGACGTCCACGCATGCGTTCCGATGCAGCAGGACGTTGCATCGCATCGGAATCGAGGATGTCGATGTCGCTGATGGATCGCTTGTTGTCCCGGACGGGCAATGTGCCGGATGCGTTGCGCCGCAAGGTGATCGTTCGCGTGTGGCTCGACGACGAAGGGCGCGTGCGCGACCTGAAGGTGCGCCGCAGCTGCGGCGATCCGGCGCGCGACGCAAAGGCGCTCGACGCGATCGCGGTGATGCATTTTCCGCGCGGCCAATTGGGATCGTCGGGCACGTCGCAGCGCTGGCACGACTTGTCCTACGACGTCGACTGAACGCGCGGCTCAGTTGCCCTCGAGGATTGCGCCGCCGCGCATGCCGCGTTCGCGCATGCGCGTCCGATACCAGAACGTCCAGAACAGCAGCGCGCCATAGACGCTGTAGCCGATCAACGGCGCGACGAGCAGGTAGCGCTCGATCGGCCAGTTCCACGCGAGCCATGCGCGCAGCAGGTTTTCGCCGGTGAGGCCGAGCCCCCATACCCACGTCACCACGCGGATGCCGCGCCGGAACGACGGGCTCTCGCGCCAGAGCATCCCGATGTGGGCGCCGCCGTCGCCGCGCTGGCGGGCGATGGTGGCGCGCGCGAGATAGAACGTGAGCGGCTTGCCGAGCGGCAGCGACAACAGGAACGCCAGGCCGATGCAGCCCGACACCAGCGATTCGCGCATCAGCAGCAGGCGCGGGCTGCCGCCGAACGAGATGGCGGCGCACGACAGCGCGAGGCCGAGCAGCACGATCGCGCTGACTGCGTCGATACGGCGGTGCCGCAGGAATTCGAACAGGCTCCAGAGCAGCGGCGGCGCGGCCGAGGCGTAGAGCGCGCCGAGTTCACTCCAGGTGGGTTGCGCGAGCCGGTAGACGAGCCACGGCAGGGCGAAATTGGCGACCAGCTCCGCGACGAACGACGCGCGTATTTTCATGATCGGTTCTGAACGGGGTGGGTCGGCCGGCGGCTGGCGGCGACGGGCGGCATGCCCCGGGCGGGCGTGGACGCCATTCGTCGATTGTCATCGATATGGCGGGCAGATGCACGTCATCGGTGCGCGCGCGAGCGTAACGATCCGCCGGGCCGTTGCAGGCGTCGGGAGCGCGCACCGCGAGACGATGCGCTGCTTCATGCGCGGGCAGTATCGGGAGGGTGGTGTGACGATTGCGTGCGCGTCGGCGTCGGGCGCAAGGGATGATCGAAGGGGAGCGAGGAGGGGCCGGGCGCGGGGCGCGCGGCCGGCCCGTGCGGTATCAGTGGTCGCGGCGCAGATGGCGCCACGGATGACGCCAGTCGATCGGCGTCGCGCGCGCGACGCGCGGGTGTTGCAGCCGGTGTTCCTGCCAAAGCTCGTCCGAGAACAGGATCGCCACGATCAACAGCGGCAGCACGAGGAAAACGCCCAGTATCAGTTGCTCGATCATGATGACCTCCGGCGGGTGGCGGGAACCCTGGTTCCATTTTAGGCTCTGTGTGAGGGCCCGCAGTCATTTTCTGCCGATGCGCATTGCCCGTGCATCGGGTCCATCGCGGATCTCCATATCCCGATACGCCAGGCTGAATGACCCAAGGACCAACCTTCATGCAAATCCAGAATCCCAATCACTCGCTCGCGCTGCGCCCACTCGAACGCCACGACCTGCGCTTCGTCCACGAACTGAACAATGACGCGAAGATCATGCGCTACTGGTTCGAGGAGCCTTATGAAACCTTCTCCGAGCTGTCGCAGCTGTACGACCGGCATGTCCACGACCAACGCGAGCGCCGCTTCGTCGCGGTGGATGCGGAAGGCGAACTGGTCGGGCTCGTCGAGCTGATCGAGGTCGACTACATTCACCGTCGCGGCGAGTTCCAGATCATCATCGCGCCCAATCGCCAGGGCCACGGCTACGCGACGCGCGCAACGCGGCTCGCGATCGAGTACGCGTTCAAGGTGCTGAACCTGCGCAAGCTCTATTTGATCGTCGACAAGTCGAACGTCGCGGCGATCCACGTCTACGAGAAGTGCGGCTTCCAGCACGAGGCCGAGCTGATCGAGGAGTTTTTCGGCAACGGCACGTATCACAATGCATTGCGCATGTGCATGTTCCAGCACGATTACTTCCAGGGCGCGCCCGCTGCATAAGGCCGTCCGCATGCCGGGCCGATTGGCCTGGCATTTTTCTTGTATTCAGTCGACCTTAGAATTTCGTGTCGCGGTGCAATATTTTTCTCACGATTTTATGTGCGTTGCACCAAATCAATTGCTGAAAACCTCGAATGATCTAAATTGTTCATTCAGCGCGCGGGGATTTTGAGGAAAGCCTTTTGGAATAAGGCTTTCAGCGATGAAAGCCGGACTGCGACGATCGAATTCCGCTGACAAAACAGGTGCTTGCGCGGTCTTTAAGGTCGTCATTCGGGGGTGCGACAATTCGCCACTATTGCGAACGCACAATGAATGTGCTTGCTATCGCCCGTGCATCTTCTACGATGAAAAACGCAGGTCCGTGGATGCCTTTAAATACATAGCTAACCCGAGCCCGGATCCTGCTTGCACGGAGACAATTCATGATGAAGCGAACCGGTGTACTGCTTGCGCTGATGAGCGGCATTGCCGTTTTCTCGGTGGCCCGCGCGGGCGGCGATGCGTCGCTCAAGCCGCAGCAGGAAATCCAGCTGACCAAGAATGCCTGGGGATGCTTGTCCAAGGACAACCTCGATTCCGCGCTGAGCCACGAGC
>NZ_JAAGNW010000063.1:3011-7833 GCF_010645215.1 Burkholderia multivorans | reverse complement strand
ATCGAGAAGGGCGACATCCAGTTCGTGAGTGCGGAGAACAGCGACCAGCAGGGTCTCTGGACGGATTCGCGTTTCATCAAACAATAACGTCGGCGCACCCGCCGGCGAATCGCGTCCGGGCGTCTGCCCGGATGCGCCATGGTTTCGGCCCGGCTGATGCCGGGCCGTTTTGCGTTTACCGCGCCGCGACCCGCACATTCGGTATCATCACGCCCCGACCCGAATGAATGGAATGGCCCGCTTGGGCCCGAGATCCCGCATGGCGCTGAAATCCACGATCTACAAGGCTGAACTGCAAATTGCCGACATGGATCGGCACTATTACGCCGATCATTCGCTCACGGTTGCGCGTCATCCGTCCGAGACCGACGAGCGCATGATGGTGCGCATCGCGGCGTTCGCGCTGTTCGCGCACGAGCGGCTCGAATTCGGCAAGGGGCTGTCGGACGTCGACGAGCCGGATCTCTGGCAAAAGGATCTGACGGGCGCGATCGACCCCTGGATCGATGTCGGGCAGCCGGACGAGCGCCGCATCGCGAAGGCGAGCGGCCGCGCAGGCGAGGTGAACGTGATCGCCTACGGCGGCCGCACCTCCGATTTGTGGTGGCAGGGCGTGCGCAGCAAGGTCGAGCGCCTGCGCAACGTCCAGGTGCTCTCGCTCACGGAGGAGGTCGCCGCGGCGCTCGCCGGCATGGCGGAGCGCACGATGCGGCTGCAGTGCACGGTGCAGGACGGCGAGGCCTGGCTGTCGAGCGCGACGCACGATCCGGTCGCGATCGAATGGGTGGTGCTGAAGGCGCGCGACGGCGCGTGACCGGCGTCAGTGGGCCGCGCCCGGCGGCCCCTTGAGTTCGACCATGTTGCCCTCCGGGTCGAACAGATAGATCGACGGCCCGTAGCCGTCCGCGCCATAGCGCTCGGCGGGTTCGCCCGGCTGCGCGCCATGCGCGCTCAGGTGCGCGCGCAGCGCGGCCGCGTCGAACGGCTCGACGCGCAGGCACAGGTGATCGAGGTTGCGGCCGGCGCCCGGTGCGCCGTTGTCGGCGCGATCGAGCGCACCGCCCACCGCGAGCAGATCGATCAGCGAGCGGCCCGCGCGCAACTGCACGAGCCCCTGGGCGGGCAGTTCGCGTTCGACATGGCAGCCGAGCGCATCGCAATAGAAGCGGACCATGGCGGACAGGTCGGTCACGCGCAGCACGATGTGATCGAGGTCGCGGATGTGGGGTTTCATTGGCGGCGTCTCCTCCTCTGACGGGAATGGCGGGAAGTGTAGCCCCGCGCCCGGCCCTGCGAAATCGATGGACGAAAAAAAGCCCGCTCACTGGGAACGGGCTTAATCCATATCAGGAGGAGACATGGAGGAGACAGTTCCAACTATACACATGCGGATGGTGCGGCGCAATATCAAGGGTGTAAAAAATCGTCAGAAGGCCGTTTTACCGCAGCCGCAGCGCAACAAAACCAGGCTTTGTTGCAGCGTCACGACCGTTGCGTGACAAGGGGGTGACGGTCGACAATAACGAGATAAGACGGGGGAATTACACCGCAAGATTCAGGGGCGTCATGCGATCCGGCGCCGCTTACAGTAGGCACATCGAATCATTCCGCTCCCGCAGTTTTGTGAGGCCATGATGCAATCAGCCTATTCGACCGACGACGCCCGCTGGGAAGCGCTGGTCGCGCGCGATCCCGAAGCCGACGGCGTGTTCGTCTATGCGGTAAAGACCACCGGCGTGTTCTGCCGACCTTCGTGTTCGTCGCGGCGGCCGCTGCGCGTGAACACCGCGTTTTTCGTCGATCCCGCCGCGGCGCGCGCCGCGGGTTTCCGGCCGTGCAAGCGCTGCCAGCCCGAAGGGCAGCCGCGTGAACTCGAAATCGCCGAGCGCGCGTGCGCAGTGCTCGACGCCCATCCGCACGAGCGCATCACGCTGGCGCAGCTGAGCGACGCGGTGCATGTGAGCGCCTTCCATCTGCAGCGGGTGTTCAAGCGCGTGGTGGGCGTGTCGCCGCGCCAGTACCAGGCGGCCTTGCGCGGCGCCGCGCTGCGCAAGGCGCTGGAGGACGGGGCGGAAGTGACGCGCGCCGCGGCCGATGCGGGTTATGGTTCCTCGTCGCGCCTGTACGCGTCGACGTCGCGCGAGCTGGGGATGTCGCCCTCGGCGTTCCGCAACAAGGGCGCCGGACTGCGGATCTGCTACAGCACCGCGACCACG
Organism: Burkholderia multivorans; assembly: GCF_010645215.1. GTDB lineage: Bacteria > Pseudomonadota > Gammaproteobacteria > Burkholderiales > Burkholderiaceae > Burkholderia > Burkholderia multivorans_A. The sequence continues at coordinate 5,617 of NZ_JAAGNW010000063.1, read as the reverse complement.
TCGCTCGGCCTGGTGCTGGTGGCGGCGACCCGCAAGGGCGTATGCCGGATCGCGTTCGGCGATACCCGGGCCGCGCTCCTCGACGAATTGAAGCTGTCGTTTGCGAACGCGGAGCTGGTCGAGGCCGCCGAGCGGGTCCGCCCGCTCGTGGAACAGATCGAGGCCTACCTCGCCGGCACGCGACAGTGCGTCGACCTGCCGCTCGACATCGGCGCGAGCGCGTTCCAGCTGCGCGTCTGGGATGCGCTGCTGCGGATTCCGTACGGCGAGACGCGCAGCTATACGCAGATCGCCACCGAGCTGGGTTTGCCGCGTGCGGTGCGGGCGGTCGCGAGCGCGTGCGGGGCGAACCCCGTGGCGCTGGCGATTCCGTGCCACCGGGTGGTCCAGCGGGGCGGCGCGCTCGCCGGCTATCGCTGGGGCGTGACGCGCAAGGCCGTGCTGCTCGACACCGAGGCGCAGCATGCGACCGAGGTCGAGCCCAAGCCGCCCGCGCTGCGCGTGGACGACGCCGCATGAGCGCGGCGCAGGCGAGCGCCCTCCGCGCGGATCTCACGCTGGCGCTGCCGTTTCGCGCGCCCTACGACTGGGCGCGCCTGCTGCGCTTCCTGGCGGGCCGCGCGATTCCCGGCGTCGAGGCGGTCGAGGACGGCGCATACCGCCGCGTGATCGACTACCGGGGCGAGAGCGGGCTGCTGACGGTGCGTCGGGATCCGCGCCGGGCCTGCCTGCTCGCGCATCTCGAGGGCGGTGTCGCGCGGGTCGCGGATGACGCGCTGGCTGCGCGGCTCGGCGTGATGTTCGACGTCGACGCCGATCCGGCGGCGATCGGCGCGTCCCTGTCGCGCGACGCCTGGCTTGCGCCGCTCGTCGCGGCCGCGCCGGGCCTGCGCGTGCCGGGGACGTGGTCGGGGTTCGAGCTGGTGGTGCGCGCGATCGTCGGCCAGCAGGTGAGCGTGAAGGCCGCGACCACGATCGCCGGGCGGCTCGTCGAGCGGGCCGGCGAACGGCTCGCGGGCGGCGCGACCGGCTGGCGCTTCCCGACGCCGGCGGCGCTGGCCGCGTGCGATCTCGTGCAGATCGGTATGCCGGGCAAGCGGGTGGCGGCGCTGCAGGGCGTCGCGCATGCGATTGCGACGGGCGCGGTGCCGCTCGACGCCGAGGGCGCCGCCCCGGCGGATTTGCGCGCGGCGCTGCTCGCGCTGCCGGGCATCGGTCCGTGGACGGTGGAGTACATCGCGATGCGCGCGTGGCGCGACGCTGACGCGTGGCCGGCGACCGACCTGGTGCTGATGCAGGCGATCGCGGCGCGCGATCCGGCGCTCGACCGCGCGCCGCGCCAGCGGGCCCGCACCGACGCGTGGCGGCCGTGGCGCGCCTATGCGGCGATGCATTTGTGGAACGAAATCGCCGACCGCGCGGGCGGCGCGCGGGGCGGCTGACGCGCGCTACGGGCTAACCCTGAGCGCGCCGAGGCCGGCTCAAGCGAGCGCGACGGCGAGATGTTAAAGTGCCCGCTACTGTCAATCCAGCCAGGTGAGGCGCGCCCCAGGCCGCGCCCCACCGAGCCCGTCATTCCGTTTCCATGTCGAACACCAAGACTTCCCGCCAGACCGGTTTGCTGACGCGTCGCCTCGCGCTGTTGAGCACGGGCGACACGCGTGCGCGCTTGCCCGGCGGCCTGCGCGGCATCGAGAAGGAAAGCCTGCGCGTGACGCGCGACGGCATGATCGCGCAGACGCCGCATCCGCGCGCGCTGGGATCGGCGCTCATGCATCCGTCGGTGACCACCGATTATTCGGAGGCGCTGCTCGAACTCATCACGCCCGCGGAGCCCGATGCGGCCGTCACGCTCGAACGGCTCGACGCACTGCACCGCGACGTGTACGCGGCGCTCGGCGACGAGATGCTGTGGAACGAATCGATGCCGGGCCTGCTGCCCGCCGACGACCAGATCCCGATCGCCGACTACGGCACGTCGAACATCGGCCAGCTGAAGATGGTGTACCGGCGCGGCCTTGCCTATCGCTATGGCCGCACGATGCAGTGCATCGCCGGGATCCATTACAACTACTCGCTCGACGAAGAAGTGTGGCGCCGGCTGCATGCGGAGGAAGGCTCGACGGCGAGCATGGTCGACTATCAGTCGGAACGCTATCTCGCGCTGATCCGCAACTTCCGGCGCACGAGCTGGCTGCTGATGTACCTGTTCGGCGCGTCGCCGGCGCTCGACGCGCGCTTCCTGCGCGACCGCGCACACACGCTCGAGACGTTCGATGCCGACACGCTGTACCGTCCGTACGCGACCAGCCTGCGGATGAGCGATCTCGGCTACTCGAACACGACCGCGCAGGCCGCGCTCGAAATCGACTACAACACGCTGCCGGGTTATCTCGATGCGCTGTCGAAGGCGGTGAGCGAGCCCTATCCGGCGTACGAGGCGATCGGTACGCATCGCGACGGCGAGTGGATCCAGATCAACACGAACGTGCTGCAGATCGAGAACGAGTTCTACTCGACGATCCGCCCGAAGCGCGTGACCTATTCGGGCGAGCGCCCGCTGCATGCGCTCGCCTCGCGCGGCGTGCAGTACATCGAGGTGCGCT
>NZ_JAAGNW010000063.1:0-3001 GCF_010645215.1 Burkholderia multivorans | reverse complement strand
CGACCCGTTCGAACCCACCGGCATCGCGCTCGACACCGCGCGCTTCATGGATGCGTTCCTGCTCGTGTGCGCGCTCGACGACAGCGCGCCGCTGACCTGCGACGCGTATCGCGAGGCGAACGCGAACTTCGGCCAGGTGACGCTGGAGGGCCGCCGGCCCGGCCTCGAACTCACGCGCGACGGCGTGGCGATTCCGCTGCGCGAGTGGGCCGGGGAGATGCTCGACAAGGTCGAGGCGGCGGCGCGCGTGCTCGACGAGATTCGCGGCGATACCGTGCACATGAGCACGATTGCCGCGCAGCGCGACAAGGTCGCGGATCCGGAGCGCACGCCGTCGGCGCACGTGCTGCAGACGATGCGCGACGCGGGGCAGTCGTTCCTGACGTTCGCGCGCACGCGCAGCGAAGCGCACGCGCAGGCGTTCCGCGCGCGGCCGCTCGATGCAGCCGCGACGCGTGCGGCGCGGGCGCTGGCCGAACAGTCGCTCGTGGAGCAGGCCGAACTCGAAAGCAAGAATGCCGGTTCGTTCGATGCGTTCGTGGCTGCGTATCGCGCCTATACGCTGAATCGCTTCAGCGTTTGAGCCGGGCGGCGGGTGCGGTTCGCGCCCGTCGTCGCCTTCCGCCCCGGCCGGCTCGACCGGCGCGGCGATCCCTTTTCCCGTTTATCGCGCTTCGCCGTCACCACGGCGACTGCCTGCCGCTGCGTACGAACTGCGCGAGGCGCTTTTGCGCGTCGTGGACCGCGAAGACCGGCGCATGCAGCAATTGCTGCTCGTGGTATTCGATCAGCCATCCAGCCGTTTCGCCGTCCTCGGCTTCGAGCGACCAGGCGCCGCTGTCCGCGCGTTGCGCGGCGGCGGTGATCATGCGCTCGACGGCTTCGAAGCGTTCTCGTTCGGCCGTGCCGAATCCGGCGTCCTGCAGATACCAGGTGAGATAGGCGGTTTCGATCAGTGCCGCCAGCAGGTGCCCGTTGCCCTGCCCCGCCAGCAACGCGGCGAGCGCGACGTGGTTGCGCAGGATCCGTTCGCGTATCGACGCCGCCGTCGCGGGGAGCAGCATCGATTTGGAGCGTGGCTTGCGGTTACGCATCGCGAAGGGCGCCGGCAAGGAATCCCGGGCGGGCGGACATGGCGATGGACTGTGCGCGCGTGAAAGCGCGCTGCCGAATGGTGGTCGACATGGCGTGCGTGTGATTCGTGCTGTATGAAACTAGATTAGCGTGTTGGGATGCGGATATTCGGTTAATTAACGATCTTTAACCCGAAATCTTTAATGAACCTCATGTGACCCCGGGTTCGGATTGTGCAGATTGCCACGCTTTAATGCGTGGGAATTGATCCGAAGCGATGCTTTTTTCTATGTCCGGAATGTACCTCAGCTAGGTGGGGGATTTAAAGCAGTAAATCGACGGCATTGAAGCGGATGATGGCCGCGGCGCATGGGAAGGCGGTGTGCAGGGTGGTGCTGCTTGTTCGAGCGGGCTGTCGCCTGATTATCTTGATATTGTGGGAGAGGATTTCCGTATTGCCTGTATGGATTTCGATTCTCACGCGTCAGTACAAATTTCCGGAAATGTGGGATATCAAATCGGGAAAGGGAAATTTTTCCTGATTAATGAAAGGTTCTGTGACATCTTGGATGAATGAATGTGAAAGGTGATTTTTGGCGATTGAATCGATGGGCGGGCTGGAATCCAATGCGTATCCGAGGCGCGCGTGGCGGCGTGGCTTCAGCGCGTCCGCAGGACCGACGGCGGCACGCCGAGCAAACGCTGGAAGCTGCGGCGCATGTTCTCGGCGTCGCCGAAACCGCATTCGGTCGCCACGCGCTGCAGTGACGGCGCGCCGCTTTCCAGCGCGGCGCGGGCGGCTTCCACGCGCAGCTTTTCCACGGCCTTCGCGGGGGTGAGGCCGGTTTCGGCCTGGAACGCGCGCGCGAAATGCCGCGGGCTCATGCATGCGCGCTCGGCCAGATCGTCGACGCGATGACGCATGTCGAGGTGGCGGCGCACGTGATCGAGCAGCGGCTTGAAGCGGCCGCGTGCGCAATCCATCTCGATCAGCTCGGAGAACTGCGATTGGCCGCCCGGGCGCCGGTAGTAGACGACGAGCTGGCGCGCCACCGCGCGCGCGACGCGCTCCCCGAGATCCTCGCCGACCAGTGCGAGCGCGAGGTCGACGCCGGCGCTGATGCCCGCGCTGGTCCAGAACGGACCGTCGTTCACGTAGATGTGGTCCGGCTCCAGGTGGACCTGCGGAAACGTGCGCGCGAATTGCTCGCTGCGGGACCAGTGCGTGGTTGCACGGCGGTTGTCGAGTACGCCGGCGGCGGCCAGCAGCAGGCTGCCCGAGCACACGCTCGTCACGCGCGCGCCTTGCCGCGCGCAGCGCTGCACGAAGCGCAGCAGGCGCGGATTCGACAGGAGGGCGTCGACGCCGTCGCCGCCGGCGACGAGCAGGGTGTCGATCGTGTTGGCGGGCGGCAGCGCCTCGGCGGCCCAGCTGACGCCCGACGAACTGCGCACGAGGCCCGCCTGCGCGGCGATGGTGCGCAGTGTGTAGTGGTCGTCGCGATAGCGCGCGGCGGCCGCGAAGGCGGCGATGGGGCCGGCTGCGTCGAGCAGCTGGAAGTCGGGAAAGACCAGTATGGCGATGCGATGGGGCATGGCAGAAAAAGCTGGATCAGCGACATTGCTGCCAAGACGATAGAGCGCGACGCTGTGGGGTGTCAATCCACCGGAAGGAGCTTCGTGCCATGACTGCCGCACCGTATGTCGTTGTCTTTGCGCTGTTCGAGAACGTGACGCAACTCGATTTCTCCGGACCCTACGAGGTTTTCCTGCGCCTGCCTGGTGCGCAATGCGTGATGGCGTCGTCGGGCGGCGGGACGATCGAGGCCGATGGCGGGCTCACGTTCACGAACGTGCAGCGCCTGGCCGAGATCCCGCGCGCGGATCTGGTGTGCGTGCCGGGCGGGATGGGGGTGATCGAGGCGAT
>NZ_JAAGNW010000062.1:30310-33241 GCF_010645215.1 Burkholderia multivorans | reverse complement strand
CAGTGTGCGATGTCCGATACGAACACCCGCACCTGGACCAGATCGTCACGTGTGACGCGGGCGGCTTTCAACGCCGCGTCCACATTGCGCAGCACCTGCTTCGCCTGCACGTCGAAGGATGCGTCGCTCAGTGGTGTTCCGGTGGAGTCGATCGGCAACTGGCCGGAGACGAACACGAATCCGTTCGCGACGCAAACATGCGAGTAGTGCCCGGCCGGCGGAGTCATGTCGGGGGCATTGGCAAAGGCAATGGCTGAAGTTCGGGCCTGGATGGACATGTATGGATTCCTGAGGGATGCGGAGCGTTTGCAATTGCGGAAAGCGCTTGCGGTGGTCGGCAGGCGATCCGTTCACGAGACGGAATTCAGTACGTTGACTGAAACGCTTTCTGTATCTTGTCCGGCGAAGTCACGCCATTGGCGATGAGCAACTGAGCGAGAACGCGCGACTTCTGAGGGTTCAGGTCATAGGAAACGACGAAGCCGCGCTGATCGTCGGGCACCTCGACGTTCCGGTTGACGAAGCCGCTGCCGACACGCGTGGAACGAATCACGACGATGCCTCGGCGGGCCGCCGCTTCCATCGCATCCAATGCGGCCTTCGACGCGTTTCCATCCCCGACACCCGCGAGAACGATGCCCTTTGCGTTGTGCTGAACAGCGTCCTGAATCTGCGTCGCGTCCATGTCCGCGTGCGCATACACGATGTCCACCCGGGGCAGCTCGCCGCTTGGCAGTCCCAACGCCTTTTTGCGATCGGTCGGCGCAGGAGAGAGATAGCGGATTGCAGCAGGATCGACATACCCGAGCGGGCCAGCGTTCGGATTCTGGAAAGTCTGAACCGAAGTCGTGTGGGTTTTGGTTGCCCAACGCGGGCTGTTGATCGTGTCGTTCATCACCATCAGCACGCCCCGGTTGGCGGATTGGGGGCTGGCAGCCACTTCCACCGCTTCGTACAGATTCATCGGGCCATCGGCGCTCCTCGCTTCCGCCGGACGCATGGAGCCCACGAGAACGACCGGCGTGCCGGCGGAGAGAACGTGATCGAGGAAGAATCCGGTTTCTTCCATCGTGTCCGTGCCGTGCGTAATCACGATGCCGTCGGCTTCGTTCCGGTCGATAGCCTGTCTGATGCGGCTCGCGAGCCGATACCAGATCGCGCTGTTCATGTCCTGCGAGCCGACATTCGAAATCTGCTCCGCCTTGATGGACGCGATCTTGTCGAGGCCGGGAACGTTCGCCACCAGTTGATCGCCGGTAATGCCGCCGGCGTTGTAGCCAATCGCCGAGCGCGGATCGGAGGTGCTTGCGATCGTGCCGCCCGTCGCCAGCACGAGAATCCTCGGCAGATCGTGCGATGGATCGGCATCGGGCTGCCGTGCGTTGGCCGCTGCTGCGACAGTTCCCATCGTCAGCGTCAAAAGCACCGCCCGGAGGCCTCGCTTCAACGCGCTCCGGCGTACGTGTTTCTCTTGCATGGCAGATCTCCTGGTATCGATTCGGAGACCGAGCGCCGTGTTCGAGGAAATCGCAAGACGGCGCAAGATCTGGACGCATTGTCCATAATTGGACGTTACGTAAAAATCAGGGAATGCGCGAATTTCCCTCCGCGTGCCAAGGGGCTATACAATGTGACGATATCTAGATTAATCGTCCAATGGCTAAGAGCAAACTTACTCGCGAGCAGCAGACAATCCTCGATCAGGTCAAGCACATCGCGGCGGGATTGGGCGAAACGCTCGCCCCATTCACGGAGGTGGTGGTTCACGACCTCCTTCATCCGAAAAACGCGATTCTCGCGATACATAACAACCTGTCCGGGCGTGAGGTCGGCGACCCCGCGACCGAACTCGGCCTGGCACGGATTGCCGATGCCGGGTATCCGCAGGTTCTGGCGAATTACGCCAATCGTTTCGCGGATGGGCGACAGGCCAAGAGCACGTCGATCGGCATCAAGGATTCAGACGGGCATTACATTGCCGCGCTCTGTCTGAACGTCGACGTGACGCTGTTCCGCAGCATCACCAGCATGCTGGAGCAGTTTTCCGCGCTCGGGGCCGATGGCGTCAAGGAATCGCTGGATCCATCGAGCGCAGAGTCCCTGCGTGAACGGATCGATCGGTTTGCGGTCGGTCTCGCGACCACGCCGCAGGCGCTGCGCACCGACCAACGCAGGGCGCTGATGCAAGCGCTCAGGGATGAGGGATATCTCGATCTGCGACGGTCGATGGAGACGGTCGCGCAACACCTGGGTGTATCGCGAGCGACTGTCTACAACGACGCGAAGTAAGAAAGATGCCGCATAGCGCGGCATTTTTTTGAGCACGCTTGCCGACCGCGGCATCGAGGCCGAGGCCGGGCAGCCGCGTTGGCGGCTCAGCATCCGTATTGCCGCGATCCGTGTATTTGCGTAGGCGGCCAGGATCAATCAATAGAGCGACGACACAGCATCGATCGAATGCCACGCGGCGGCGGCAAGCGCTTCGCGGTACTTCGCGGGAGAGGTTCGGACGCGTTTGGCCAGCCAGGCGCGGCAATAACTTTCCGACTGCCCGATGAGCAGGGACAGCAGCAGCTCGAGCGGGCATTGCGTGAACGCTTCCCGCCGATCGGGGTGGTGAAACCAGGCGAGCACCGTCTTGTTTCTTTCTTTGCTCCGATTCGCCAGATCGGCGCCGTAAGGACCTTGGGACAGGAACGTGTGCGCCCGAAATTTGAAGCGAGCCAGTTCCGGTTCGGCCACGACCCAGTCGACATAGGCAAAGACGATCGCCTGAATCCCTTCCTGCACTGAATCTGCTTCGTCCAGATAACGCTCGGTCAGATCGGACAGATCGTCTTGTCCGCAATGGAACAGCGCGGCCACGATGCCATCCTTATTCGTGAAGTGGTGATAGATCGCCCCCACGCTGGTTTCGCATCGATCCTTGAT
>NZ_JAAGNW010000062.1:11653-30222 GCF_010645215.1 Burkholderia multivorans | reverse complement strand
CGTGGTGGTGTCGATGCCCTGGGTGTTGAAGCAATCCAGCGCGGTCGCAAGGATCTCGCGTTTGAGCTGTGCGCGTCGCCCGGGATAGTGGCGCTCGAGAACGGTCTGAACGGACAAGCTGGCTCCGGATAGGACTGCGGTTTTAGAGCATCGCCCCTGTGGACGACCCCGTCGATCTGTTGACATGAAATTCTACATTGGAGCAATATTCCGTTACAGAATAATATTCTGTTCTTATAGGAGATGAACGTGAGTCAGGTTCTCGATTTCTTCAAGATGGCTGGGGCCGAGCAGCTCAGCAAGCTGGTGTGTCAGCAAGCCCCGTATTTCGGCTCGATCGAGCCCACGGTGGTGGCATTGGAGCCCGGCCGCGCCGAGGCTCGCGTGCCGTTTCGTCACGAAATCACCAATCATCTGGGCACCGTGCATGCGATTGCGCTCTGCAATGCCGCGGAACTGGTCGGCGGGTTGATGACTGACGTGTCGATCCCGGCGGGCGCGAAATGGATCCCACGCGGCATGCAGGTGGCCTATCTCGCCAAGGCCAAGTCCGACGTGACTGCCGTTGCGGATGGCGCGGGGATCGACTGGTCCTCGGGCGGCGATGTGGTCGTGCCGGTGGAAATCGTGGATGCCGATGGCCAGAAGGTGTTTACCGCGCACATCACCATGAACGTCAAGCTTCCAGGCTGAATTCAAATGTGTCGCCGCGTGCTGCTTGTGAGACCTGATTCGCATGGGTTTTCAGGAGCGGACTTCGCACGCGTTTTCCGGCGTCTCGGGTGATGCCGGATCCTGCCAAAGCACCAGCTGACGAGCAAGCGCAGCTGGTGCTTGTTCTTTGAGCGCGGTGTGAAGACGGCTCGGGCTTTCATTCCCGCATCACACCTCGCCGCTTCATGTGCCTGGGCGGGCTTCGGCAATCCAAATATTTAGGACTCTGATTGATTAAGGGTGGTCATTCTCAATATCCACCTTCGAAAACTGCCTGCACGATTCTCTTACAAACGTAATGATCAGTTAATTGGAGCTGCAATGTAATTGTCGGGTAAGGCAATTTCATCACGAGTAGAGATAAACACGGATTGTCCCTACCAGGGTGACGACGGCAAAGTTGTATGTACAACTTGGGTGGCCACTTTCGGGTGCGCGAATCGCCCGGGTTGAGTGGGTTCGCATCGCCAAGGCGGGTTCGGACTCATGTCCGACATCTCCTTTGCCATCACCGGAAACATCATGAAGAGACTCGCCCTCAGCTTGGTCCTGGCCTGCGTCGCCGTGGGAGTGCATGCGAAAGATTGGTCGACGATCCGCTTCGGCGTCGACGCCAGCTATCCGCCGTTCGAATCGAAGGGCACGGACGGCAAGGTCGCGGGCTTCGACATCGATCTCGGCAACGAAATCTGCGCGCGCCTGAAGGCGAAATGCGTCTGGATCGAAAACGACTTCGACGGCATGATTCCGGCCCTGAAGGCGAAGAAGTTCGACGGCGTGCTGTCGTCGATGACGATGACGCCGCAACGAGAAGAGCAGATCGCTTTCTCAGACAAATTGTTCAGTACACCTACGCGCCTCGTCGCGAAAAAAGGATCGCCGGTGGCGCCGGCCCTGGATGCCCTGAAAGGCAAGACGGTGGGCGTCGAGCAGGGGACGACCCAGGAGGCCTACGCGAAAGCGCACTGGGCGCCGAACGGCGTGCAGGTCGTGCCGTATCAGAACCAGGATCAGGTCTACCAGGATCTGCTTTCCGGCCGCCTCGACGCAGCGCTGCAGGATGCCGTGCAAGCCGATGTCGGGTTCCTCAAGACGCCGCGCGGCGCCGGATTCCAGTTCGCCGGCGGCGATATCGTCGACCCGAAGACCTTGGGCAACGGCGCGGGCATCGGCCTGCGCAAGGAAGACACCGATCTGAAAGCGAAGATCAACCAGGCGATCGCCGACATCGTGAAGGACGGCACGTACAAGAAGCTCGAGAAGAAGTACTTCGCGTTCGACGTCTACGGCAGCTGATCGCATTGCGCCGCGCGACCGCGGTTGCGCGGCGTACATCTCTTTCTGGATGCGCTGACATGATCTTCCAAGGATTTGGCCCGCTGCTGTGGGCCGGCACGGTCGAGACCGTGAAACTCGCGGTGTTGTCGCTGGCTGCGTCGCTCACGCTCGGGCTCGCCGGCGCCGGCGCGAAGCTGTCGACGAATCGCGCGCTGGCGTCGCTCGGCAAGTTCTACACGACGCTGATTCGCGCCGTCCCCGATCTCGTGCTGATGCTGCTGCTGTTCTACGGCATGCAGATTCTGCTCAATCATTGCACCGACCTGCTCGGCTGGGACCAGATCGATATCGATCCGTTCGTCGCCGGCGTGTTGACGCTCGGCTTCATCTACGGGGCGTACTTCACCGAGACGTTCCGCGGCGCATTCCTGTCGGTGCCGCGCGGCCAGGTCGAAGCCGGCTTCGCGTACGGCATGAGCGGCTGGCGCGTATTCCGGCGCATTCTGTTTCCGCAGATGATGCGCTTCGCGATGCCCGGCATCGGCAACAACTGGCAAGTGCTCGTGAAAGCAACCGCGCTGGTGTCGATCGTCGGCCTGGCCGATGTCGTGAAAGCCTCGCAGGATGCCGGCAAGAGCACGTTGAATTTCTTCTTCTTCACGCTGGCGGCGGGGGCGATTTACCTTGCGATCACCACTGTGTCCAACGTGGTGCTGCATCACCTCGAAAAGCGCTATTCGGTCGGCGTCCGGAGGCTCGCACTGTGATCGAGATCGTTCGTCAATATTGGCAAAGCTATCTGTATACCGACGGTTATCGTCTCAGCGGTCTGGCCATTACGCTGTGGCTGCTCGTGGTATCGATCGGGCTCGGCTTCTGCCTTGCCATTCCGCTGGCGATCGCGCGTGCGTCGAGCAAGCGCTGGCTGTCGAGATCGGTGTGGCTCTACACCTATGTGTTCCGCGGCACGCCCCTGTATGTGCAATTGCTGATGTGCTACACCGGCATCTACAGCCTGCAGGTCGTGCACAACCACGTGCTGCTCGATACGTTCTTTCGTAACGCGATGAACTGCACGCTGCTCGCATTCACGCTGAACGAGTGCGCATATGCCACGGAAATCTTCGCGGGCGCGATCAAGTCGACGGCCGTGGGCGAGATCGAGGCGGGCGTTGCCTACGGGATGTCGCGCTTCAAGCTCTATACGCGAATCATCCTGCCTTCGGCACTGCGTCGTTCCCTGCCGAGCTACAGCAACGAAGTGATTCTGATGCTGCATGCGACGACGCTCGCCTTCACGGCGACGGTTCCCGACATTCTCAAAGTGACGCGCGACGTCAATTCGGCGACGTACATGTCGTTCCAGGCCTATGGCATCGCGGCGCTTCTCTATGCGGCGATCGTCTTCGCGCTCATCTGGATGTTCCGCATGCTGGAGACGCGCTGGCTCGCCTATCTCGCGCCGCGTGGCCATTGACGCCCGGTTCGCTCTATCCGATTCACGAAGGAAGCATTCGCATGTACAAGCTCAGCGTTGAAAATCTCTACAAGAAGTTTGGTGACAATGAGGTGCTGAAGGGCATTTCGAGGAACGCGAAGCCGGGCGACGTGATCAGCATCATCGGGTCGAGCGGTTCGGGTAAAAGCACGTTCCTGCGCTGCATCAACTTTCTGGAGCAACCGTGTTCCGGGCAGATCGCGGTGGGCGGAGAAGTGATCAAGACCGAGCTCGACAGCAAGGGCGCGCTGCGCGTGGCCGATCCGAAGCAGTTGCAGCGCATGCGCACGAAGCTTTCCATGGTGTTCCAGCATTTCAACCTGTGGGCACACATGACGGTGCTCGAGAACATCATCGAAGCGCCGATCGCGGTGCTGGGGCTCGACAAGGAAGCGGCGACGGCCAGGGCGCGCAAGTATCTGGAAAAGGTCGGCTTGCAGCCGCGCGTCGAGGGCATGTATCCGGCGCATCTGTCGGGCGGCCAGCAGCAGCGCGTCGCGATCGCGCGCGCGCTCGCGATGGAGCCGGAAGTGATGCTGTTCGACGAGCCGACCTCGGCGCTCGACCCGGAGCTGGTCGGCGAAGTGCTGAAGGTCATGCAGGCGCTGGCGGAGGAAGGCCGGACGATGGTGGTCGTCACGCACGAGATGGGGTTTGCAAGGAACGTGTCCAATCACGTGATCTTTCTGCATCAGGGCAAGATCGAGGAAGAAGGCGCGCCGCAGGAGATTCTCGTCGAGCCGAAATGCGAGCGGCTGAAGCAGTTTCTGTCGGGGCGGTTGAAGTGAATGGGGGGGATTTCTTGTCGGACGGATGCGTGGTTTGATCGATCGATGTCCTTTCGAACGGCAATTCGCGCTGCTTGCGGCGAGCGTCAAGGGTTCGGGCGCGCCAGCCCGATCAATCGCCATATCGAAACAACGGCGAGCCGCGATCTCATTCCGCTTGGCACGAAGCAGGAATTCGATCGCGTCGGCCGTCCGGTCGACGGCCCGATCTCGATTGGATCATCCGGAAGTATCAAGGATCAATGCCTGGATGGAAAATCGGACTTCGGTATGTCAAGTCGCGTCTTCACTGTCCAGGAGGCGTTTCAAGGTGCGCGGATGCACCTTGAAACGCGCGGCGACATCCATGATCGAGTTCCGCTTCAATAAGGTCAGCGCTTGCGCGCGCTGTTCGTCATCGAGGGCTCGCTTGCGGCCGATTGGCTTACCTCGGGCGCGCGCCGCGGCCATTCCCGCTCGCGTGCGTTCGCTGATCAGACTGCGTTCGAATTGCGCGAGCGCAGCCATCAGATGAAAAATCAGCACGCCGCTGGAGGAGTTGGTGTTGATCGACTCCATGATCGAGCCGAACTGGATGCCTCGGCCTTCCAGATGCGTGACCAGGTCGATCAGCTTGCTTAGAGAGCGGCCGAGGCGATCCAGGCGCCATACCATCAACGTGTCGCCGGCGGATAAAGTCTTGAGGGCTGCGTCGAGACCGGGGCGCGAAAAATCGGCACCGGAAATACCCTGGTCCGTATGGATCGCGTCGCACCCGGCACGGGTCAATGCATCGATTTGAAGCTCGAGATTCTGCTCATCAGTGGAAACGCGTGCGTAGCCGACGATCATATCCGCTCCCACAAGTCTGACGATCCCGACGTCCAACCGCGCTGTCGGTAATGTGCGGGTGGACCTGCGTCCTGCCGGAATGTCGTTTGCCGGCGATCTTCCTTTGTTGTATTCAACGTACTCAAATTCATCTCTCGGTAGAGTGGGTTTGCTGCCCGGCTGGTCAAGTCATGGTGCTGATTGCGCTGGCGAACGCGCTATCGGCAGGCATCGACACGCTTCTTCCATTCGCTCGGATCCAGTCGCCAAGTGCATCGGGCAGAGGCATCTCGACCACGCTGCGTTGGACGTCGGAGACTCAGTCGGGTCTTTTTGTCTATTCAGAAAATCGTCTAATAAAATTACATGATGGTTGGTAAAAACCCTTAAAGAAACTCCAATTTAAAAGTTAAAAACGTTTCAATAATGAACAGGGTTCGCTGACAAAATCGTCCAATCGTTAAGAAGAGTTAACGCAGAGCGGTTTTCGGAAATTCTACTGGACAAAAAGGTTCGTTTTTGTCCGGTGCCCAATGACAAAACGCGCGCCTTGCCTGTCAAGGCTGACAACGGGCTCGAAGACTGTTTCTACGAATTTGATACAAGGGAACGTTTGTGTTCAGTCACTTATATGACGTGAAACGCACGAAATACGGCCCGGCGGGCCTTCGAAGCGAGCAAGTTTTGCCGGACCGCTAGGTCGAAACGGCAGGATGAAAGGCTTGTTTGTAGGCAAATCGTAGGGTCTAGGCCGTGGGAGATCGGTCGGCGCTTGTTGTTTTTGCGCAATCTTTCAAAAAGCTTGGTTGATGAGTCGAAGTAGACGGGAAGTCGTGGTCGGCAGGTAGAAATCGGGGTTTATTGAATTCGATAATTAAACTTCGATCGATGTTTTAGCCGAATGCTTTTCTCGCGTGGACTTCGGGATTTTGGATGAATGGGGAGACGGAAATGCTGAATTCCAATCCGGTTTGTTCAGAGGAGTCGCGCGCGCTGGCGCCTTCTGACCAAATGATGGGCCACCTTTTGCGGATTACTTCCCTCGGTGACCTCGAGGACGTCGATGCTTATGTCGGTGAGGTCGAGGCGATTGTCTTCGAGTTGCTGGCGCAGCATGTCGATCGCAGGAACCGCAAGACGGCGCGGTCGGCGTACAAGGCCGGCGTTTCGATGGGGCTTTACGGTACGGATCTCGGTGCTGGCGCCGGGATGGCGGCCTTGGATGGTGACGACATTGGAGAATCTCGTGCGATGTTGATGGCAATAGCGCAAGCCGGTTACCGGCACGGTCGGGCCATTCGGGACTGGATCGAGGAGCAGAAGAGCGTGGGAAATTTTCCTCTCTCGGGCGATAGCCGCGGCGCGGCGTGTCGCAAGTCGGCCCGCGCTCTCTCGTAGAACAAGAGCCGTCATAGATCTGTTCTTTGGCATCTTGTAGGTAGTAGTTCTAATTAATTTATAGGCCAACGCGAGAAATTTACGCCTGTGTCGTAAGACAGCGCATAAGCCGATGAGGTGGTGAGATGAACAAGTCGTACAGAACAATCTGGAATGAAGCGCTCGGGGCGTGGGTTGCGGCGTCGGAACTGGATTCGGCGCGGGGGAAGCGCAGTAGCTCAAAAACCACCAGGCTGATGCTCAGCGTTCTTCTTCTTGGCGCAGCGCAAATCGGTTACGCGGGGACTTATCTTTTCTCTTCCGGGAGTTGCACTACTGGAGCTGGGACGGGACCTAACGGTCGGGCTTTTCCCGCGGAAACGAATCCTATCGACGGCAACGGATCATATTCGAGCGTCGCTGGTTGCAGTGCCAATGGAACGAACTTCCTCGGTGTGACGCTGTTTGGCTCCTACTCGTCTGCGGCTGGTGACGGGGCGGTTGCATTTGGGATGGGCGCGTATGCAGCGGCCAACGCAACGTCCGTCGGTCTTTATGCCACGGCCTCGGGAACGGGGAGCTCTGCGTTCGGATATAACTCGCTGGCCAGCGGGCAAAATTCGGTGGCACTTGGTTATCAAAATACTGCTATTTCGTCCAATTCGCTGGCGATCGGTATAAGCAATAGTGTGGCAGCAGGAACTGCGATTACTGTCGGCTATGGGAACAACGTAGGAGCCTCGGGCAATGCCAACATCGGATTGCAGGATAATGTATTTGGTATCAATAACGTTATAAATACTACAGATACCGGCTTTGCAGTGACGGCGTTGGGTACCGGAAATACTGTGTCGGGTACAACTAATTTAGCAGTAGGAGTGGTTAACAACATCGTTGGCGGCAACAACACAGAGGCAATCGGCGTTGCCAACGTGGTTGGCGTGGCAGGCAGTACCGATTTCTTCGACGCTTACGGAATGCGTAATACCGTCACCGGCACGGAGTCTGTGGCGCTGGGAAATTTCAATACGGTTACCGGCGCAAATTCACTTGGTTTCGGGCTGAGTAGTGTGGCCTCGGGAGCCCAAAGTATTGGAATGGGATATCTCACGACAGGTAGCGGTGCAAATTCATCTGCTTTGGGAGCTAGATCTATAGCGAGTGGGGGGCAGGCGACCGCTGTGGGCTATACGGATTTGGCGTCGGGTCAAAATGCGGTGGCGGTCGGCGACATGTCGACTGCGAGCGCGACCAATTCGGTTGCTATGGGGATTGGCTCGACGGCGGCGGCGGCTTCGACGGTCGCAATTGGTCAAGCGGATGTAATTGCAACCACTGCGGGTACGGGTGCGACGGCGATTGGTTATTTATCAAGCGTGACGACCGGTACCGGCGCGGTGGCGATCGGCAGCCAGCAGACGGCCAGCGGCAACGGCGCGGTGGCCATCGGCGACCCGAACAGCGCGACCGGCACGGGTGCGGTAGCCGTCGGCGCGAACAATACGGCGAACGGGCAGGGTGCGGTCGCGGAAGGTAACAGCAACACGGCGACCGGTCAGGGATCGGTTGCCCTGGGTAACACGTCGACCGCCGCCAGTGCGGGTTCCCTGGCAATGGGCGATACCGCAAGCGTTGTCGCTGCGGCAACGAAGGGCGTGGCGCTGGGTTCCGGCGCGGTTGTAAACAATGCGAATGCAGTGGCGTTGGGTTCCGGTTCGGTCACCGCGGCGGCGAACCCGACCGCAACCGGCACGGTCGGTGGCGTGACGTACAACTACGCAGGCACGACGCCGTCGAGCGTCGTGAGCGTGGGGGCCTCGGGCGCGGAGCGTCAGGTGACGAACGTGGCGGCGGGGCGCGTGACGGCGACGAGTACCGATGCAATCAACGGCTCGCAGCTGTTCGCGACGAACACGGCGATCAATAGCCTGTCGACGTCCACATCGACGGGATTGTCGACGGTGACCAGCTCGGTGGTTTCTCTGTCGACCTCGACGTCCACCGGGTTGTCGTCGGCCAATAGTTCGATTGCATCCTTGTCGACTTCGACGTCAACGGGCATCACGTCGTTGTCGACGGGTTTGTCCACGACGAATAGTACGGTGGCCTCCTTGTCGACGTCGACCTCGACGGGTCTGTCGACGGCGACCAGCTCGATCGGCTCGTTGTCGACGGGACTGTCCACGACGAATAGCAACGTGGCCTCGCTGTCGACCTCCACCTCGACGGGTCTGTCGACGGCAACCAGTTCGATCACCTCGCTGTCGACATCGGCGTCGACCGCCATCAACGCGGCGAAGACGCACTACTACAGCGTGAACGACAACGGCACGCAGCAAGGCAACTACAACGACAACGGTGCGACGGGCATCAACGCCCTGGCGGCGGGCACGAACGCGACGGCGGCGGGCGCGAGCGCAGTGGCAGTGGGCGACGGCGCGAACGCGAGTTCCGGCGGCGCGGTGGCGATCGGCCAGAACGCGACCGCGATGGGCGGCCAGGCGGTATCGGTCGGCGTGGCCAACACGGCCAGTGGTAATGGGGCCGTGGCAATCGGTGATCCGAACAGCGCGACCGGCACGGGCGCGGTAGCTGTCGGCGCGAACAATACGGCGAACGGGATAGGCTCTCTTGCGATCGGTAATGCCAATACGGCGAATGGCAACAGCGCCGTGGCGTTGGGCACGGGCACTGTGGCGAGTGGTGCCGGGGTCGCGATCGGCCTGGGGGCTGTTGCCACCGGATCGAATGGCGAAGTTGCGATTGGCAACTCGGCGTCCGCGACCGGCGTTGGAGCGACCGCGATCGGCAACAGCGGGAGCTTCGGCGCCAAGGCCATCGCTTCAGGCACGGATGCGTTGGCGCTGGGCAACGGCTCAACCGCAAGCGGATCGGCGGGTTCGGTTGCCCTGGGTCCGGCGGCTGCAGCCACGAATACGTACGCGATCGCATTGGGCACAAGCGCCACCGCGTCCGGCAGCGCATCCATCGCGTCTGGGGACTTGGCGAGCGCTACGGCCACTAACGCGTTGGCATTCGGCACCGGCGCGACGGCCAACGTAGCGAACTCGATTGCGCTCGGCAATGGCTCGGTGACAAGCGCCACTGCGACGACGGCGACTGGCGGTACCGGGACGGTCAGCAGCACCACGATCGGTACCGAGACGTTCGGCACCTACGCCGGTGCAAGCGCTGCGAACGGCGTGGTCAGTGTCGGCGCGCCCGGCTCGGAACGCCGCATCCAGAACGTCGCCGCCGGTCTCGTCGGTGCGTCCAGCACGGACGCGATCAACGGCTCACAACTTTTTGCGACGGATTCGGCGATCAACAGCCTGTCGACGTCCACGTCGACAGGGATCAGCTCGTTGTCGACGGGCTTGTCGACGACGAACAGCACGGTGGCCTCGCTGTCGACCTCGACTTCGACGGGTCTGTCGACGGCCAACAGCTCGATTGCTTCGTTGTCCACCTCGACGTCAACGGGCATCACGTCGCTGTCGACGGGTTTGTCGACGACGAACAGCACGGTGGCCTCGCTGTCGACCTCGACCTCGACGGGCCTCTCGACGGCCAACAGCTCGATTGCTTCGTTGTCCACCTCGACGTCAACGGGCATCACGTCGCTGTCGACGGGCTTGTCGACGACGAACAGCACGGTGGCCTCGCTGTCGACCTCGACCTCGACGGGCCTCTCGACGGCCAACAGCTCGATTGCTTCGTTGTCCACCTCGACGTCAACGGGCATCACATCGCTGTCGACGGGTCTGTCGACGACGAACAGCACGGTGGCCTCGCTGTCGACCTCGACCTCGACGGGCCTCTCGACGGCCAACAGCTCGATCGCTTCGTTGTCGACCTCGACGTCAACGGGCATCACGTCGCTGTCGACGGGGCTGTCGACGACGAACAGCACGGTGGCCTCGCTGTCGACCTCGACCTCGACGGGCCTCTCGACGGCCAACAGCTCGATTGCATCGCTGTCTACCGTGACAGGCAATCTGGGCAGCAGCACCGCGGCGGCGCTGGGCGGAGGCGCAACCTATAACCCGGCGACGGGGACGATCAGCGCGCCTGCCTATACGACATACAACGCGAACGGCACGACCAGCACGGTCAACAATGTCGGCGCAGCGATCAACAACATCAACAGCCAGGGCATCAAGTACTTCCACGCCAACTCCACGGCGCCCGACAGCCAGGCACTGGGTGCGAACAGCGTGGCGATCGGCCCGAACGCCGTGGCCACCAACGCGGGAGATGTGGCGCTGGGCAGCGGTTCGGTGACGGCGGCGGCGAACCCGACGGCGACGGGCACGATCGGCGGCGTGACGTACAACTATGCAGGGACGAATCCGTCGAGCGTGGTGAGCGTGGGCGCGCCGGGTGCGGAACGTCAGGTGACGAACGTGGCGGCGGGTCAGGTGACGGCGACGAGCACGGACGCGATCAACGGATCGCAGCTGTTCGCGACGAACACGGCAATCAACAGCCTGTCGACGTCCACCTCGACGGGTATCAGCTCGCTGTCGACCGGTTTGTCGACGGCGAACAGCTCGATCGCGTCGCTGTCGACGTCGACGTCGACTGCGGTCAGTGGAGCGAAGACGCACTACTACAGCGTGAACGACAACGGCACGCAACAAGGCAACTACAACGATAACGGCGCAACGGGCATCAACGCGCTGGCGGCGGGCACGAACGCGACGGCGGCTGGCGCGAGCGCAGTCGCGGTCGGCGACGGCGCGAACGCGAACTCCGGCGGCGCGGTTGCGATCGGTCAGAACGCGACGGCGACGGGCGGCCAGGCGGTGTCGGTGGGCGTGGGCAACACGGCGAACGGCAACGGCGCGGTGGCGATCGGCGATCCGAACAGCGCAACCGGCACCGGCGCGGTGGCGATGGGGGCGAACAACACCTCGAACGGCCAGGGCGCGGTGGCGCTGGGCAATGCGAACACGGCAACGGGTCAGGGTTCGGTGGCGCTGGGCAACACCTCGACGGCCAACGCGGCGGGTTCGGTGGCGATGGGTTCGGGCGCGACGGCGGTCAACGCGAACGACGTGGCGCTGGGCTCCGGCTCGGTGACGGCAGCCCCGAACCCGACGGCGACGGGCACGATCGGCGGCGTGACGTACAACTACGCGGGCACGAATCCGTCGAGCGTGGTGAGCGTGGGCGCACCGGGTGCGGAACGTCAGGTGACGAACGTGGCGGCGGGTCAGGTGACGGCGACGAGCACGGACGCGATCAACGGCTCGCAGCTGTTCGCGACGAACACGGCAATCAACAGCCTGTCGACGTCGGCGTCGACCGGTCTGTCGACGGCGGCCAGCTCGATCGGTTCGTTGTCGACGGGCTTGTCGACGACGAACAGCACGGTGGCCTCGTTGTCGACCTCCACCTCGACCGGTTTGTCGACGGCGACCAGTTCGATTGCTTCGCTGTCGACCTCGACCTCGACCGCGGTCAATGCGGCGAAGACGCACTACTACAGCGTGAACGACAACGGCACGCAACAAGGCAACTACGCCAACGACGGTGCAACGGGCATCAACGCGCTGGCGGCGGGCACGAACGCGACGGCAGCAGGCGCGAGCGCAGTTGCGGTGGGTGACGGCTCGAACGCCAGCGGCGCAGGAGCGGTCGCACTGGGTCAGAACGCAGTGGCAAGCAACGCGAACAGCGTGGCGCTGGGTTCCAACTCGGTGACGGCAGCGTCGAACCCGACGGCGACGGGCACGATCGGCGGCGTGACGTACAACTACGCGGGCACGACGCCGTCGAGCGTGGTGAGCGTGGGCGCACCGGGCGCGGAACGCCAGATCACGAACGTAGCGGCAGGCCAGGTGACGGCGACGAGCACGGACGCGATCAACGGTTCGCAGCTGTTCGCGACCAACACGGCGATCAACAGCCTGTCGACGTCTACCTCGACCGGTATCAGCTCGCTGTCGACGGGCTTGTCCACGACGAACAGCAACGTGGCCTCGTTGTCGACCTCGACCTCGACGGGTCTGTCGACGGCGACCAGCTCGATTGCTTCGCTGTCGACGTCGACCTCGACCGCGGTCAATGCGGCGAAGACGCACTACTACAGTGTGAACGACAACGGCACGCAACAAGGCAACTACGCCAACGACGGTGCAACGGGCATCAACGCGCTGGCGGCGGGCACGAATGCGACGGCAGCAGGCGCGAGCGCGGTCGCGGTGGGTGACGGTTCGAACGCCAGTGGCGCAGGAGCGGTCGCACTGGGTCAGAACGCAGTGGCAAGCAACGCGAACAGCGTGGCGCTGGGTTCCAACTCGGTGACGGCAGCATCGAATCCGACGGCGACGGGCACGATCGGCGGCGTGACGTACAACTACGCGGGGACGAATCCGTCGAGCGTGGTGAGCGTGGGCGCACCGGGCGCGGAACGTCAGATCACGAACGTAGCGGCAGGCCAGGTGACGGCGACGAGCACGGACGCGATCAACGGATCGCAACTGTTTGCGACGAACACGGCGGTCAACAGCCTGTCGACGTCCACCTCGACCGGAATCAGCTCGCTGTCGACCGGTCTTTCGACGACGAACAGCTCGGTTGCCTCACTCTCGACAACGCTGAGCGCCACGCAAACCCACTACTACAGCGTGAATGACAACGGCACGCAGCAAGGCAACTACAACAATAACGGCGCAACGGGCATCAACGCGCTGGCGGCGGGTACGAACGCGACGGCGGCGGGCGCGAGCGCGGTCGCGGTCGGCGACGGCGCGAACGCGAACTCCGGCGGCGCGGTTGCGATCGGTCAGAACGCGACGGCGACGGGCGGCCAGGCGGTGTCGGTGGGCGTGGGCAACACGGCGAACGGCAACGGCGCGGTGGCGATCGGCGATCCGAACAGCGCAACCGGCACCGGCGCGATAGCGCTGGGGGCGAACAACACGTCGAATGGCCAGGGTGCGGTGGCGCTGGGCAATGCGAACACGGCAACGGGTCAGGGCTCGGTGGCGCTGGGCAACACCTCGACGGCCAACGCGGCGGGTTCGGTCGCGATGGGTTCGGGCGCGACGGCGGTCAACGCGAACGACGTGGCGCTGGGCTCCGGCTCGGTGACGGCAGCCCCGAACCCGACGGCGACGGGCACGATCGGCGGCGTGACGTACAACTACGCGGGCACGACGCCGTCGAGCGTGGTGAGCGTGGGTGCGCCGGGCACGGAACGTCAGGTGACGAACGTGGCGGCCGGTCAGGTGACGGCGACGAGCACGGACGCGATCAACGGCTCGCAGCTGTTCGCGACGAACACGGCGATCAACAGCCTGTCGACGTCCACGTCGACCGGTCTGTCGACGGCGACCAGCTCGATCGCGTCCCTGTCGACCTCGACCTCCACGGGCATCACGTCGCTGTCGACGGGCTTGTCCACGACGAACAGCAACGTGGCCTCGTTGTCGACGTCCACGTCGACCGGTCTGTCGACGGCGACCAGCTCGATTGCGTCCCTGTCGACCTCGACCTCCACGGGCATCACGTCGCTGTCGACGGGCCTGTCCACGACGGACAGCAACGTGGCCTCGCTGTCGACGTCTACGTCGACGGGTCTGTCTACGGCAACCAGCTCGATCACATCGTTGTCGACGTCGACCTCGACTGCAATCAATGCGGCGAAGACGCACTACTACAGCGTGAACGACAACGGCACGCAACAAGGCAACTACGCCAACGATGGCGCGACGGGCATCAACGCCCTGGCGGCGGGCACGAATGCCACGGCAGCAGGCGCGAGCGCAGTCGCGGTGGGTGACGGCTCGAACGCCAGCGGCGCAGGAGCGGTCGCACTGGGTCAGAACGCGGTGGCAAGCAACGCGAACAGCGTGGCGCTGGGTTCCAACTCGGTGACGGCGGCGTCGAACCCGACGGCGACGGGCACGATCGGCGGCGTGACGTACAACTATGCGGGTACGACGCCGGCGAGCGTGGTGAGCGTGGGCGCACCGGGTGCGGAACGTCAGGTGACGAACGTGGCGGCAGGTCAGGTGACGGCGACGAGCACGGACGCGATCAACGGCTCGCAACTGTTCGCGACCAACACGGCGATCAACAGCCTGTCGACGTCGGCGTCGACCGGTCTGTCGACGGCGACCAGCTCGATCGGTTCGTTGTCGACGGGCTTGTCCACGACGAACAGCAACGTCGCCTCGCTGTCGACCTCCACCTCGACCGGTCTGTCGACCGCAACCAGCTCGATCGGCTCGCTGTCGACGGGCTTGTCCACCACCAACAGCACGGTGGCGTCGTTGTCGACCTCGACCTCGACGGGCATCGGTTCACTCTCGACCGGCCTGTCGACCGCGAACAGCTCGATCACCTCGCTGTCCACCTCGACTTCGACCGCCATCAACGCGGCGAAGACGCACTACTACAGCGTGAACGACAACGGCACGCAGCAAGGCAACTACGCCAACAACGGCGCGACGGGCATCAACGCGCTGGCGGCGGGTACGAACGCGACGGCGGCGGGCGCGAGCGCGGTGGCGGTCGGCGACGGCGCCAATGCGAACTCCGGCGGCGCGGTCGCGATCGGCCAGAACGCGACGGCGACGGGCGGCCAGGCCGTGTCGATCGGCGTGGGCAATACGGCGAACGGCGACGGCGCGGTGGCGATCGGCGATCCGAACACCGCAACCGGCACCGGCGCGATCGCGATGGGTGCGAATAACACCTCGAACGGCCAGGGCGCGGTGGCGCTGGGCAATGCGAACACGGCGAACGGCCAGGGTTCGGTGGCGCTGGGCAACACCTCGACGGCCAACGGCGCGGGTTCGGTCGCGATGGGTTCCGGCGCGGTGGCGAACAACCCGAACGACGTCGCGCTGGGTTCCAACTCGGTGACCGCGGCAGCGAATCCGACGGCGACCTCGACGATCAACGGCACGACCTACGCGTTGGCCGGCACGACCCCGGCGAGCGTGGTGAGCGTGGGCGCGCCCGGCGCGGAACGCCAGATCACGAACGTCGCCGCGGGCCGGCTGAGCGCGACGAGCACCGATGCGGTCAACGGTTCGCAACTGTACGCCACCGATCAGGCGGTCGACTCGCTCGGCAACACCGTGAGCAACATCACCAACGGTGCGGGCATCAAGTACTTCCACGCGAACTCGACGCTGCCCGACAGCCAGGCGCTGGGTACGAACAGCGTCGCGATCGGCCCGAACGCGGTGGCGAACAACGCCGGCGACGTGGCCCTGGGCTTCGGCTCGACGACGGCCGCCGCCAATCCGACCGCCAGCACGACGATCGGCGGCGTCACCTACACCTTCGCCGGGACTACGCCGACGAGCGTGGTGAGTGTGGGGGCGCCGGGCGCGGAGCGGCAGGTCACGAATGTCGCGGCGGGCCAGGTGAGCTCGTCGAGCACGGACGCGATCAACGGTTCGCAGCTCTATTCGGCGACCCAGGCGATCAGCAGCCTGTCGACGAGCCAGAGCACCGACAGCTTGCAGCTCACGTCGCTGTCGACGTCCATCAGCAGGTTGTCGACCTCGACCGTGTCGACCGGGCCCAGCAGCCACTACTACAGCGTGAACGACAACGGCGCGCAGCAAGGGAACTACGGCAACGACGGTGCGACGGGCCTCAACGCCCTGGCCGTCGGTACGAACGCCGCCGCTTCCGGCGCGAACGGCGTGGCCGTCGGCAACGGCGCGAGCGCGAACTCGGCCGGCGGCACGGTGATCGGCGCGAGCGCGGTGGTGTCCGCCGCGAGCGGCACGGCGATCGGCCAGGGCGCAACCGCCTCGGCGGCCGGCGCGGTGGCGATCGGTGCGAACTCGGTGGCGAATGTGGCCAATACCGTGTCGGTCGGTGCGCCGGGCAGCGAACGACGCATCACCAATGTCGCGGCCGGCGTGAACCCGACCGACGCGGTGAACGTGTCCCAGCTGGGCGCGCTGCAAACGACCGTGAACAACGTCGCGCGCACGGCGTACTCGGGTATCGCGGCGGCGACCGCTTTGACGATGATCCCCGAAGTGGACGCCGGCAAGACGATCGCGGTGGGGATCGGCGGCGGCAGCTACCAGGGCTACAGCGCCGTGGCGATCGGCTTCACCGCGCGCCTGACGGACAACCTCAAGCTGAAGGGCGGGGTGAGCGGCAGCAGCGCCGGCTACACGTACGGCATCGGCGCGGGTTACCAGTGGTGATGCGCGGCGCGTCCGGATGCGGATCGGTCCGGACGCGCCGCACTTCACCGTCATCCGGATGCGGGTCGAATCGTCAAAGACAGGAAGAGGGACATCATGTTCAACGCAAAACAAGCGATGCTGCTGAGCGTCGTGGCGCTCGCAGCGTGCACGACTTCATCGGGCCCGATGCATACCACTTACTCGGTGTCGATGCCGAACGGCGCGCAGGCGTATCGCGTCACGTGCTACGGCTTGCTGGAAGGTGCCGGTACGTGCCGCAAGGAAGCTCAGTCGATCTGCAAGGATCAGCCCGTCAGGGTGCTGGAGGGCCAGTCCTTGCTGGGCGCCACGTCGGGCGGCCAGACGGACGACCGGAACCTGCTGTTCCAGTGCGGCGCGCCGCAGGCGGCAACGCCCGCGCCCGTTCCGCCGGCGGCCGTCGTGCCGATGCCGCCGGCCGTCACGACGCTGAGCGCCGATACCAACTTCGACACGGCGCAGGCCAGCCTGACGCCGGCCGCGCGCGCGCGGCTGGATCAACTGATCGACGAGGCGCGCGGCGTCCCGATCAGGATGGTGACGGTCAACGGCTATACCGATTCGGTCGGCTCCGACGCTTATAACCTGGATCTGTCGGAGCGTCGCGCCCAAACGGTGCTGGGCTACCTGCAGGACCACGGGTTGAGGGCCGGCAAGTTCGCCGGTCGCGGTTACGGCAAGGCCGGTCCGGTCGACTCGAATGCGACGGCCGCCGGACGGGCGAGCAATCGACGGGTTGACGTCTTGCTCGATATCGACAGGAAATAAGCAGGAAACAAGTAGCACCAGGTAGCGTTTCACCGGGAGTCGGTTGCTCGTTGCGTGACGAACATCTTCCTCGGCCTGTTCGTCCGATGAGCGGGATTTTCGTGGCAGGGCCGTCATTCCCCGGTGTCGGCCCTTTTTTTCAGTTGCCCGGTTTTCCGAGTCGCCGTGTCGGTGGCGGCGAAATGGAACCCGACAGGTTGGAAGCGGTAGATCAAGGGATCGGGATGACGCTGTGTGAATGTGACGGGAGCGCTCGAAAGAGCGGGCAATAAGGTGATGCGAGTCGGTATCTCCGTCGTGGCGCGTGCGGGACGGCCTGCCTGGAACAGTGGCCTCGTCGAGCTTGTGGTCGTGCTGGCAAAGCTGCTGCGCAAGCTGTTGTTCGTAAAGGATGTCGTGCTGCTGTGCGGCGGCGATCAGGCTCATCTGCTGGACGACGATCAACGCGCTGCGATCGGCCTGATCATGCTGCCGCCGCGGCACGCGACGAATCTGGTCGATTTCGTGATCGACATGACGGGCGGGCTGGAAGCGGAATGGCTCGATTATCTCGGCGCACTCGGCAAGAAGCGGGTGTTGTTCGATCGCGAGGCGCCGAGCGTTTCGTTGTCCGGGGTGAGGCCGGATACCCTCACCGTGAAGCGGTACGATGAAATCTGGGTGCTGCCCGACGATCTGCCGGCGATGTCGATGCTCATGGCCTGGCACCGCTGCGCCGTGCACGCGGTACCCCCATTGTGGTGCGCGCTTCACATCGGAGAACGATCTCTCGTCGAGGCCGATCAGTCTGGTTTTGAATCGGCACCGATCCCGTCGCGGCGCGAGGCGGCGCGATCGCTGCGGGTCGCCATTTTCCGCTCCGGAGCCATGCATCCCGAGGCATGTGCCGCCGCGATGCTGATCTGCGAATTGGCCTGCGCGGCTGACCCGGATGCGGTTGACGAAATGCATGTCGTCAATGGGATCGAACTCGGGAACGGCTCCCGTGGCGCATCGTTCATGCAGTCTCTCGACCTCTATCACCGGGACAAGATCTGCCTGCATCCCGAGCGCGAATTCGTGGGATTCATGGGGCGTTATGCGGATGCGCTGGTTTCGCATCACGACTGCTGCGAACGCATC
>NZ_JAAGNW010000062.1:895-11643 GCF_010645215.1 Burkholderia multivorans | reverse complement strand
GATGTCCTGCTCGGTGCGCTCAACGCCGGCTATCCGCTCGTTCACAATCGCCGGTGGTTGATGGACGTGGGCTATTACTACCCCGACGCAGATTTTGCCGAAGGCGCGGCTTGCCTGTTGGAGGCCGCGCATCATCACGACTGTCGGTGCGACGCGTATCTGCGGCGCACGCGCGCTTTCCTGCAGCGCCTCGACCCCGAGGCGCCGCGAAATTGCGCGGCTTATGCGGCACGCTTGCTGCAGGCGAGCGGCAACCACTCCGGGGGAGCGTAATGAATTCTCCCAGGTATGTGAAGGTCGGCGTCGTCGTCCCATCCGGCGATGCCGATGAATCGGTAGCCCGGATGCGTATACGCCAGCACGGCCGGTTCATTGCGAGGCTGCTGACGTTGGCGCCGGCGATCGAGGAGGTTTGGCTGATTGGCGGCGGAACCGGCGACGCATGCGATGAGTCCGCGGAACCGCTGCTCGACCTGGCTACGGCTCGGGGCTCGCTCGATATCGTGATCGAGCTGAGCGGGCAACTGACGCCTGCCTGGATACGCGCATTCCAGGGGCGGGGTGGGCGTGTCGTCGGGTTGGCGTCCGTCGCCGGCTGCAAGATCGAGGCGGACGGTGCGGTGCCGAGGTTTCCGGATGGCCTGCTGGCGTCGGGCGCGTCGTACGACGCCATCTGGGCGCCGCGCGGGATGGAACATTCCTGCCGTCGCTACTTCGAGGCCGAGTTGCGCGTCCCGGTCACCACGGTGCCCATGCTATGGAGTCCGGAATGGTTGGAAAGCGCTTCGCCGGCGTTCGGCGAGGGCGAAGCGTTTCACTATCGGCCGGGCCGCGGGCACTGGCGTCTGGCGATCCTGGAGCCGGGCCGCAGGCTCGACGAGACGCCGTACGTGCCGATGCTGGTGGCCGATCTCGCTCATCGGCAGGATCCGCGCTTCATCGACAGTTTGCATGTCTACGGCGCGCCATCGTTCGGCGAAGCTTGCCGATCCCCTGGATTCGCCGGGAATCTGGATCTGAGTCGTCACGGCATCCTGGTTTTTGAGCCGGGCCAGCCGGTGGAGGAGATATTGGCGCGTCATGCGGACGCAGTCGTGTCGCATCAGGGCCCCTGCGTCGAGGACTACGCCTACTACGAGATTCTCTACGGAGGGTACCCGCTGATCCATTGCTCGGATCTGCTGGGTTCGTGCGGATACCGCTACATGGCGTCCGACTGCGAGGACGGCGCATTGGCGTTGCGTCGCGCGTTCGCCGAACACGATCTCGAATTGGACAGCTACCTGGCGAACGTTCGCGACTTGCTGGCTACGCTGGATCCGACCGCCTCGCCGAATGTGGAGGCCTATGGCGCCGCGATCGAGAGGCTCTATCACGATGCCCGAGGAGGCTGCCATTGATGACTCGGAAGAACGGGGGGCGCCGATTGCACCCGCATCGGCTGGTACTGGTCTTCGCGAACGCCTGGTGGGCAGCCTGGTTCGCCCTGCCGATCCCGACCCACGCGGGCGAGCCCGAATCGACGCTGCCGCCCGCGAATCCGCCGGCCGCCACGGTGCTGGCGAAGGCGGCGCAGGCCGTCGGCGTCCGGCGATGCTATTCGGCCGTGGATCAGGTGTCGAGCCGCATGTTCGCGAATACGCGACATGCCGATGTCGCGCTCGACTGGGATCGCGGCGATCCGGACGGCGAACCGCTGTTCGCCCTGTCGGGGCTGGAGTACGCAAATGCGTCGGCGGTGTTGTCGCTGGCTACCGTGCCGGCGCCGAACGGCGGCTGCACGATCCTGGTCGAGCGGATCTCGAGCGCGCCGATGCCGTGCAAGGAGGTTGCGCACTCGGAACTGCCCGGCTATCGCGCGACGCCGCTCGTGAAGGCGGTGACGATCTATACCGAGCCGAGCCGGCCCCGCGAGACGGTCACGCTGGTCGATGCGCCGCCGGCGTGCCTGATCGTGCGCAGACAGGCGCAATACCGTTGGGGCGCCGCGCAGTGACGAATCGTCTGGGAGACGCATAAGGGGGAAAAGAACCAATGGGAAATATGGGGATGGGGGAGGCCACCGAGGGATGCGAGATGAAAACCTATAGAGAGTTGTTGGAACAGTTCGAGAAGCTGAAGCAGGAGATCGAGATCGCCAGGGAACAGGAGGCGCAACTGATGGCCCAGCGGGTCATGGCATTGCTGGCGGAGAACGGCGTGGACATTCAGGACATGCTGTTGGGCCGTCGGCCGGGGCGGCGTGTGGGCAGTCGGATCGAACCGAAATACTGGAATCCCGATACAGGTGCGACCTGGTCAGGCCGGGGGCGCATGCCCAGCTGGCTGGTCGGGCAGGATCTCAAGCGCTTCCTGATTCATCAGGAGGATGAATAGTTCATTGAAGCGGACTTCTGTAAATTTGTAAAAAAAGATAAATGACCAAAGAAATAGAAAATACATTCCTTATCAAAATCAGCGCATATTGCAGGAAAACCCTGTATCGGGCGGTATGGGAATCACCCGATGGTCCCGTCACGGTTTATGTGCACGCCGAGGATTATGAGGCTGCTCGGAGTCGACTCTCTTCCGTTCTTGGAAACCTGGCATACCTGGCCCCGGATCAGGCTGGCGCCATCGATTTCAGCGAGGTGCATTCCTATGCGGAGTTGCTCCGGATGGGCACGAGTGAATGCGAGGCGCTGCGTATCTTCGAGGTTGGGACCGCTGAAGGCGCTGCGATCGAGTGGGTCGAGCGTCCGCTGTTCCTCAGTACCGATCAAACCTTGATTGCGCAATGGGTGATGCTTCTGATGCATCGGGCTCGGCTTGCTGCGTTGTCCATCGGCGCTGTAGCGGGAGACCCGGAGGAGGGACGAGGCGCGGCGGACCTTACTGAGGGCGGGAGAAAAACGATTCTGAAGAAAGCTTGATAAAGCGAAGAAAAATTTTAGAGAGCAGGGGCTGATTTATTGATTGGTTATTATTTGTCTGCTTGATTCGAACATATGGTTTGTACTGGTCAAATATTGACACTTTAATTCAATATTACAATTATTTTAATATAGGATAAATGTGACGCACGATGGAAAAATTACATTGTGACTGGTCTGATGATTCCGTTGGCGGGTGAGCCGCCGAATCGGATGGAATATGCGTCAAGTCGCACTTATGCGCCGGGGACCTGAGAGACGTCTCTCCATTGATTGAGTTGGGAGGAGTCATGAAGGTCGGCTATGCGCGTGTTTCAACGGAAGAGCAGCATCTGGATCTCCAGATCTCGGCTTTGCAAGCGTATGGGTGCGATGTCATTTTTTCCGATCAGGGAATTTCCGGTGTTTGCTTTGACCGGCCTGGACTCAAGGAGGCGCTCGAGGCGTCGTCGGAAGGCAGCACGCTGGTCGTCTGGCGTCTTGATCGGCTGGGGCGCTCGCTCAGCCATCTGATCGCGGTGATCGGGCAGCTTGCCGACGCCGGTGTTGAGTTTGTGTCGCTCACGGAGTGCATCGATACGCGCTCTCCGATCGGTCGCTTCACGTTCCACATGATTGGCGCGTTGGCAGAGTTCGAGCGCGCATTGATCAGTGAACGGACCCGAGCCGGGTTAACGAGCGCAAGACTTCGCGGCAGCAAGCTCGGACGTCCCTACGCGCTGTCCGTGGAAGATCAGTTTCGGGCGAAAGTACTCTTGACCACCTACCCGGAGTCGGAAGTGGCGGACATCCTTTGTGTTCATGTTCGAACTCTGCGCCGGTATCTTCGGAATGAGCAGGATCGAGCGGCGAGTGATGAGACGGGGCGTTGAGTGCATGCCGGACCGGTCAACCCCTCCTGTCGACTCCGAGAGGTGATCGATGACATTTTCCGTGGCCACGTCGTCAGCGATTTTTTTCATCCCAGTGCAGGTAGCCGAATGTTACAAGCCGCAGAACCCTATGTGCTCGTCGACACGCGCCATGGGACGATGCTTGCGAACCGCTTCGATGTATTCATCGGTCAAGCGTTGATCGAATACGGCGAATACTGCGAGCTGGAAACGCAGTTCCTTCAGCGGTGGATCGACCGTCCCGGCACGATCGTGGAGGTCGGCGCCAACATCGGCAGCCAGACCGTCGCGCTGGCCAAAGCCGCCAAGGCAGCAGGTGCCGATGTCCTTGCCTTTGAACCGCAGCCGTTCGTGTTCCAGAACCTGTGTGCAAATCTGGCGCTGAACGCCCTCGACAACGTGACGGCCTGGCCTTTCGCTTGCGCGGCTCAGGCGGGCATGGTCTGGTTCGGGCATCAGGATTACCGGCGCCCGGGCAACTTCGGCTGCGTGTCGGTCCAGGCCGATGTGATGACGGAGGGTATCCAGGTGCCCTGCGTCCGGCTTGACGACTGGATGGTCGGACGCAATGTCCGCCTCATCAAGGTGGATGTCGAAGGATATGAATTGCAGGTGTTGCAGGGGGCTGCGGAGACGCTCGCGCACCACCGGCCCATGTTGTATGTCGAGAATGATCGGGTCGCCCGATCCCCTTCACTGATCGACTACTTGTGGCGGCAGGGTTACCGGTTGTGGTGGCACGTCAGTCCGCTCTTCAATCCGCAAAATTTCCGGGCCAACGCCGACAACCGTTACGCGCACGTGTGTTCTTTCAATATGGTTGGCGTGCCGCAGGAGTTGGATTTGACGCCGGAAGGCTGTGAGGAAATCATGGACGCAACGGCTCACCCCTTGGCTGAACACTAGATCCGGTCGATCGGCAACGAATCTCCACATCCATGAGTTCAGATCACTTCGACGGTATGACGTCCAACGCGACATTCATTGCGACACCGGCCCTGTTGCGACCATTCCTGTCGTTCCTGCGTCACGCCGCGGCAGCGCGGGAGGACGGGCGATCGGAGGCTCGATCGATTTGGCTGCAAGCCGCCGCGCACCTCCACGGCGTCGGCGACGATTCGCTTGCCGCGCTCGGGCTTGCGTTGATCGAGCAGCGGCAATACGCGGACGCCATCATGCTGGCCGACGCGGTGGTCAGGCTTCGACCGGACGATGCCGCCGCCCGGTTTCATCTCGGGTATGCGCTGCAACTGGCGAACCGTCACCGCGACGCCCTGGCGCACTACCGCCACGCGATGACGATCGATCCTGACTTTCCATTACTCAAGAACAACCTTGCCGCTGCGCTCCGGGTTTCCGGCGGCGATCCCGACGAGGCGTTCGCATTGCTCGAGAGCGCTGCCGAGTCCAATCCGTCGGACAGTCTCACGTGGATCAATCTTGTCACGGCAAGGCGCGATCGCCTGGATCTCGACGGAGCGCTGGACGCAGGGTTTCGAGCCGTGAAACTGGCGCCCGACAATGCACAGGCGCTGAACAACCTTGCGCTCGTGCTCAGGGAGGCGCAGCGGTGGGACGAGGCCGAGCAGTATGCAGAGGCCGCATGCGAGCGGTCTCCATGCGAACCTGCGATGCGCTCGAATCTGGCGTTGTTGTATCTGATACGCGGCAACTATGCTGCCGGCTGGCCCGCGCATGAAGCCCGCTGGGAGGGATCCGCCGAACTGCGCGGCGCCCGTCCCGTATTTCCCAGGCCGCAGTGGCAGGGGGAACCGCTTGCCGGCAAGACCGTGCTCGTCTGGGGCGAGCAGGGGATGGGCGATCTGATGCAGTTCTGCCGCTACATCCCGATGCTGGCGGCCCGTGTGCATCGGGAAGGCGGTCACGTCATCTGGAATTCGTTTCCGCAGATGGGCGCACTGCTGCTGCGCAGCCTCGGCGAGCATATCGACGGCTACACGGCGGGCGGCGGCGTCGACTCGCTGCCGCCGTTCGACTACGAGATTCCGCTGCTCAGTCTTCCGCACGTGCTGGGCGTGCACGACGAGACGCTCGCGTCCACGGTCCCCTATCTGCGGCCGGACACCGCAGCGAGCGCCGCATGGCGCGCCCGTCTCGCGGGCGAAAAGCGTCTCAAGGTCGGACTGGTATGGACCGGCAACGCCAGCCATCAACGCAACCCGTTCCGTCGCGTGGGCTGGGAGCGTTATGCCGACAAGCTGAGCGGCATCGACGGCGTGGCGTTCTATTCACTGCAGCCCGGCGCGGCGAACGACGTCTCGGCTGCGCGGGCAGCCGGCTTGACGATGGT
The DNA here is from genome assembly GCF_010645215.1 of Burkholderia multivorans. Taxonomy (GTDB): domain Bacteria; phylum Pseudomonadota; class Gammaproteobacteria; order Burkholderiales; family Burkholderiaceae; genus Burkholderia; species Burkholderia multivorans_A. The sequence goes on along the minus strand of NZ_JAAGNW010000062.1, from coordinate 5,527 downwards.
CGATTACACCGCCGGGTTTGCAAGCTTCGACGACACGGCGGCATTCATTGCCGAACTCGATCTCGTCATCACGATTTGCACATCGGTCGCGCATCTGAGCGGCGCACTCGGCCAACGCACCTGGGTGCTGCTCGACGTCAATCCGCATTGGCCGTGGCTGCTCGAACGGCGCGACAGCCTCTGGTATCCAAGCACCGTGCTGTATCGGCAGCGGGCATTCGCGCAGTGGGATGCCGTGCTCGATGAAGTCGCACGCGATCTGGCGGGGCTCGCCCGTCGCCGCGGATAAGCCGCCGATCTTCTCTCTGACGCAGTCGACGCGCCCGTCCGTCGCCCACCGACCTGCGCCGACGACCTCGGCGTCGTGACAATCCAGTGTCAGGCGAAATCACACGCCGGCTGCCATGACGGGCGTCACGCCAATCCGCAGCCGGCCCTCCCGTATTACCTCACCTTCTGCTTCGACGTCGCCACGATGTAGTTCGGCGCCCCGTTGTGCGAACCGGGCACGGGCACTTCGCTGATCTCGTTCCGGTAGTTGATCTGGCCGTTGTACAGCGATCCGCCGCCGTCGAGATTGATGGCGCGCGACGGGCGGCTCTGCGAGTACGATGCGTTGTGCCGATCGAACTTGGTCATCGCCTTCGCGAGATCGGCCATCGTCACGCCGTCGCTGTGGGACCCGCGCGTGGTCGCCGTGAAGGACACCATGCGCACCGCATCCCACTTCGCACTATGCGCCGGACCGGATCCCTGCTCGGACGGGATGCTGTTCGTCCCGTAACCGACGCGTGCGGGCAGGCTGACGGCCGAGCGGGGATTCGGCTGGTTGGCGTGGTCGAACATCTTGCGGCCGTGCCTCGGGTCGAACTGGAAGCGCGGCTCGTTCATCTCGCGCCGGGTGAACTGCTGCACGCCGCCGCGCGAGAGCACGGGCCCGCTCTTCAGGCGAGACGCGCCGAAATCGATGTCCTCCATGACATCCCGGTATTCGGACGGGGTGCGCAGCGGCGTCAGCTCGCGCCGCTCCAGGGTCTTGTTATTGCCGAGCGCGGTGGCGCTGGGAAAGCGTTCGTCGACCTGCCGGCCCGCGTTATAGAAGCTCCCGTTCTGCATCACGTTTACGCGTGCATCCGCCGTCTGAGGCGCGCCCAGCAGTTCCGATCTGATTTCATGCGGCTCCATCTCCATCGGCCGGCGGATCTGATCGCCGCCCACGACGTCGACGTGGAATTTGGACGCATCCATCGCCTTGTAGTGAAGCGTCTTCGGAAACGCGCCCGACAGATTCTCCAGGCCGATCTTGGCGAAGGTCTCCGGACCGCCGTGGACGTCGACATGCACGACGCCGTCGCGCGAACTCACCGCGATCTCCCGCCGGGCGAGATAGCCGCGCGCATGCGTCTGAAACCGGGCCATCACATCGTTGAGGTCGGCGCTCGGCGCCGAAGCCGACGCCGCGCCGCGGCTGTTGAGCCCGTCGAACCCGCTGCCCGGGCCGCGCACGTTGCGGCGCGCCCGGGCCGAATTCGATTGCTGCTGCGAGGAGCCCTGCTCCCGCGATTCGGCTGCCCCGGCGTGTCGCGAGCCCGAGGTCCCGATTGGATTGAAGCGATTCATGAAGCCTCTCCGGAAGGAAATAAGGAACGACTCAGCCTGCACAGAAACGTATGGATCTGCGCATTCGAGTAGGGAATGCCGGGGATGAGCGCGGCAAAGTCGTAGTCCGGGTGACGCTCCGCGAACGCGAGCGCATCGCGAATGCCTTCCTGTTCGGCGGGCTCGTAGTTCGCGAGGATGCGTGCGGCTTCGTCCGCGCCGAGGCCGGCGAACGACAGCGGCTCGCGCCGGCTGTCCATCATGGCGACGGGGATGCGCAGGAACGACGGGGCGTGTTCGAAAGTGGTCATGGTCAGATTGAAGTGGAAGAGATGAAGTGATCGACGCCGAGGCGCTCGAAGTTGTCGACGACCTGCTTGTGCTGTCCGACGGTCGGCCGGTAGTGGCCGCTGCGTCGCGTCACTTCGTCGAGATGGCCGTTCGTCACCTTCAGCGTACCCGCGCCGGCAACCGGTTGCCCGCCCAGGAACGACGAGTGATGGAATTTCCCGACTACGGGATTGAGCGAGGCGAAGATCCGGCCGTTGTGGTCCATCGCGAAAATGGCGTGGCCCTCGTCGCCGCCGGGGCTCCCGTGACGCGTGTCGAAGCGCTTGCCGTCGGGCGTGCGCAGGAGGCCCTTGTGATCGACGGTCAATTCCAGCTGCGCACGCTCCGACGACGAAAGATAGCGCACCGTCGTGCCCCACAGCTGGCGCGAGGTGTCCTCGCCCGCGTATTGCGCCATCATTCCCGACTGCTTCTGGTAGCGCGCCCCGGCCGGCGCGGGCGCGGCGGGCAGGCGCTTGGTCAGGAACGGGTCGAGGTCGTCCTTGGAGAGCCCGCGGATGAGATGGCCGTTGCCATTGCACGGATCGCCGCCGCGCAGACGCACGAAGCCGCTCGGCGAATCGGAGGCGCGCGCGATCTGCGCGTGCCCGCTCGCGTCGCAGGGCAGGTCGCCGGCGTCGCGGAAGCCCGTGAACGACGAGGTGCTGCGCGAGATCGTCTCGCGGCCGTCGCGATCGCAGGCGACGCCGTCGAGCGTCTTGAAACCGCTGACCGACGAATGGCTGGACGACACCACGGCGCGGCCATTGGTGTCGCAGGCGAGCCCGTCGAGGGTCTTGAAGCCCGTCACGGCGAAGCGGCTGGTCGCCATCACGGCGCGGCCGTTGGCGTCGCAGGCGAGCCCGTCGAGGGTCTTGAAGCCCGTCACCGCCGCCTGGCTGGTCGACATCACGGCGCGGCCGTTGCCATCGCAGGCGAGCCCGTCGGGGGTCTTGAAGCCCGTCACGGCGAAGCGGCTGGTCGCCATCACGGCGCGGCCGTTGGCGTCGCAGGCGAGCCCGTCGTGGGTCTTGAAGCCCGTCACGGACGCGCGGCTGGCCGCCATCACGGTGCGGCCGTTGGCGTCGCAGGCGAGCCCGTCATGGGTCTTGAAACCCGTCACCGACGTCGTGCTGGTCGCCATCACGGTGCGGCCGTCGGCGTCGCAGGCGAGCCCGTCGTGGGTCTTGAAGCCCGTCACCGAGGCGCGGCTCTTCGTCATCACGGCCTGGCCGTTGGCGTCGCAGGCGAGCCCGTCGAGGGTCTTGTACCCCGTCACCGACGTGCCGCTCGGCTTGAGCGCGGGGTAGCCGTCGCGATCGCAGGCGAGGCCGTCAAGGGTCTTGAAACCCGTCACCGAGAAGCGGCTGGTCGCCATCCGCGCGTGGCCGTCGCGATCGCATGCGAGGCCGTCCAGGGTTCGATACCCGGTCGCCGAGGAGCGGCTGGCCGCCATCGTGGCGTGGCCGTCGCGGTCGCAGGCCAGGCCGTTTTCCAGGCGGTAGCCGGTCGCGGACGTGCGGCTGCGGCTGAACGTCTCCGGACCCCGGTTCAGCGCTCCGCCCTTCAGGCCCGCCGCGTTCGCATCGACGGCGACCTTGCCGCCGTCGGACGACGAGACGAGCCGCAGGCGGCCGATGTCCCGGCGGGTGTTCTGGTCGAAGACCTCGAAACTGTGTCCATCGGGATGCGCGATGCCGACGAGGGTCGCGGGCGGCTCGCCGCTGCCCGGCTTGACGAACGCGACGGTCTGCAGCCGTTCGCCGCCCGGATGCCGGCCCAGCCCCGCTTCCGCGTCGAAGTGCGCGCCCGGCGGGATCGCGAGCGCGTCGCGCCCCAATGTGAGCGGCGCTTCGGCGTACCCGGATGCCTTCGGCAATCCGGCGTGCGGCGCGGGTGCGGCGTGGGTGACGGAAGGATGGCGCGCCGGCAAGCCGTTCAGCGTGGTGGAAGAGCGGCCGCGCGCGGGCGACGGTTTGGTTGGCGAAGCCTCGGCCGAAGGGCCGGCCTCCTGTATCGGATGCAGCGATTGCGATGTGACCTTCATGAACGTGCTCAAGAAAAGGACGGTTTGGATAACGCCTCGATGCTCGATGAACATTGAAGGGGCTGAGGCGCTGGGTGAACGGCAGTGCTTCGGTGAACTGATGTTAGGCAAGGCGTTCGATCGGCCCGGACGGAATCCGAAGTTGAGGCTGGGCAGGCGAAGCCTGCCGCGCGCGTCGATTCATGGAGCGGCTGGCGTGAGCGGGGAACTGCGTGGGGTGGGTCGGCGGCTCGCGACGAAACGCGCGTGCGAGTCGACTAAACAGGTTACGGGCCGAAAGCTGCTGCGCGATAGGCGAGGCTGCGGTGCGTGGTTCGTCGTCGCGGCAGATGGTTCGCGCGATCGCAAGGAGAACCGACGCTGCCGAAGCGCCCGATGCCAACATTCCCCCGTTCGATCACTCGAACCTCTGCAACCGCCGCGAGGAGGCCGCCGGCGTGCGTCCGGCTCCATTCGCCATGCCAAGCCCCGCAAGTCATGAGGCAGCGTGCGGAAATCGTGGCCCGCCGATGCATGCCGAATGGCGAAAGCGACACATCCGCCAGAAAAAAACACGTGCGGCCATGTCCGCGCGGCCCTGTCGCCCCCCATCGTCCCCCCGAGACACAGATCGCCACATATCGTCACAAAGAGGCGCAGACATCGACACTATTTGG
>NZ_JAAGNW010000062.1:0-885 GCF_010645215.1 Burkholderia multivorans | reverse complement strand
ATCGAGGACGCATCACTGCGTTCGAGCCGTCGTTCCAAGTATGTGGATCCGCTTGCTTGATCAGTAATCCTGCCAAGCAAGCGGAAGAGGAAGCGCAGCACCGTGATGAACATTCTCTATACCAACTTCCATGGCGAGTTCGGGGGCGGGCAGGATACCTATGTCCGCGACCTGGCCGCCGAGATGAGCCGGCAGCATCGGGTGACCGTTGCGTCGCCTGCGGGGAGCCGCCTGTCGCGTCTGTTGCGGGCGAGCCCGGACGTGGCGATCTTCGACATGGAATTCAAGCCGCGCTGGTATCGGCTGCTCCCCGAAATTCTCCGGCTGCGCAAGCTGATCACCACGGAGCGCTTCGATGTCGTGCATGTCAACGGCTCTGCTGATCACCGGCAGGTGATGCTGGCCCTGCTCGGCTGCCGGCATCGGCCGGCCGTCGTGTTCACCAAGCACAACACTTTTCGCGCCGACAGCTTCGGCAACCTGCTGCGCGCGCGCCTCGCGACGACACACACCATCGCCGTCAGCGATTACGTGGCGAGCATGCTGAAACGGCGTTCGCCGTACGGCGACGTCACGGTCGTCAAGCACGGCGTGCGGGTTCCGGCTCGGGCGCAGCCCGGGCGCGACGAGATCCGTTGGCGCAAGGCGGCGCTGTTCGGGGCGTCCGGCATGGACGCGATCGTGCTGGGCAGCAGCGCCGGCACCGCGCCGGAAAAAGGCTGGATGGATCTGATCGCGGCGCTGGGCCGCCTGCCCGACAGCCTGCGCGAGCGTTTTCGCGTGGTGCTGGTCGGCGCGGGGCCGTCCGAGGCGCAGCGCGAGCAGATCGCGCTGCACCGCATGGCGGCGCGCACGGTCTTCACCGGCCGCATCGACGATGTGCGG
>NZ_JAAGNW010000061.1:32172-33478 GCF_010645215.1 Burkholderia multivorans | reverse complement strand
CGCTATAATCGATGCGTTCCGTCGCGAGGCGCTGGCGCATCAGCGCCACCCAGCCGGTGTCGCGCGGTAGCCCGTATTCGGCCGACAGGCTGTCGCCGAGCACCACGACGACCGGCTTGCCGGCGTCGCCTCCCGCGTCCGGCGTGGCGGCCAGCGCGCCGCCCGTCGTGACGACGGCCCATCCGAGCCACGCGGCGCACGCGCCGGCTTTCCAGTGAAGTGTCTTGTTCATGCTCAAGAATACCGATCCGATCATCGAAGTCCGCAATGTGTCGAAACGCGTGGCCGACGCCGCCGGGGAACTGACGATCCTCGACGGGATCGACCTGACGGTGCGACCGGGCAGCAGTGTCGCGATCGTCGGCGCGTCCGGATCGGGCAAGTCGACGCTGCTCGGGCTGCTTGCCGGCTTGGACAGCGCGACGGACGGCACGGTTCGCCTGCTCGGCCACGAACTCGGCGCGCTCGACGAGGATGCGCGCGCGGCGCTGCGCAACGGCGCGGTCGGCTTCGTGTTCCAGTCGTTCCAGCTGATGCCGCATCTGACCGCGCTCGAGAACGTGATGCTGCCGCTCGAATTGCGCGGCGGCGTGAGCGCGCGCGAGGCGGCGGCGCAGGCCCGCGAACTGCTCGATCAGGTCGGGCTCGGCGCGCGCACCGGCCATTACCCGAAACTGCTGTCGGGCGGCGAGCAGCAGCGCGTCGCGCTGGCCCGCGCATTCGTCACGCGTCCGTCGGTCCTGTTCGCCGACGAGCCGACCGGCAGCCTCGACGCCGCCACCGGGCATGCGGTGATCGACCTGATGTTCGATCTCAATCGCGCGTACGGCGCGACTCTCGTGCTGGTCACGCACGATCCCGAACTCGCGCGCCGCTGCGACGCCACCGTGACGCTCGACGCGGGCCGGCTCGTCGAGCCGGCCGCATCCCGGCAGCGCAGCGGCACCTGAGTCCCTTGGCCTCTCGCGCGGCGCGCCGCGCAGCTTGCGCAGCGGCGCTCGTCAGCGCTTGAGCGCCGCGCGGGCTCGCGCGATCAGCGCGGAAGTCGACGAATCGTGCTTGCCCGGATCGGCCTGCGCCGCATCGAGATCGGCTTCCACGACCTTGCCGAGGATCTTGCCCAGCTCGACGCCCCACTGGTCGAACGGATTGATGTTCCACACCGACGCCTGCACCAGCACCTTGTGCTCGTACAGCGCGATCAGCGCGCCGAGCGCGCGCGCGGTCAAGGCCTCGACGAGCAGCGTCGTGGTCGGCCGGTTGCCGGGGAAGGTCAGGTGCGGCGCCAGTTCGGGCTTGTCGCCCG
>NZ_JAAGNW010000061.1:31705-32162 GCF_010645215.1 Burkholderia multivorans | reverse complement strand
CAGCACCGCGATGAAATCGATCGGCACGATCGTCGGCCCCTGGTGCAGCATCTGGAAGAACGCGTGCTGGCCGTTGGTGCCCGGCTCGCCCCAGGTGACGGCGGAGGTCGGGTAGTCGACGAAGGCGCCGTCGAGGCGCGCCGACTTGCCGTTGCTTTCCATTTCCAGCTGCTGCAGGTACGCGGGCAGGAAGTGCAGCGCTTCCGAATACGGCGCGACCAGGTAGCTTTGCGCGCCGAAGAAGTTGCGATACCAGATCCCGATCATGCCGAGCAGCACCGGCAGGTTCCGTTCGAGCGGCGCGTGACGGAAATGCTCGTCCATCTCGTGCGCGCCGGCAAGCAGCTCGTCGAAGCCGCGCGGGCCGATCGCGATCATGATCGACAGCCCGACCGCCGACCACAGCGAGTAGCGGCCGCCGACCCAGTCCCACATCTCGAATACGTTCTGTTCGGCG
>NZ_JAAGNW010000061.1:29929-31695 GCF_010645215.1 Burkholderia multivorans | reverse complement strand
CAGCCTTTCGCGATGAACCAGTCGCGCAGCGAGCGCGCGTTGGTCATGGTCTCGAGCGTCGTGAAGGTCTTCGACACGATGATCGCGAGCGTCTCTTCCGCGTCGATCTGTTCGAGCACGCGGGCGAGATCGGCGCCGTCGACGTTCGACACGAAATGGCTGGTGATCTCGGGCGTGGCGAGGTGATGCAGCGCATGGACGACCATCTTCGGGCCGAGATCCGAGCCGCCGATGCCGATGTTCACGATGTGCCGGATCCGCCGCCCGGTGTAGCCGGTCCAGGCGCCGTCGCGCACCGCGTCGGCGAAACGCGCCATCTTCGCGCGCTCGGCCGCGATCTGCGCGTGGAACGGCGCGTCGGGCTCGGTCGCGCGCAGCGCGGTGTGCAGCGCCGCGCGGCCTTCGGTCGGGTTCACGACCTCGCCCGCGAACATCGCATCGCGGCGCGCTGCGACCCCCGCCTCGCGGGCCAGTTGCACGAGCAGGCTCAGCGTCGCATCGGTGATGCGATTCTTCGAGAAATCGGCGGCGAGCCCGCCGCCCGCGAGCGTGAAGCGCTCGGCGCGGGTCGGGGCGGGATCGTTGGCCGGCGCGAACCAGTCGCGCAGGTGCGCGTCGCGGATCTCGGCATAGTGCGATTGCAGGGCGTTCCAGGCGGGGAGCGTGTTCAGCGTCATGGCAGTCGTGGCGAAGCAGGGAATCGAAGGGAGTCGCGCGCCGGCGGCGCGCAAGCGGGCCGCCGGCGCGGCGGGCCAGTCAGTATAGCGGCGCGGCTGCGATCGCGTGCGCGTAAAAGCGCCGGTTGAGCAGGCTGCGCACCATCGGCGCGAGTTCGCCCGCGGTCAGCCCGGCGGGGCCCGCGCCGCGCGCGACGAGACAGTCGGCCGCGAGCCCGTGCAGATAGACCCCGGCGCGCGCGGCCGCGAGGCACGGCAGCCGCTGCGCGGCGAACGCGGCGATCAGGCCGCCCAGCACGTCGCCCGTGCCGCCCGTCGCGAGCGCCGCGCTGCCCGTCGGATTGATCGTGGTCTCGCCGTCCGGCGCGCAGACCACCGTGCCGGCGCCCTTCAGCACGACGACCGCGCCGAAACGCCGCGCGAGCCCGCGCGCGGCCGCGATGCGGTCGCGCTGCACGGTCGCGGTGTCGGTGCCGAGCAGGCGCGCGGCTTCAAGCGGATGGGGCGTCAGGATCGCCTCGCCAACGGCTACGGCTGCGCCAACGGCCCGGGCATCGGCCGTGCCGTCGGCCTGGCCGCGCGCGGCGAGCGTCGCGGCCAGCTCGGCGTCGGCGGCGATCAGGTTCAGGGCGTCCGCGTCGAGCAGCAGCGGCAGGTCGAGCGCGAGCGCCGCGCGCAGCGCCGCCGCGCCGTGCACGCCGGTGCCGAGCCCGCAGCCGATCGCGAGCGCGCTCAACGCGGCGGTCGGCAGCGCGTCGGCCGGATGCAGCATCAATTCGGGGTGCGGCGGATCGTAGGCCGGCGCACCCGCGCCGACGAAGCCGACATGCACCTTGCCCGCGCCCGCATACAGGGCGGCGCGCGCGGCGAGGATCGGCGCGCCCGCCATCCCGGTGTCGCCGCCGACGATGGCGACGCTGCCGTAGCTGCCCTTGTGCGAGGCGAACGCGCGTGCGGGCAGCGCATCGGCGAACAGCTCGGGCGCATTCAGGCGCGTCGCGGGCGCGGCCGGCGCGTCGAGGTCGAGCGCCGCCACCTCGATCGAGCCGGCGAGATCGCGGCCTTCGCCCATGTAGAGCCCCGGTTTGG
>NZ_JAAGNW010000061.1:27425-29919 GCF_010645215.1 Burkholderia multivorans | reverse complement strand
CGGCGATGAACGACAGCGTGTGGGTGGCCGCGACCGCGGGCCCGTCGCCCACGCGCGTCCCGGTGTCGCTGTCGAGGCCGCTCGGCGTGTCGAGCGCGAGCACCCGGCCGTCGCGTCGCGCGCGGGCCGCGAGCCGTTCGGCGAGCGCGGCGAACGGGCCGTCGAGCGGCCGTGCGAGACCGATGCCGAACAGCCCGTCGACGAGCCAGCCGTAGGCGTCGAACGAGGCGGGCGGCGTCTCGCTGAGCGCGACGCCCGCGTCGCGCGCGCAGGCGAGCGCCCAGCGCGCGTCGGCGGGGCGCACCTCGACCGGCATGCAGACCTCGGTGTCGATGCCGAGCCGCTGCAACTGCGCGGCCGCGATCAGCGCGTCGCCGCCGTTGTTGCCGGGGCCGGCTGCGAACCAGACGGGGCGGGGATCGTCGCCGACCCGCGCCGCGAGCCAGTGCGCGGCGGCGTCGCCCGCGCGCCGCATCAGCGTGTGCGGCGGCAGCGCGGCGTCGGCCCAGGTCTCGAGCGCGCGCAGTTCCGCGACCGACAGCAACGGCGCGGCCGGCGGATCGGCGGGGGCAAGGGGCGCAACGGACGAAACGGGCAGGTCGGGCGGGGAGTCGGGCGGCATGGCGGCAGAGGGCGGTCAGGGGCCGCCCGGCGTCAGGCGGCGAAACGTTCCACGCGAAGCGCGGCGAGCGTCTCGGCCGGTACGCGGTGCGCGTCGCCGCCGAGATAGTCCGCCACCACTTTAGCAGACCCGCAGGCGAGCCCCCAGCCGGCGGGACCGTGGCCCAGATTCACGTAGACGCGTGGATGCGGGGTCGGACCCACGACCGGCAGCCCGTCCGGCGACAGCAGCCGGATGCCCTGCCACGCGCGCGCGGCGGAAATCCGCGCCGCGCCGGGGATCCAGTCGTGGGTGGCCTGGCCGAGCAGCGCGAGCGCCGCTTCCGACAGCGGTTCGGCGAGCGGCCGGCTCGTGTCCTTCATGCTTTGCAGTACCGCACCGCCGCCGATCCTGAGCCGCTGGCTCATGCGCGTCATCGTGATGCGCTTGATCGAATCGACGATCGCGAGGCGCGGCGCGTGCTCCTCGTAGGCGATCGGCGCGGTCAGCGTGTGCAGCCGCACCGGATGGAGCGGCAGATGCACGCCGAGCCGTTCGAGCAGCGCGAGGCTGCCGACGCCCGCGGCGACCACGATCGCATCGGCCGAGATCACGTCGACCTCCTTGCCGCGCGTGGCGCGCGGGTCGCCGGGCTCGGGCGCCAGTTCGACGGCCGCGCGCGCGGCGTCGGTGCGGATCGCGGTGACCGCGCGGCCGAGCCGGAACTGCACGTCGTGCTCGTCGAGCACCTGCTTGACCAGTTTCACGAAAAGGGGGCAGTTCGCGGTGCGCTCGCCTTCGAACAGCACGCCGCCCGCAAATGGCGGATCGAGCGGCATCGACGGTTCGAGCGCCGCGCATTCCTCGGGGCTCAGCACCTGGTGCGGCATCCCGAGCGTGCGCAGCAGCTCGAGCACGGGCTGCGCGTGGGTCCATTCGCGCGCGTCGCGCACCACGTGCAGCACGCCGCTCTTCTGTTCGAAGTCGAGCTGGAAACGGGCCTCGATGTCCGCGATCGCGTCGCGCGACGCGTCGACGAGCGGCCGCAGCTTCGCGTAATGGGCGGCGAACGCGTCCGGTTCGCTGAACTCGCCGAGGCGGCGCACGAAGCGCCGCAGCGGGCCGTTCAGGCCGGGCTTGTAGACGATGCCGTTTTTCTGCGCACGGCGCTGCCGCATGAAGGTCGGCCCGAACCAGACGTCGAGCGGTGTCGGCAGCAGTGCGCCGCCGTGGCCGTAGGTGGCGCCCTGCGCGACCGTCGCGTGACGGTCGACGACGCACACGCGATGGCCGGCCGCGCGTAACTGATAGGCGGTGGCGACGCCGCCGATCCCGCCGCCAATGACGATGACATCCATGCTTGATTCGATGACGGGCGCGCGTGCGGCCCGATGGGTAAGCTTCGAGGCGGGCCGCGAACGACCCGGTGCAGCGCGCATGATAGCGCCAAATGTACCCGCCGACGGCGCGGGCGGGGTCGCGCACCGTCGCGAAGCGGGTCTGGGGGCCGGCACTTCCGGGTATAATTGCGGTCTTCTTTTCGCCCCACGTCGCCAGCTTGCGCGACTCCTCGACGTCAGTCCAGCCCATGGCTCACTTCTCGTGTTTTCCCGGCGCTTCGGCCCTCTCCGATTTCCGTCAAACCCGCCTGCTCGACACGCTCAAGCAAATCGACGGCGATATCGTCGCGATCCGCGGTCAGTTCCTGCACTTCGTCAATGCGCATGAGCCGCTGTCGGCCGACGACGCGGCCCGCGTCGAGGCGCTGATGCACTACGGCGCGCCGTTCGAGCCGGCGGCCGAGCGCGGGGCGACCGAGACCTTCGTGGTGGTGCCGCGGTTCGGCACGGTGTCGCCGTGGGCGAGCAAGGCGACCGACATCGCGCTGCACTG
>NZ_JAAGNW010000061.1:24128-27415 GCF_010645215.1 Burkholderia multivorans | reverse complement strand
GAGTTCACGGTCACGCTCAAGAGCGGCCTGCTCGGCGTCGGCGGCAAGAAGGCGCTGTCCGCCGATGCGCGCGTCGCGGTGATCGCGGCGCTGCACGACCGCATGACGGAAAACGCGATCGCGGCGCGCGACGATGCGCGCCATCTGTTCGACGAGCTGCCCGCGAAGCCGCTCGCGACGGTCGACGTGCTGGGCAACGGGCAGGCTGCGCTCGAAGCGGCCAACGTGGAACTGGGCCTCGCGCTCGCCGCCGACGAGATCGATTACCTGGTCGACGCGTTCCGCAACCTCGAACGCAACCCGACCGACGTCGAGCTGATGATGTTCGCGCAGGCGAACAGCGAGCACTGCCGCCACAAGATCTTCAACGCGCAGTGGACGATCGACGGCGACGCGCAGAACCTGTCGCTGTTCCAGATGATCCGCAACACCGAGAAGATGAATCCGCAGGGCACGATCGTCGCCTATTCGGACAACTCCTCGATCATGATGGGCGCGCAGGCCGAGCGCTGGTTCCCGCGCGGCGCGTCGCAGAACGGCCCGGCTCAGCGCTATGGCCGCCACACCGAGCTGAGCCACACGCTGATGAAGGTGGAGACGCACAACCACCCGACCGCGATCTCGCCGTTCCCGGGCGCCGCGACCGGCGCCGGCGGCGAAATCCGCGACGAGGGCGCGACGGGGCGCGGCGCGCGTCCGAAGGCGGGCCTCGTCGGCTTCACGGTGTCGAACCTCGACCTGCCGGGCGCGCGCGAAGGCTGGGAAAACGACCGCGACGCCGCGCAGCCGCCGGCCGAGCGCAATCCGGACGCGGCCCACGGCCAGTACGGCCGCCCGGACCGCATCGCGTCGCCGCTGCAGATCATGATCGACGGCCCGCTCGGCGGCGCCGCGTTCAACAATGAATTCGGCCGCCCGAACCTCGGCGGCTATTTCCGCGTGTACGAGCAGAACGTCGGCGGCCAGGTGCGCGGCTATCACAAGCCGATCATGATCGCGGGCGGCATCGGCAACATCTCCGACCAGCACACCCACAAGCACGACCTGCCGGCCGGCTCGCTGCTGATCCAGATCGGCGGCCCGGGGATGCGGATCGGCATGGGCGGCAGCGCGGCCAGCTCGATGGCGACGGGCGCGAACACGGCCGAGCTGGACTTCGATTCGGTGCAGCGCGGCAACCCGGAAATCGAGCGGCGCGCGCAGGAAGTGATCAACGGCTGCTGGCAGCTCGGCGACACGAACCCGATCCTGAGCATCCACGACGTCGGCGCGGGCGGCCTGTCGAATGCGTTCCCCGAGCTCGTCGACGGCGCCGACAAGGGCGCGCGCTTCGAACTGCGCAAGGTGCAGCTCGAGGAGAGCGGCCTGTCGCCGCGCGAGATCTGGTCGAACGAGGCGCAGGAGCGCTACGTGCTGGCGATCGCGCCGGCCGACCTGGCGCGCTTCGAGGCGATCTGCGTGCGCGAGCGCTGCCCGTTCGCGGTGGTGGGCGTCGCGACCGACGTGCGCCAGCTGCAGCTCGTCGACGACGATGCGCAGGGCGCGCATGCGTACCCGGTCGACATGCCGATGGAAGTGCTGCTCGGCAAGCCGCCGCGCATGCACCGCGACGTGACGCGCGTCGCGGTCGAGCGCGCGCCGGTCGAGGTCACGGGCATCGCGCTCGCCGACGTCGCCGCGAGCGTGCTGCGCCACCCGACCGTCGCGAGCAAGTCGTTCCTGATCACGATCGGCGACCGCACGGTCGGCGGCACCTCGGTGCGCGACCAGCTGGTCGGCCCGTGGCAGGTGCCGGTCGCGGACTGCGCGATCACCGCGATGGACTACGTCGGTTTCCACGGCGAGGCGATGACGATGGCCGAGCGCACGCCGCTCGCCGTGATCGGCGCGCCGGCGTCGGGCCGCATGGCGGTCGGCGAGGCCATCACCAACATCGCGGCGGCGCCGATCGCGTCGCTGGACAAGCTGAAGCTGTCGGCCAACTGGATGGCCGCGTGCGGCACCGCGGGCGAGGACGCCGCGCTGTTCGACACGGTGAAGGCGATCGGCATGGAGCTGTGCCCGGCGCTCGGGATCGGCATCCCGGTCGGCAAGGATTCCCTGTCGATGAAGACCAAGTGGGACGAGGCGGGCGTCGCGAAGGAAGTGGTCGCGCCGGTGTCGCTGATCATCTCCGCGTTCGCGCCGGTCGAGGACGTGCGCCGCCACCTGACGCCGCAGCTGCGCCGCGTCGCCGACGCGGGCGACAGCGTGCTGATCCTGATCGACCTCGGCCGCGGCCGCAACCGGCTGGGCGGCAGCATCTTCGCGCAGGTCACGCAGCAGGTCGGCAACGACACGCCGGACGTCGACGACGCGGAAGACCTGAAGCGCTTCTTCACGGCGATCCAGGCGCTCAACGCGCAGGGCAAGCTGCTCGCGTACCACGACCGCTCGGACGGCGGGCTGTGGGCGACCGTGTGCGAGATGGCGTTCGCCGGCCACGCGGGCGTGTCGCTCAACGTCGACATGCTCACGCTCGACGCCGATCACGCGTCGGACTACGGCGACGCGAAGGATTGGGCGAAGCAGACCAGCGGCCGGCGTGACGACCGCACGCTGCGCGCGCTGTTCAGCGAGGAACTCGGCGCGGTGGTGCAGGTGCGCGCGGCGGAACGCGACGCGGTGCTCGCGGTGCTGCGCGAGCACGGGCTGTCGGCCTGCTCGCACGTGATCGGCAGCGTGAACGAGCGCGACGCGATCGAAGTGTTCCGCGACGCCAGGAAGATCTACGACGCGCCGCGCGCCGAGCTGCGCCGCGCGTGGGGCGAGGTCAGCTGGCGCATCGCGCGGCTGCGCGACAACCCGGCCTGCGCGGACGCCGAATACGACACGCTGCTCGACACCGCGGATCCGGGCCTGTCGCCGGTGCTGACGTTCGACGCGCAGGAGGACAGCGCGGCGCCGTTCATCGCCACGGGCGCGCGGCCGCGCGTCGCGATCCTGCGCGAGCAGGGCGTCAATTCGCATCTGGAAACCGCCTACGCGTTCGATCGCGCGGGCTTCGACGCGCACGACGTGCACATGAGCGACCTGCTCGCCGGCCGCGCGACGCTGGCGGACTTCGCGGGCGCGGTCGCCTGCGGCGGCTTCTCGTACGGCGACGTGCTGGGCGCGGGCGAGGGCTGGGCGAAGACGATCCGCTTCAATCCGCAGCTGGCGGACATGTTCGCGGCCTTCTTCGCGCGCCAGGACACCTTCGCGCTCGGCATCTGCAACGGCTGCCAGATGCTGTCGAGCATCGCGTC
>NZ_JAAGNW010000061.1:16603-24118 GCF_010645215.1 Burkholderia multivorans | reverse complement strand
GCGTCGATGATTCCGGGCGCGGAAGCCTGGCCGAAGTTCACGCGCAACAAGTCCGAGCAGTTCGAGGCGCGGCTGTCGCTGGTCGAGGTGCAGCAGTCGCCGTCGATCTTCTTCGCGGGCATGGAAGGCTCGCGGATCCCGGTCGCGGTCGCGCACGGCGAAGGTTATGCGGACTTCTCGCAGCAGGGCGACGCGAGCCGCGTCGCGGTCGCGATGCGCTATGTCGACCATCGCGGCGCGGCGACCGGGGCGTATCCGTTCAACCCGAACGGTTCGCCGGACGGGATGACCTCGGTGACGACCGCGGACGGCCGGTTCACGGTGCTGATGCCGCACATGGAGCGCGTGCACCGCACGCTGCAGATGAGCTGGCACCCGGACGACTGGGACGAGGCGAGCCCGTGGCTGCGCGTGTTCCGCAACGCGCGCCGCTGGCTCGGCTGACGCACCCGCGCCGTCGCGTGTCGCCGCGTTCGCCGCGGCGCGCGACGGCGGCCTGCGCAGGCCAATAAAAAAAGCCGCTCCTCGGAGCGGCTTTTTGCTGTCCGCGCGACGCGGACGGGCGCGAGTCTTACTCGACCTTCGCCTTCTGGCGCAGGCCTTCCTCGAACGACTGCAGCTTCTGCTGGACCAGCTGCTGAGCGATCTGCTGCTTGACCTGCTCGAGCGGCGGCGGCGCGATGCTGCGGATGTCGTCGACGCGGATGATGTGCCAGCCGAACTGGGTCTTCACCGGGGTATTGGTCATCTGGCCTTTCTGCAGCTGCTGTGCGGCGGAGGCGAACTCGGGCACGTAGGCCTTCGGATCGGACCAGTCGAGATCGCCGCCGTTCTTCGCGGAGCCCGGATCCTTCGAGTATTGCTTCGCGAGATCCTCGAACTTCGCGCCGGCCTTGATCTTCGCGATCAGGTCCTTCGCCTGCTGCTCGTTGTCGACGAGGATGTGGTGCAGGTGATACTCGCGGCCGCCCGCGCCCTTCACGAGGTCGTCGTAGCGCGCCTTCACCTCGGCGTCGGTCGGCTGGTTCTTCTTCAGGAAATCCTCGATCATCGCGCGCAGCACGGCGGTCTGCTGCGCGACCACGATCTGCGCCTTCACGTCGGCGCGGGTCGGGATCCCTTCCCGGATCGCTTCCTGCATCAGGATCTCGCGATTGACGAGTTCCTGGCGCACGGCCTGCTGCAGCTGCGGCGAATCCTGCTGACCTTGCTGGACGAGCTGCGCGACCATCGCGTCGGCGCGCGACTTCGGAATCGGCGTGCCGTTGACCACGGCGATGTTCTGGGCGAAAGCCGGAGCGGCTGCGAGGGCGGCCACCAGGGCCCACAGGCGGGGGGATTTCAGGATCATCGGGAATTCCTAATGAGACGATTTGACTTGATGAGAAGACACGTTGAATTCTTCGGGGGTGTAAGCAACGATCGCGAGCGCGTGAATGCCGCGCTGCATCGCCTCGGCGAGCGCATCATACACCAGCCGATGGCGTGCGACGCGCGCCTTGCCGGCGAACGCGGCGGACACGATCGTTACCGTGTAATGGCCGCCCGCGGCGGCGCCCGCGTGGCCCGCGTGCTGTGCGCTGTCGTCGCGCACGTCGAGCGAGGCGGGCGCGAGCGCGGCCGCGAGGCGCGCCTCGATCAGCGCGATCCGCTCGGCGGGGGAGGCGTTCAGGAAAGCGTCGCTCATGTCATTCTTCCTTCAGGTATTTCGCGAGCCACAGGCTCTGCAGGATGATGAACACGATCGTCGCGCCCGTCGTGCCGAACAGCTTGAAGTTGACCCACTGCGATTCGGTGAAGTTGTGCACCACGTACAGGTTGGCCACGCCGAGCACGGCGAAGAACAGCGCCCAGGCGAGGTTGAGCTTGTCCCACACCGGGTGCGGCAGCGTCAGCTGCTTGCCCATCATTTTCTCGATCAGGTTCTTGCCGAATGCATAGCGGGCGGCAAGCAGGCCGACCGCGAAAAGCCAGTAAAGCACCGTGGGTTTCCATTGGATGAATTTCTCGTCGTGCAGCACGAGGGTCGCGCCGCCGAACACGACGATCACGCCGAGGCTCACCCACAGCATCGTGTCGACTTTCTTGTGGCGGAACGCCACCCAGGCGACCTGGGCGAGCGTGGCGACAATCGCGACGGCGGTGGCCGTGAAGATGCCCCATAGCTTGAAGGCGGCGAAAAACAGGATGATCGGGAACAGGTCGAACAGAAATTTCATGGCGATCGCAGCTGCGTGACGGGCCTCGGCGGCCCGTCACCGTTGTAGGGACCCCGTGCGCGGGCGGTTGCCGCCCGCCTACTTCTGCCCGGGTTGAGGCTCGAAGTTTAACGCAGCCGAGTTGATACAGTAACGCAGGCCGGTCTTGTCGCGCGGGCCGTCCTCGAAGACATGGCCCAGATGCGCGCCGCACTGGTTGCAGCGCACCTCGACGCGCGTCATGCCGTGCGTGTGGTCCATCTTCTCCTCGATCACCTCGCCGTTGAGCGGCTTGAAGTAGCTGGGCCAGCCGCAGCCCGAGTGGTACTTCGCGCCGGATTCGAACAGCGCGGTGCCGCAGACGACGCAATGGTAGATGCCGGTGTCCTCGGTATCCGTGTATTCGCCCGTGAACGCGCGCTCGGTGGCCGCGTGCTGGGTCACCTCGTACTGCATCGGCGTGAGCCGGCCGCGCAGCTCGGCGTCGTCTTTCTGGTAAGGGTAGGCCTGGTCGTCTCGATCATGGGACATGGTTCGTCTCTCCTGGGGAAGCGGGGGCGGGGCGCAGGAGCGCGCCCCGCGGGGTCACGACGAGCAGCTCACCGCGAGCGAGCCGGCCCAGTCCGGCGGCAGCGCGGCATACGCGTCGTATTCCGGCTGCTCGTCGAACGGGCGGCTCAGCACCAGGGCGAGACGCTCGAGTTCCGAAAAATCCTGTTCCTTCGCGCGGCGGATCGCGG
Organism: Burkholderia multivorans; assembly: GCF_010645215.1. Classification (GTDB taxonomy): domain Bacteria; phylum Pseudomonadota; class Gammaproteobacteria; order Burkholderiales; family Burkholderiaceae; genus Burkholderia; species Burkholderia multivorans_A. The sequence goes on along the minus strand of NZ_JAAGNW010000061.1, from coordinate 21,180 downwards.
TTTCCGCGAGATGGTTGCGCAGCACGTACTTCGGGTTCGCGCAGTTCATCGCGGCGGCGCGCGCCGCGTCGTCGCGCGCTTCGAGCGCGAGGCGCGTGCGGTAGCGCTCGGCCCACTGGTCGAACGCCTCGCGGTCGATGAACAGGTCGCGCACCGCCGCATCGGCGTGCGCGTCGTGCTTCGACAGGTGCGCGAGCCGGCGGAACGTCAGCGTGAAATCGGCGCGGCCCGTGTGCATCACCTCGAGCAGCTGGTTCGAGAGCGCGGCGTCGTCGTCGTGCGCGTGTTCGAGCCCGAGCTTGGCGCGCATCGCGCGTTCGAGCGCGGGGCCGAAGTGCTCCGGGAAGCGCGCGAGCACGGCCTGCGCGTCGTCGACCGCGCGCTCGGCGCGCGCGTCCTCGTCCGGCGCATCGTGCTGCAGGCCGATCAGCGGCAGCAGCGCCTGCGCGAGGCAGAAGCAGTTCCAGTGCGCGATGCGCGGCTGCATCCGGTATGCGTAGCGGCCCTGCGAATCGGAGTGGTTGCAGATGTGGTTCGCGTCGAGCGCGTCGATGAAGCCGAACGGGCCGTAATCGAGCGTGACGCCGAGGATCGACATGTTGTCGGTGTTCAGCACGCCGTGGCAGAAGCCGACCGCCTGCCATTGCGCGACCAGCGCGGCCGTGCGCTGCATCACCGCGTCGAGCAGCGCGAGGTACGGGTCGTCGGCGTCGCGGCAGGCCGGGTAGAAGCGCGCGATCACGTGGTCGGCGAGCGCGCGCAGCAGGTCGGGGCGGTCGTTCGAGAAGAAGTGCTCGAAATGCCCGAAGCGCACGAAGCTCTCCGCGACCCGCGTGACCACGGCCGCGGTCTCGATTTCCTCGCGCGTCACCGGATGCCCGGAGCCGATCACGGTCAGCGCGCGGGTCGTCGGGATGCCGAGGTGGTGCAGCGCCTCCGAACCGAGGAATTCGCGGATCGACGAGCGCAGCACTGCGCGGCCGTCGCCCATCCGCGAGTACGGGGTGCGGCCCGCGCCCTTGAGCTGCAGCTCGTAGCGGCGGCCGTCGTGCTCGATCTCGCCGAGTCCGATCGCCCGGCCGTCGCCGAGCTGCCCCGCCCAGACGCCGAACTGGTGGCCCGAATAAACGGTTGCGTACGGTTGCGACGCAGCGGGCCAGGCGCGGGTCGGGTTGCCGCAGAACAGCTCGGCAAAGCCGGGGTCGCGGCGCACCGCGGGGTCCAGGCCGAGCGCGCGCCCTACGTCGTCGGAGAAGCCGACCACGTAGGGCGCAGGCAGCGGCGCGGCGGGCAGGCGCGTCAGGAAATCGGCGCCGAGCGCGAGGAACGCGTCGTCGCGTGGCGCCGCGAGCGACGCGGCCAGGTCGGGGAGGGTGGCCGACAGCGCGGCCTCGCTTCTGGAAAACGACATGTTGATCATATGAAAGTAAGCCGATATTGTAATTCCGCGCCGCGCGGGCTGCTTGGCCGCGCGGCGCGCCGCATGCAGCCGACCGATTCGCCGGATCCTCCTGGGAGAACAAGACGATGGGCAAGCCGTTGCTGGGCCAGATGATGGAAATGCCGCTGCTGGTGTCGTCGCTGATCGCGCACGCCGCGCGCCACGCGGGCGACGTCGAGATCGTATCGCGGCGCGTCGAGGGCGACCTGCACCGCTATACCTATCGCGATTGCGAACGGCGTTCCAAACAGCTCGCCCAGGCGCTGACCCGCCTCGGCGCGGGCCAGGGCGACCGGATTGGAACGCTGGCCTGGAACGGCTACCGGCACCTCGAAGCCTATTATGGCGTCGGCGGGATGGGCGCGGTATGCCACACGATCAATCCGCGCCTGTTCCCCGAGCAGATCGCCTACATCATCAACCACGCGGCCGATCGCTACGTGCTGTTCGACCTCAACTTCGCGCCGCTCGTCGACGCGCTCGCGCCGCAGTGCCCGCAGGTGGAAGGCTGGATCGCGCTGACCGACGCCGCGCACCTGCCGGCCGGGACGACTCCTTACCTGAGCTACGAGACGCTGCTCGCGGCCGAGGACGGCGACTACGCCTGGCCGCTGCTCGACGAGCGGCAGGCGGTCGGGCTCTGCTACACCTCGGGCACGACCGGCAATCCGAAGGGCGCGCTGTACTCGCACCGCTCGACCGTGCTGCACGCGTGGGGCGCGGCGCTGCCCAATGCGATGGCGCTGTCGGCGCGCGACGCGGTGATGCCGGTGGTGCCGATGTTCCACGTGAATGCGTGGGGGCTGCCGTATGCGTGCCCGCTCGCGGGCAGCAAGCTCGTGTTCCCGGGCAAGGATCTCGACGGCAAGTCGCTGTACGAACTGATCGAAGGGGAGCGCGTGACCTACTCGGCAGGCGTGCCGACGGTGTGGCTCGGCCTGCTCAACTACATGCGCGAGGCCGGCGTGCGCTTTTCGTCGCTCGATCGCACGGTGATCGGCGGCTCCGCGTGCCCGCCCGCGCTGTTGAACACATTCCAGGATGAATACGGCGTACGCGTGATCCATGCATGGGGGATGACCGAGCTGTCGCCGCTCGGCACGCTCGCGACGCTCGACTGGGCGCAGTCGCAGCGGCCGCGCGAAGCGCAGCGGCGTCTGCTGGAGAAGCAGGGGCGGGTGATCTACGGCATCGACATGCGGATCGTCGACGATGCGGGCCGCGAGCTGCCGCACGACGGCGTCGCGTTCGGCGAGCTGCAGGTGCGCGGGCCGTGGGTGATCGACCGCTATTTCGGCGCGGATGCGTCGCCGCTCGTCGACGGCTGGTTCCCGACCGGCGACGTCGCGACCATCGATGCGGACGGCTTCCTGCAGATCACCGACCGCAGCAAGGACGTGATCAAGTCGGGCGGCGAGTGGATCAGCTCGATCGACCTGGAGAACGTCGCGATCGCGCATCCCGCCGTGGCCGAGGCCGCGTGCATCGCATGCGCGCATCCGAAGTGGACCGAGCGGCCCTTGCTGGTCGTGGTGCCGCGGCCGGGCGCGACGGTGTCGCGCGAGGAGCTGCTCGCGTTCTTCGACGGCAAGGTCGCGAAGTGGTGGGTGCCCGACGACGTCGTGTTCGTCGACGATCTGCCGCATACCGCCACCGGCAAGCTGCTGAAGCTCAAGCTGCGCGAGCGCTTCCGCGACCACGTGCTGCCGACGGCGCTGGGCGCCGCCTAGGCTCCGCGGCGCGCCGGACTGCTCCCAGGTGAATTGAACGACCGTTCTTTTTTTGATGTATCCTGCCTTCTGTATTCCGACGCGCGGCGCTTGGCCGCGAGCGGCGCCCCGGCCGCTCATGGACGCACGATCGCCGCATAGCAGGCGCGCTGCCACGGCGCGCGCAACCGCATGGAGGCAGACAGATGGCAGTGGACTACACGACTCGCGACGGCGTCGCCGTCATCACGCTCGACAATCCGCCCGTCAACGGGCTCGGCCTGTCGACCCGGCTCGGCATCATGGAGGGTCTCGAACGCGCGCAGCGCGATCCGGCGGTGGCCGCGATCGTGCTGACGGGCGCGGGCCGGGCCTTCTCGGGCGGGGCGGACATCACCGAATTCAATACGCCGAAGGCGCTCCAGGAGCCGACGCTGCACACCGTGATCCACGCGGTGGAGTCGAGCCCGAAGCCCGTGGTGGCTGCGCTGCACAGCGTGGTGATGGGCGGCGGCCTCGAACTCGCGCTGGCCGCGCACTATCGGGTCGCGGCGAGCGGCGCGCAGATCGCGCTGCCCGAGGTCAAGCTCGGCCTCCTGCCGGGCGCGGGCGGCACCCAGCGCCTGCCGCGCGCGGTCGGCCTCGAAACTGCGCTCAACATGATCGTGTCGGGCGCGCCGGTGCCGTCCGAGCAGCTGGCGAAAAGCGGCCTGTTCGACGAACTCGCGGAAGGCGATCTCGCGGCCGCCGCGCTCGCGTTCGCGCGCAAGGTCGGCGCGGCGGTCGGCCCGCATCCGCGCGTGCGCGACCGGCCGATCGTGCACGACAACGCGGCCGGCTTCATCCAGTTCGCGCGCAATAGCGCGCAAGCCGCCGCTCCGCATTTCCCGGCGCCGCACCGCTGCATCGACGCGATCGAGGCCGGCGTGCAGCTCGGCTTCGACAAGGGCCTCGCGGCGGAACGGGAAGGCTTCCTCGCGCTGATCATGACGCCCGAGAGCCGCGCGCTGCGCCACGCGTTCTTCGGCGAGCGCGCGGCCGCGAAGATTCCCGACGTGCCGGCGGCGACGCCGACGCGCGCGATCGAGACGGTCGCGGTGATCGGCGCCGGCACCATGGGCGGCGGCATCACGATGAACTTCCTCAATGCGGGGCTGCCGGTCACGTTGCTCGAAACCGGCCAGGAGGCGCTCGACCGCGGGCTCGCGACGATCCGCCGCAACTACGACGCGCAGGTGCAGAAGGGCAAGCTGACCGAGGCGAAGCGCGACGCGCGGCTCGCGCTGATCCGGCCGACGCTGTCGTACGCGGATCTCGCGCAGGCGGACCTGATCATCGAGGCGGTGTTCGAGGAGCTGGGCGTGAAGGAGCAGGTGTTCCGCCGGCTCGACGAAGTCGCGAAGCCGGGCGCGATCCTCGCATCGAAC
>NZ_JAAGNW010000061.1:12865-16593 GCF_010645215.1 Burkholderia multivorans | reverse complement strand
GAACACCTCGACGCTCGACGTCAACAAGATCGCCGCGTTCACGAAGCGGCCGCAGGACGTGATCGGGCTGCACTTCTTCAGCCCGGCCAACGTGATGAAGCTGCTGGAGGTGGTGCGCGGCGACGCGACCGCGAAGGACGTGCTCGCCACCGTGATGCAGCTCGCCAAGAAGATCCGCAAGACCGCCGTGGTGTCGGGCGTGTGCGACGGCTTCATCGGCAACCGGATGATCGAGCAGTACCTGCGGCAGGCGCTGTTCATGCTGGAGGAAGGTGCGCTGCCGGCGCAGGTCGATCGCGCGATCGAGAAGTTCGGTTTCGCGATGGGGCCGTTCCGGATGAGCGACCTGGCCGGCAACGACATCGGCTGGGCGATCCGCAAGCGCCGCTATGTCGAACAGCCGGATTTCCAGTACTCGAAGATCGCGGACCGCCTGTGCGAGCTGGGCCGCTTCGGGCAGAAGACCGGCGCGGGCTGGTACGACTACGTGCCGGGCGCGCGTCAGGCGAAGCCGTCGGCGCTCGTCGACGAACTGGTGGTCGGCTATTCGAAGGAGCGCGGCGTCGAGCGGCGCCGCATCGGCGACGACGAGATCGTCGAGCGGCTCGTCTATGCGCTCGTCAACGAGGGCGCGAAGATCCTCGAGGAGAAGATCGCGTCGAAGGCCTCCGACATCGACATGGTGTACCTGACCGGCTACGGCTTCCCGCTGTGGCGCGGCGGCCCGATGCTGTACGCGGACACGGTCGGCCTCTACAACGTCGAGCGGGCGATCCGCCGCTACGCGGCGGCCCCGAACGGCGACGCGTGGCGGATCGCGCCGTCGATCGCCGCGCTCGCGCAGGGCGGGCGCGGTTTCAACGCCTGACGCGGCCGCGCGACCCATCCGCAAGGAGACGCATGATGAAACGCAGTGACGAGGTTCTGCTCGTGATCGACGTGCAGAACGACTTCATGCCGGGCGGCCCGCTCGCGGTCGCCGACGGCGACGCGGTGGTGCCGGTCGTCAACCGGCTCGCCGCGGCCTTCGGGCACGTGGTGCTGACGCAGGACTGGCACCCGGCCGGCCACGTGTCGTTCGCGGCCAATCACCCGGGCCGCGAGGCGTTCTCGACGATCGGCCTGCCTTACGGCGAGCAGGTGCTGTGGCCCACGCACTGCGTGCAGGACACGGACGGCGCGGCGCTGCATCGCGACCTGGCGATTCCGCATGCGCGCCTCGTGATCCGCAAGGGGCACCACGCGGACGTCGACAGCTACTCGGCCTTCGTCGAGGCCGACGGCCGGACGCCGACCGGGCTGGCCGGCTACCTGCGCGAGCTGGGCGTGAAACGCGTGTGGTGCTGCGGCCTCGCGACCGACTATTGCGTCGCGTGGTCCGCGCAGGACGCGCGCAAGGCGGGCTTCGACGCCCTCGTGATCGAGGACGCCTGCCGTGCGATCGATCGTGACGGCTCGCTCGAACGTGCCTGGCGCAACCTGCACGACGCGGGCGTGGCGCGCGTCACGTCGGCCGCGGCGCTCGCATGACGCGCCCCCATCCCATTTGCCGGAACACGTTTTCAGGAGACAGGCATGACTGAAGCCGTAATCGTATCGACCGCCCGCACCGGGCTCGCGAAATCCTGGCGCGGCGCGCTCAACATGACGCACGGCGCGACGCTGGGCGGCCACGTGGTCGCGGCCGCCGTCGCCCGCGCGCAGATCGACCCGGCCAGCGTCGAGGACGTGCTGATCGGCTGCGCGAACCCCGAGGGCGCGACGGGCGGCAACATCGCGCGGCAGATCGCGCTGCGCGCGGGCCTGCCGGTCGGCGTGCCGGGCATGACCGTGAACCGGTTCTGTTCGTCCGGGCTGCAGACCATCGCGCTGGCCGCGCAGCGCGTGATCGCGGGCGAGGGCGAGGTGTATGTCGCGGGCGGGGTCGAGTCGATCTCGTGCGTGCAGAACGAGATGAACCGCCACATGATGATGGAAGGCTGGCTCACCGAGCATAAGCCGGAGATCTACTGGAGCATGCTGCAGACCGCCGAGACCGTCGCGAAGCGCTACGGCATCGAGAAGGCGCGCCAGGACGAATACGGCGTGCGTTCGCAGCAGCGCGCGGCGGCCGCGCAGGCGGCCGGGCTGTTCGGCGCGGAGATCGTGCCGATCACCGTGCGCGCCGGCGTGGCCGACAAGGCCACGGGCCGGCTGTACACGAAGGAGGTCACGCTGTCCGCGGACGAGGGCATCCGCCCGGACACGACGCTCGAAGGCGTGTCGAAGATCCGCTCCGCTGTGCCGGGCGGCGTGATCACGGCCGGCAATGCGAGCCAGTTTTCCGATGGCGCGGCGGCCTGCGTCGTGATGAACGCGAAGCGCGCGGAACGCGAGGGGCTGCAACCGCTCGGGATCTTCCGCGGCTTTGCGGTGGCCGGCTGCGAGCCCGACGAGATGGGCATCGGTCCGGTGTTCGCGGTGCCGAAGCTGCTTGCGAAGGCGGGTCTCAAGGTCGGCGACATCGATCTGTGGGAACTGAACGAGGCGTTCGCGGTGCAGGTGCTCTATTGCCGCGACACGCTCGGGATTCCCGACGAACGCCTGAATGTGAACGGCGGCGCGATCGCGGTCGGGCATCCGTACGGCGTGTCCGGCGCGCGCCTGACCGGCCATGCGCTGCTCGAAGGCAAGCGGCGCGGCGCGAAGTACGTGGTCGTGACGATGTGCATCGGCGGCGGCCAGGGCGCGGCGGGGTTGTTCGAGATCGTCTGAGCGGGGGCTGTCCCGGACGGGAAGGAACGCGCTAAGATGCCGCTGCGCGGTGCGCAGTGGCCGCGCGCGTTGCTTCCTGTCCACCGGTTAATGACGCGGACCGCCCGATGCCTGCCACCCGGACCTTCCTCAATGCGTGCTGGTCGATTCCCGAGGCCGACGAAGAGACGCGTCAGCGTCTGCTGAACCGTCAGCTGCGTCCGCTGTTCCTGATCGTTCCGATCCTCTCCTTCACCAACTGTCTGTCCGCGATCTGGCTGATCGCCGCGATGGGCGGTGCGCTTGCGCCGGCGGGCGTCGTCGCGTGGAGCGTGGGCTTCGTGCTGTGCGAGGCGGCGTGGTCCGCGCATGCGCTGACCCGGCTCGCCGTCGGGCGGCCCGGCCGCCGCGCCGACTATACGCGCGGCGATCTCGCGTTCGCCGCGCTGCTGTGCGGCCTGACCGCGCTGTGGTGCGGCCTCGGGCTGTACCTGAGCACGCCGCGCATCGTCGACGAAGCCAACCGGATCCTCCTCATCGCTTTCGTCCCCGGGCTGATCGCCACGGGGGTGCTCGCGAGCATCACGGTGCCGCTCGTATCGGCGGTCTGGCTCGGCACGCTGACGGTGGCCTCGTGTCTCGCGACCTTCGAACTCGATTACGTGAGCCAGGGCGTCGGCATCGCATTCCTGCTGCTGTACGCGGGGATGCTTGCGTCGGCGTTCCTGCTGATCTCGCGGATGTTCGTCGGCCGCGTGCAGGCCGAACTCGATTCGGAGCGCGAGCGGCGGCTCGCCGAACAGCTGGCGGTGGATCTGCGTTGCCAGAAGGAGATCGCCGAGCAGGCGAGCCACGCGAAGTCGCGCTTTCTCGCGGCGGCGAGCCACGATCTGCGCCAGCCCGTGCACGCGCTGAGCCTGTTCGTCGGCGCGCTGCACAACGTGCCGATGCCGCCCGAGGGGCGGCGGCTCGTCGAGCAGATCGACGCATCGACG
>NZ_JAAGNW010000061.1:8930-12855 GCF_010645215.1 Burkholderia multivorans | reverse complement strand
ATCTCGAAGCTCGATGCGGGCGTGGTCGCGGTCGACCGCCGCGCGTTTCCGATCGACACGGTGCTCGAACGGGTGTGCCGAGATCATCGCGACGACGCGCAGGCCAAGGGCGTCGCGCTGTCGCATGTGCGCTGCCGCGCGTGGATCGACTCCGATCCGACGCTGGTCGAGCGGATCGCGCGCAATCTGGTCGCCAACGCCGTGCGCTATACCGACGCCGGGCGCATCGTGGTCGGCTGCCGGCGCCGGCGCGGCGGCCGGCTCGCGCTGCAGGTATGGGATACCGGACGCGGCATTCCGGCGGCGCAGCACGAGCGGGTGTTCCACGAGTACTACCAGCTCGGCAATCCCGAGCGCGACCGCAGCCAGGGGCTGGGGCTCGGGCTCGCGATCGTGCGCCGGCTCACGCACTTGATCGGCGCGACGGTGCGGCTGCATTCGGCGCCGGGCTGGGGCTCGTGCTTCGAGGTGGGGTTCGCGCGCGCGCCGGAGCGGCCCGCCGAACCGCTCGACGCGGCCAACGAGCCCGACGCGAGGGGCACGGGCCTCGTGGTCGTGATCGACGACGAGGCGGCGATCCGCCTGGGCATGTCGATCCTGCTGTCGGGCTGGGGCTACGAGGTGGTCACGGCGGGCTCGGTCGACGAGGCGATCGAGCGGCTCGCCACGCATACGCGGCGGCCTGGACTGCTGCTGTGCGATTTCCGCCTGCGCGGCGGCGAGACCGGGATCGATGCGATCCAGCGGCTGCGCACCGAATACAACGAGCCGATCCCCGCGATGCTGATTTCAGGCGATACGGCGGCGGAGCGGCTGCACGAGGTGCAGGCGAGCGAGTTGCTGCTGCTGCACAAGCCGGTGCCGAACGACCGGCTGCGCACGGCCATCGCGCGGCTGATCGTGATGGAGCCGGAGGAGGGGTAGGCGGCCGGCGGCGCTTACCGGCAGTTCAGCCCGAGCGTCTTGTCCGCGCTGATCCGGTAGTCGCAGCGCGCGATGCGCTTGGCGAGCTTCACGTCCGATGCCTGCCCGTCCGCGTACTTGCAGCGCACCGTGACGAAGCGGCCGGCATCGTAGACATAGCCGAGCTGCCAACTGCCCGCCGTCGCGCCGGCCTGGTCGGGAACCAGGGTGGCCAGCTCGGCCGGCGCGCCGTCGAATACGTCGACGAAGCGCAGCGGCGCGCCGTCGCGCACCGGGCAGACGGGCGCGGAACGCGCGGGTTCGATCGCGCAGCCGAGCAGCGCGACGAACGACAGCGCGGCGACGCGCTTATTCCACGACATAGAAGTTGTCACCGTTGTTCGAGTTGCCATGCGCGCCCCAGCGCAGCATGCGCCGGCCGACGGCCTGCGGGCTCGGCGGCGTCACGAACTGGTCGTAGACGAGGATGCCGGCCGTGCTCTGGCTCACGTAGATCGCCGCATGCCCCTGGTAGTGGCCGGTGGCGTTGAAGGTCGCGATCACGGTGCCGGGCTGGATCGCGGCATTGTCCTTGACCGCCTCGCCCTTGTGCCAGTTGAAGGTCGGCGGCAGCGTCGGGCAAACCTTCTTCACGTACGACACGCACTGGCCGCACAGCTTGGTGCCCAGGGTGTCGGTGCCGGTCGGCACGGTGCCGAACGGGGCGAGATCGGTGGTGGGCGCGCAGGTCCATTTGCCGACCGGTGCGGCGCTGTTGTTCTGGTAGTTGCTGGAAAGATAGGGCACAAACGCCTCCTGGTCGAGATGCCGGGACTCGGCGGATGCGCCGGCCGGAACGCCCCGGGCAATGGCAGTGCCGAGTGGGGCGGGGTCGGTGCTCGCGCATTATGCTGAGTTTCGGATGTCCTAGGCAACTGTCTGAATAATGTGCGCGCCCGTGCCGGCAAAGGAGCGTGCGGCGGCGCCCGGCGGCTGCACGCATGCCGCTTCAATCGAGCCGCTTCCATACCGAGATCGGAACGTCGCCGTTCGGGCGCGGCGTCACGCGATAGCTGAGCTCGTTGCCGATCAGTTCGTAGGTGCGGGTCTGCTGCTGGCCCTGCCAGTTCGGGAAGACTGCGTCGCGAATGCTGAAGGTCAGCGTGTGCTCGACGGGATTCACCGTGATCGTGCCGTAATGGGTGCTCGCGCCGAGGAGCGCGTCACGGTACTCGGCCGCGGTGCCGGCGGCCTTGTCGTTCGACGCGAAGCGCTCGCGCTCGGCCTTGAAGATCTGCAGCGAGTAATTGCCGTGCGCGTCGATCAGCAGCATACCGCGCGGATCCGCGCCATAGTCGCGGCCGCGCGTGCCGTCCGGGTGCTCGACGTCGGCCGCGACCAGCGTCCAGGTGCCCGCGAGCGGCGACGCGGCGGGGGCGTCGGCGGCCGCGACGGCCCCCGACGACACGATCGATGCGGCGAGCAGCAGACCGGGCAGGAGGCCCGGCTTGAAACAGGTTCCGATCTTCATGGGTCACCGTGGTGAAAGGGTGGGATGGGCGTTCGCCGCCCGGCGAGGCGGGGCGCGACGCCATTTGATACTAGCGGTTTGTCTGAGCTATAAATTCGATAATTCAGATCAAACCTATAAGCAAAACCGAAGGATGGCGATGCCGAACCTCGACATGGATGCGCTGCGGACACTGGCGATCGCGCAGCAACTGGGCAGCCTGAACCGCGCGGCCGACCGGATCGGGCGTTCGCAGTCGGCGGTCAGCCAGCAGTTGCGCAAGCTCGAGACGCAGCTGGGTCAACCGCTGTTTCGCCGCCAGGGGCGGGGCCTCGCGCTGACCGAGGCCGGCGAGCTGGCGTTGGGCTATGCGCGCCGCCTGCTCGAACTGAACGACGAGGCGGTGAGCGCGATCCGCGGGGCGTCGCTCGACGGCGCGGTCCGCTTCGGTTTGCCCGGCGATTTCGCCGAAACCTGGCTGCCGGCCGCGCTGGGCCGCTTCAAGCGCGCGCATCCGGGGGTGCGCGTCGAGATCGCCGTCGAGCGCAACGGCCTGCTGCTCGAACGGCTCGATGCGGGAGAACTCGACCTGGTGCTCGCGATGGGGCATGGGCAGCGGCCGGATGCGCAGCGGGTCGCGCACTTGCCGATGGTGTGGATAGGGCCGCCCGGGATAGGGCCGCCCGGGATAGGACTCGATCTGCACGCGTCGCCCGGCGAGCCGCTCGATCTCGCGCTGTATCCGCTGCCGTGCCTGTTCCGTCGCGCGGGCGCCGAGGCGCTCGACCGCGCGGGCATCCGCTGGCGCGTCGCGTACACGACGGGCAGCCTGCAGAGCCTGTGGGCGGGCGTGGCGGGCGGTCTCGGCATCACGCTGCGCACGGCCGCCGGACTGCCGGCGACGCTACGCGTGCTGGGCGAGGCGCATGGGCTGCCGCCGCTGCCCTCGGTCGAGCTGTGCCTGCACGCGCGCGGAACCGGCGCCGGGCCGGCGCTGGACGGACTCGCGCGGATGGTGGTCGAGTCGCTCGCGGCGAATCTGGGTCGCGCATCGAGGCGCGATTAATTTGGTACGCTTGTCACCTCTCGACGCCCGACGTCGACCAGGCCGGCTCACGCCGGCACGCACCGGAGAAACGCAGTGATCAGACATATCGTGATGTGGAAACTGAAGGAGCACGCCAACGGCGCAACCCGCGCGCAGAACGCCGCGACGCTCAAGGAGCGCCTCGAGGCATGCCGCGACATCGTGCCGGGCATCGTGCACCTCGAAGTCGGCCTCGCGACGCCGGACCTCGATTCGACCTACGACGTCGTGCTGCTTTCCGACTTCGCCGACAAGGCCGCGCTCGATGCCTACCAGGTCCATCCGCTGCACGAGGCGGTCAAGCAATTCATCGGCACCGTGCGCGAAAGCCGCGAGTGCGTCGACTACCACGTCGATCGCGCATGATGACGAGCAGCACCCCGCAACCGCCGGCGCCGTCCGATCCGGCCATCGAAAGCCCGTTC
>NZ_JAAGNW010000061.1:4288-8920 GCF_010645215.1 Burkholderia multivorans | reverse complement strand
GCGGGCGGCGTGACGATGACGCTGTCCGACGTCGCGCTCGCGATGGCCGCGCGCAGCCTGACCGAGGACGGCGTCGGCGTCGTCACGGTCGAGATGAAGGTGAATTTCATGCAGCCCGGGCGCGGCGAACTGCGCGCCTACGGCCGCGTGCTGCACCGCTCGAGCACGATGGCCTACTGCGAAGGCGAGGTCCGCGACAGCGCGGGCAACTTCGTCGCGAAGGCGCTCGGCACCTTCAAGTACATGAAGCGGCTCGCGGTCGGGCGCGACATCACGCGCCAGCGCAGCCGCACCGACCCCGCCGCGCAACCGGGCCCGAGCGACGCCTAGCGGCGCGCCGGCTCGTTGCGTACCGCCTTCCTGCCAGGAGCCCCCGATGTCCGAGATCAATCGCCAGGTTCTGCTCGTGTCGCGTCCGCAAGGCGAGGCCAGCGTCGACAACTTCCGGCTGGTCGAAACACCGCACGCGCCGCTCGCCGACGGTGAGCTGCGCGTGCGCAACCACTTCCTGTCGCTGGACCCGTACATGCGGGGCCGGATGAGCGACGCGAAGTCGTACGCGGAGCCGCAGCCGCTCGACGCGGTGATGCAGGGCGGCGCGGCGGGCGAGGTCGTCGAGTCGCGGCATCCGGGTTTCGCGGTCGGCGACCGGGTGGTCGGGATGTTGGGCTGGCAGGCGTACGCGACCTCGTCGGGCGCGGGGCTGCGCAAGGTCGACACGACCCACGTGCCGCTGTCCGCGTATCTCGGCGCGGTCGGCATGCCGGGCGTGACCGCCTGGTACGGCCTGAACCGGATCATCGCGCCGCGCGCGGGCGAGACGGTGGTGGTGAGCGCGGCGAGCGGCGCGGTGGGCAGCGTGGTCGGCCAGCTCGCGAAGCAGGCGGGCTGCCGCGTGATCGGTATCGCGGGCGGGCCGGACAAATGCAGCTACGTGGTCGATACGCTCGGCTTCGACGCCTGCGTCGATCATCGGCGCGGCCGGCTGTTCGACGACCTTGCCGCGGCGGCGCCCGGCGGGATCGACGGCTGCTTCGAGAATGTCGGCGGAGCCGGGCTCGATCGCGATGTGCGGGATGATCGCCGGCTACGACGGCGCGCCGTCGCCGCTCGCGCGGCCCGAGCTGATCCTGACGTTCCGCCTGCGGGTCGAGGGCTTCATCGTGTCGGAGCATCTGGACGTCTGGCCGGACGCGCTGCGCGAACTGGGCGGGCTGGTCGCGCAGAAGCGCCTGCATTATCGCGAGACGATCATCCAGGGGCTCGACCGCGCGCCGGAGGCGCTGCTCGGCCTGCTCAAGGGCCATAATTTCGGCAAGCTGCTGATCGCGCTGACCTGACGGCGCCGTGGCATCATACGGCGCTTGTCTTCCGCTGCCGGCGGCGCGCGTGGCGCCGCTTCCCAAGATGCCCCTGAATCCCAAGATCGCCCAGGTGCTCGACATGATCGAGCGCGCGAAGCGTCCTCCCTATCACGCGCAGACGCCGCAGGAAGCGCGCAGCGCCTACGAGCGCAGCGCGCCGATCCTCGATCTGGCGCCGGCGCCGATGCATGCGGTCGAGGACCTGCGGATTCCCGCGCGCGACGGCGGCGCATTCGGCGCGCGGCTCTACCTGCCGGTCGCGCCGAGCCTCGCCGAGCCGCTGCCGGCGCTGATCTACTACCACGGCGGCGGTTTCACGGTCGGCAGCGTGGCGACCCACGACGCGCTGTGCCGGATGTTCGCGCACGAGGCGCACTGCGCGGTGCTGTCGGTCGACTACCGGCTCGCGCCCGAACACCGCTTCCCGACCGCCGTGACCGACGCGGAAGATGCCCTGGCGTGGCTGCACGCGGGCGCGACCGGCCTGGGCCTCGACCCCGCGCGGCTCGCGGTCGGCGGCGACAGCGCGGGCGGCACGCTCGCGACCGTCTGCGCGGTGCGTGCGCGCGAGCGCGGCATCGCGCTGGCGTTGCAGCTGCTGATCTACCCGGGCGTCACCGCGCACCAGCGGACCGATTCCCATGCGCGGCTCGCGAACGGTTACCTGCTGTCCGGCGCGACGATCCAGTGGTTCTTCTCGCAATACCTGCGCGACGCGTCCGACCGCGAGGACTGGCGTTTCGCGCCGCTCGACGGCCTGCGCGACGCGCCGTCGTTCGCGGGCGTGGCCCCCGCGTGGATCGCGACCGCGGAATACGACCCGCTCGCGGACGAAGGTGCGGCCTACGCGGACAAGCTGCGCGCGGCCGGCAATGCGGTTACGCTGGTCTGCTACGCGGGGATGATCCACGAGTTCTTCAAGATGGGCGGCTTCGTGCCCGAGGTGCGCGTGGCGCATGCGGCGGCGGTTGCCGCGCTGCGTGCGGCATTCGACCTCGACTGACGACGGCGCGGCCGAGGAGACGGCGAATGGACAGGATCGAGGTGGAAAGCGGCGGCTGGTCCCGGCTCGGCGGCGATGCGTCGCGGATTCGCGCTGCGGTGTTCGTGCGCGAGCAGCGGATTCCGGCCGAGCTGGCGCTCGACGACGACGATCTCGATGCGCAGCATGTGGTCGCCTATCTCGTCGACGACGCCACGCTCGCGCGCCGGGCCATCGCGACGGGCCGGCTGCTGCCGGACGGCGCGATCGGCCGGATCGCCGTGCTGGCCGACGCGCGCGGTCGCGGCGCGGGCTCGCGGGTGCTGGAAGCGCTGCTGGCCGCCGCCCGCGCGCGCGGCGATGCGCGGGTGCGCCTGTATGCGCAGCAGGATGCGGTGTCGTTCTACCGGCAGCGGGGTTTCAGCATCGTCGGCGCGCCGTTCGAGGCGGCGGGCATCGCCCACGTCGAGCTTGCGCGCGCGCCCTGAGGGGCGCCGCCGCGCGGCGCGTCAGCGGGCGGCGGGCAGTTCGAGGTCGAACGTGAACGCGCGTTCGAACGCGCCCGGGCGGACGAGCCGGTGCGAACCGTCGTCGTCGCAGCGTTCCTTGAGTTCGACCGAGAGCCGCGCGCCTTCCTTCGCGATCATGCGCAGCGCGGTGGTGCCGCGCGACCCGTATTCGGGCGTCTCGATGAAGGCGGCGGACAGGGCGCGTTCGCGTTCGATCGGAATGCCCGTGTGCGGCAGCGCGTCGTCGTCGGCCGTGCGCGTGTCGCGCATGATGTCGATCAGCGCGTCGAGCGGCGGCGCGGTCTCGTAGGTGAGCAGGGTGCCCAGTTCGCTGCGCTTGTGGACGAGCTTAGGCCACGGCGTGTCGAGCCGGGCATTGGACAGCCCGTGCAGGCCGGGCGGGACGAGCGCCGGCGCGTCGGGTGCGGTCTGGCCGTCGGCCGGGCGGTTGCAGTACCACGCCAGTTCGCCGCGCCGGCCATCGCCGACGAGCAGGTTGAAGCCGTTGTACAGCGCGGCCGTTTCGGCCACGTGCACGAGGTAGTCGAGCGGCGCGACGCCCGTGCCGCCGAGGAAATCGGACACGAGGCGGCCGCGGGTGGGCGCGCCGGCGCGGATGTCGAACGGCGCGCGATAGTTGGTGAGCGCGGCGAAGCGGCCGTCGCGCGATACCCCGAGCCAGGTGCCGCCGCCTTCGAGGTCGCGGCCGGCGAGCACGCCGGGCACGTCTTCCCACCATGACAGCGGCGCGCTCGTGCGGCGGAAGAACTCGTCACGGTTGGCGGCGAGGGTCAGCAGCGGGCCGTTGTCGGCGGTGGGCTGCCAGTCGAATACGATCAGGCACATCAGACGGATTCCTCGCTCGGATGATGCAGTGGGCGACGGCCGCGCGCGGCGCGCCCTGCGGCAGACGATAGCACGCCGGATCAGTTCTCGGTGGGCAGCGCGTAGGGCAGCGACAGGAACTGCAGCGCGGGGCCGTCGGCCGTGGCGAGGTGGACCGTGCCCGCGTCGAGTGCGGCCAGCTTGATTTCGACCAGCGCGTCGACGCCGCCGTTCGGCGCGGCCGCCGCGTTGACGATCAGGCCGCACGGCTGGCCCGGGTCGTCCGAGTGGAACAGCTCGACGCCCGCGCGTGCGGCGTCGGTGTCGCCCGCGACGTGCGCGAGGGCGGTGCGGCGCTTGATGGTGCCGCGATACTGGCTGCGCGCGACGATCTCCTGGCCCGGGTAGCAGCCCTTGCGGAAATTGACCGCGCCGATCACGTCGAAATTCACCATCTGCGGGACGAACTGCTCGATCGTGGGCTGCGTGATGCGCGCTTCGCCCGCGCGCACGTCGAGCCAGTCCCAGACGGCGGGCGAGACGCGCGCGAGGCGCGCATCGAGCGCGGCGAGGCGCGCCTCGACGTCGGCGCGCGCGCCGATCCACAGGTAGCGCAGCCGGCCCGCCGCGTCGGGCAGCCGGATCAGCGCGCCTGCGGGGCCGTCGACCTTGGTGTGCACGCCGTCCGGCAGCGCGTCGAACACGCTTGCGAGCGCGTCGCGCACGTCGCCCGCGAAGCCGACCGCGACGAGCGCGTCGCCGGCGTCGGCGAGCTTCGCCTTGGCGCGCAGCACGAACATCGACAGGCGTTTCTGCACGGCCGGCTGCAGGTCCTTCGACACCAGCAGGCGGACATCATGGCCCGCGCGCCACGCGAGGAACGAGGCGAGCAGGCGGCCCTTCGGCGAACAGTAGCCGGCGAGCCGCGCGGCGCCGAGGTCGAGATGCTCGC
>NZ_JAAGNW010000061.1:3578-4278 GCF_010645215.1 Burkholderia multivorans | reverse complement strand
GGCAACGCGGGCGATGCAATCGGTGTGCTCATGGAATGCGGGAGGAGTCAATCCTGACTTTGGCGGAAGCGAGCTTGTATTATATGGGGTCTATCTGAGTCACGTTTCCATGTCCCTATTGAAGAAATGCGCCGCCCTGGTGGCGCTGGCCGTCGTTCTGGCCGTCGCGCTCGCGGGCGCCGGCTATTACTGGGCCACCCGGCCGCTGCTGCTGCCCGCGGCGTCGCTGGATGTCACGATCAAGCCGCGCAGCACCGTGCGCGGCGTCGCGCTGCAGCTCCAGCGCGGGGGCGTGCCGGTCGAGCCCCGCTTGTTCGTCGCGCTGACCCGGGCGCTCGGCCTGTCGAGCCGGCTGAAATCGGGCAACTACGAATTCAAGACGGGCGTGACGCCGTACGACGTGCTGCAGAAGATCGCGCGCGGCGACGTGAACGAATACGTCGCGACCGTGATCGAAGGATGGACGTTCAAGCGGATGCGCGCCGAACTCGACGCGAATCCGGCGCTGCAGCACGCGGGCGCGGGCCTGAGCGATGCCGACCTGCTGCGCCAGATCGGCGCGTCGGACGCCGAGGTCGCACGCGGCAGCGGCGAGGGGCTGTTCTTTCCGGATACCTACCTGTTCGACAAGGGCACGAGCGACCTGAACATCTACCGGCGCGCGTACCGGCTCATGCAGTCGCGCGTCGCCGAGGCATGG
>NZ_JAAGNW010000061.1:3169-3568 GCF_010645215.1 Burkholderia multivorans | reverse complement strand
GAGAAGGAAACCGGCCACGCGGCCGACCGCGCGTTCGTCGCCGCGGTGTTCGCGAACCGGTTGCGCATCGGCATGCCGCTGCAGACCGATCCGACCGTGATCTACGGCCTCGGCGGTGCCTACGACGGCCATCTGCGCAAGCGCGACCTGCTGGCCGACACCCCCTACAACACCTATACGCGCCGCGGACTGCCCCCGACGCCGATCGCGCTGCCCGGCGCGGCGGCCCTGCAGGCCGCCGTGAATCCCGCGCCGACGACGGCGCTCTACTTCGTCGCGAAGGGCGACGGGACGAGCGTCTTTTCCGACACGCTGGGGGATCACAACAAGGCCGTGGACAAATACATACGAGGTCAATAGCAATGGCGCGCGGAAAATTCATTACGTTCGAAGGCATCG
>NZ_JAAGNW010000061.1:0-3159 GCF_010645215.1 Burkholderia multivorans | reverse complement strand
GGCCCGACCGGCGCGGGCAAGACCACGCATCTGCCGTGGTTCTGCGAGCAGCTGGGCGCGAAGCTCGCGACGGCGGGGCGCCAGGTGGTCGTCACCCGCGAGCCGGGCGGCACGCGGCTGGGCGAGACCCTGCGCGAGATCCTGCTGAACCAGCCGATGGACCTCGAGACCGAGGCGCTGCTGATGTTCGCCGGCCGGCGCGAGCATCTCGCGCTCGTGATCGAGCCCGCGCTCGCGCGCGGCGACTGGGTCGTGTCCGACCGTTTCACCGATGCGACCTTCGCCTACCAGGGCGGCGGCCGCGGGCTGCCGCGCGACAAGCTCGAGGCGCTCGAGCGCTGGGTGCAGGGCGGCTTCCAGCCCGATCTCACCGTGCTGTTCGACGTCTCGCCGCAGATCGCGAGCGAGCGGCGCGGCGCGGCGCGCATGCCCGACAAGTTCGAGAGCGAATCCGATGCGTTCTTCGCCCGCACGCGCGCGGAGTACCTGCGGCGCGCGGAAGAGGCGCCGCATCGGTTCGCGATCATCGATTCGACCGAAACCATCCCGCAGATTCAAAAGCGGCTCGAAGGCGTGCTCGCGACGCTGTGACGAAGGAACGACGCTCCATGATCTATCCGTGGCAAACCGACGACTGGAACCGCCTGCAGGCGCTGCGCGCGCACTGGCCGCACGCGCTGCTGCTGCACGGGCAGGCGGGCATCGGCAAGCTGCGCTTCGCGCAGCACGTGGCGCAGGGCTTTCTGTGCGAAGCGCCGCGCGAGAACGGCGAGCCGTGCGGCGCCTGCGCGGCGTGCAACTGGTTCGAGCAGGGCAATCACCCCGATTACCGGATCGTGCTGCCCGAGGCGCTCGCGGGCGAGGCGTTCGCGGCCGCGCAGGCCGATGAGCCGAAGGCCGCCGAGACCGACGAGGGCGGCAAGAAAACCCGCACGCCCAGCAAGGAGATCAAGATCGAGCAGGTGCGCGCGCTGCTCGATTTCTGCGGGATCGGCTCGCACCGCGGCGGCGCGCGCGTCGTCGTGCTGTATCCGGCCGAGGCGCTCAACGTCGCGGCCGCCAACGCGCTCCTGAAGACGCTCGAGGAACCGCCCGCGGGCGTCGTGTTCCTGCTGGTGTCGGCGCGCGTCGACCGGCTGCTGCCGACCATCATCAGCCGCTGCCGGCAGTGGCCGATGACGGTGCCCGCGCCGGCCGCGGCCGCCGACTGGCTCGCCGCGCAGGGCGTGGCCGACGCGCCCGCGCTGCTCGCGGAGGTGGGCGGCGCGCCGCTCGCCGCGCTCGCGCTCGCGAGCGACGAGAACCGGCCGCTGCGCGACTGGACGCTGGCGCAACTCGCGGCGGGCGAGGGCTGCGATCCGTTCGCGTGCGGCGAGACCCTGCAGAAGCTGCCGGTGCCGCTCGTGCTGGGCTGGCTGCAGCGCTGGCTGTACGACCTGCTCGCGCAGCGCATGGCGGGCGCGCCGCGCTATTTCCCGAGCCAGGCGAAGGCGCTCGCGCGCTGCGCGCAGGCGCTCGACGCGAACGCCTTCGCGCATTTCATGAAGACGGTCACGCGGCAGCGCGCGGTGGAGAACCACCCGCTCAACGCGCGGCTCGTGTTCGAGGAACTCTTTCTCGGCTATCGCGATCTGTTCGCCTGACACCGCCACGCCCGGACCCGGATGACACCATGACGCTTGCCTACCGTGACGCCACGCCCGACGACCTGCCCGCGATCGTCGCCATCTACAATTCGACCGTCGCGTCGCGCCAGGTGACGGCCGACACCGAGCCGGTCACGGTCGAGAGCCGGCGCGCGTGGTTCGACGCGCACAGCCCGGCCGGCCGCCCGTTGTGGGTGGTCGAGGAAGGCGGCCGGGTGATCGCCTGGCTCAGCTTTTCCGATTTCTACGGCCGGCCCGCGTACCGCCATACGAGCGAAATCAGCATCTATCTCGACGAGGCCGCGCGCGGCCGGGGGCTCGGCGGGCAGTTGCTCGCGGCCGCGCTCGCGCATGCGCCGGCGCTGCGCATCGATACCGCGCTCGGCTTCATCTTCGGCCACAACGCGCCGAGCCTCAAACTGTTCGCCCGCCACGGTTTCACGACCTGGGGGACGCTGCCGCGCGTCGCCGTGCTCGACGGCGTCGAGCGCGATCTCGTGATCCTCGGCAAGCGCCTCGACGGCGCGCACTGAACCCGCATCAGGAACGCATCATGTTTGTCGATTCACACTGCCACATCAATTTCGAAGGGCTCGGCGACCGCCTGCCCGAGGTGCTCGAGAACATGCGTCGGCACGACGTGACCCATGCGCTGTGCGTGTCGGTCGATCTCGAAACCCTGCCGGACGTGCTCGCGATCGCGCGCGAGCACGACAACGTGTACGCGTCGGTCGGCGTGCACCCGGACCACGAGGACGCGCGCGAGCCGAGCCTTGCCGAGCTGATCGAGCTGGCCGCGCACCCGAAGGTGGTCGCGATCGGCGAGACCGGGCTCGACTACTACCGGCTCGACGGCCGCACGATCGAGGACATGGAATGGCAGCGCGAACGGTTCCGTACCCACATCCGCGCCGCGCACGCGACGATGAAGCCGCTGATCGTGCACACCCGCGCGTCGTCGGCCGACACGCTGCGGATCATGGCCGAGGAGCGTGCCGAGGTGCCGGGCGGCGTGATGCACTGCTTCACCGAGCCCTGGCCGATCGCCGAGCAGGCGCTCGCCCAGGGCTTCCACATCTCCCTGTCGGGGATCGTCACGTTCAAGAAGGCCGAGGAGGTGCAGGACGTCGCGCGGCGCGTGCCGCTCGAGCGTTTGCTGATCGAGACCGACTCGCCGTACCTCGCGCCGGTGCCTTATCGGGGCAAGCCGAATGAACCTGCGTACGTCAGCCATGTCGGACGCTTTATCGCGGCGGAACGCGGGATGACCGACGAGGCGCTCGCCGCCGCGACGTCGCAGAATTTTTTCCGGCTCTTCAAGATCGTCCCCGAGGATGGTCCGGGCCGCGTCTCAACCCAGGGGTAGGAGTGAAAAAAATGAAATCGATCAAATACTTGTCGAAACAGCGCGCGGTCGCGGCGCTGGCTGCGCTGTTGGTCGCGGGCGGCCTGTCGGCGGCTGCGCCGGCCTATGCGGAGTCGCTGACCGGCATCGTGAAGGCGGTCAAGTTCG
>NZ_JAAGNW010000060.1:33491-33871 GCF_010645215.1 Burkholderia multivorans | reverse complement strand
GGGCAGCGCGATGACGGCGGAGCTGGCGCGCTCGATCCACGCGAACCGCCCGGTGGTGGTCACGGGCTGGGCGCCGCACTGGATGTTCGCGAAGTGGAAGCTGCGTTTCCTCGACGATCCGAAGAAGGTGTACGGCGAGGCCGAGCACGTCGACAGCGTCGCGAATCCGGGCCTCGAAACCAAGGCGAAACCGGTCGCGGCGTTCCTGCGGAAATTCCAGTGGAAGCCGGGCGAGATAGACGGCGTGATGCTCGCGATCCAGAGCGGTGCGAAGCCCGATGCGGCCGCCGATGCGTGGATCGCCGCGCATGCGGATCGCGTGAACGAATGGGTCGCTTCCGCGCAGTAAAACCCTCTCGATCGCCATCGATCGATAGAGC
>NZ_JAAGNW010000060.1:30519-33481 GCF_010645215.1 Burkholderia multivorans | reverse complement strand
AGCGAAATATGCGATGAGGATTGCGAATTAAATTCTAAGAATCGAGAAATATCTCGATAAAAATGGACGTTTTCTGGACTTTCAATCGCATCCGTTGTTAAACTATGCGATTGTGCGACGTCTTCACAGGAGGATTTGGATGAGTCACGCAGGGCTGCGAACATGCAGCGCCGACACGGTCGGAGACACGATCTCACATGATGTGAAGGGCCACACGCTGCATCGTGGCCTGACCTGGAAGGATGCTTTCTGGGTCACGAGCGGTGTGCCTGCGGGCGTGCTGTTCACGATCGGTGGCGTGTGTGCCACGGTGGGTCAACCCGCGTGGGCGATCTGGATCGCCGCGATCACGATGGGTCTGATTCAAAGCGCGACTTATGCGGAAATTTCCGGGCTATTTCCCCATAAATCGGGCGGCGCGTCGGTGTACGGCGCGATCGGATGGGTGCGATACAGCAAGCTGATCGCCCCGGTTTCCGTGTGGTGCAACTGGCTCGCGTGGTCGCCGATGCTGGCGCTGGGCTGCGGGCTGGCCGCGAGCTATGCGCTCACGAGCCTGTTTCCGGCCGACGCCGCGATCCAGCACTGGCAATGGACCCTTGCCGACCTCGGCTTCATCAAGCCCGGCCTCACCCTGCGGATCAACGCGACCTTCGTGATCGCGGCGTTCCTGCTTCTCGTCACGTTCAAGCTGCAGCACAGCGGGGCCGCCAAGGCCGCGCGCACGCAGCGCATCCTCGGCATCGCCTCGCTCGCGCCGCTGCTCATCGTCGGCATCGTGCCGTTCGTCACGGGCGACGTGCCCATGTCGAATCTTCTGCCGCTGTTGCCGCTCGGTCACGACGCGAACGGCCAGCTGACCGCCGCCGGGTTCGGCAGCTGGAACGGCCAGGGCGTCGTGATGGCGCTCGGCGCGATGTTCATGGCCGGTTGGGCCTCCTACGGATTCGAGACGGCGGTCTGCTACACGCGCGAATTCCGCGATCCGCGCCGCGACACCGCGAAGGCGATCTTCTGGTCGGGCGCGCTGTGCCTCGTCGTGATGACGCTGGTGCCGATGGCGTTCCAGGGCGCGCTCGGCACGGCCGCGATGCTCGATCCGAAGATCGGCGACGGCACGGGCGTCGCGGCCGCGATGGCGAAGATCGTCGGCGGCGGCGCGTGGGTCGCGAATGCGGTCGTCGTGATGCTGATGCTGTCGATCCTGCTGATCGTGATGACCTCGATGATGGGGTCGTCGCGCACGCTGTATCAGGCGTCGGTCGACGGCTGGCTGCCCAAGTACCTGTCGCATGTGAACAAGCACGGCTCGCCGACGCGCGCGACGTGGACCGACCTCGGGTTCAATCTCGTCCTGCTGATGATGTCGGACTACATGACCGTGCTGTCGATCTCGAACGTCTGCTACATGCTGTTCGTGTTCCTGAATCTGCAGTCGGGCTGGATCCATCGCATGGACCGCGGCGGCTGGGAGCGGCCGTTCCGCTGCCCGACCTGGCTGCTGGCGCTGGGCGGGCTGTGCGGGTTCGCGAATCTCGTCTATGTGGGCGCGGGTGCGAACCTGCAAGGCGAGGGTACGCTGCGCAACGGGCTGATTGCGATGCTGCTGATCGTGCCGGTGTTCCTGTATCGCCACTACTGGCAGGATCGCGGGCATTTCCCGGAGCAGATGCAGCGCGACATGGTGCTGGCGGTGCCGGCGCGCAGCCGCTGGTTCGACGTTGCGCCGTATGCGACGCTCGTGGGCGCGGCGTTGACGATCGGTGTCGCCTATTACTTGGCGTGGGGAAGGTAGGCCTGCGAAGGAATGCGGTGAACGAAGGCCCGGGTGTGGAGCACATCCGGGCCTTCTGGTTTTGAGGCGCGGCGGCGCGCGGCGATCGATCAGCGAGCTTCGCGTGCCGTCGTCCACAGGTCGCGCGAGCCGATGCCGGCGTGCCGTGCGTCGAACTGCGCGCGCCATGATTCGAATGGTTCGGTAAGCGGGCGGCGCGGATCGCCGCTCAGGGAATAGGTTGTGCCCTCGATGAGCCAGCGCGGCCCGGTGGCGACGGTGTAGTTGCCGAGGACTTCCGTCTGGCGATAGTGGATCAGTTCGTGGGCAAGGTAGAACGGCTTCCAGCCGCGCGGCGCGACGATCGCGCCGAGGTTGCCGACTGTTTGCGCCGCCTGGCGGTCGATGCCGAACGCGGCCGCGCATGCCTGGGTCGTGCAGAACACCACGCGCGGCGCGTGTTCGAACGGGCCGACGGCTGCTGCGGCGTGATCGCGGCCGGTGCGATAGAGGGCCTGCGCTGCGCCGAGCGCGGCGGGGTTGTCGGTGCAGATGTCGGCCGCGAGGCAGGCGATGCCAGGCATCAACGCGGGTGCGATCACGCGCAGCGGTTTGACGATGGCGAGCGCGGCGGCGGGGAGGGCGATCAGGGTGGCGGCGACGTAGGCGAGGCGGCGAGCGTTCATGGCGTTTGAACAGTGAACACCGTGCCGGCAGCCTAGCACGCGTGACGCTTTCATCACGATCTGCCGCTCAAGGTGCACCTTTTTCGCGATACACCGCATCATCCTCGTCGAGCGTATGCGTGAAGCTTGCCGGCACGACCACCCGGCGCGACGGATCCGCGTCGCCGGCATCGAGCAGCGCGTATGCCTCTGCCATCATCTTCTGAACGTCCTGGCGCAGCATCGTCACGTCGAACGGTAGATGCGCGGCGAAAGGATCCCAGTCGAAGCAACCGACCACGGCATCGCGCCACGCGGTGGGAGGCAGGTCCGACGTGAACTGCACGAGGCCCTCGAATGCCGTGATCGAGTTCATCAGCACGCCGGCCGGGAAGTGGCCCAGCGCTTCGCGACGCTGCGCGAGCGCGCGGCGCGCGGCCGCGGGGCTGTAGCCGCAGCAGTCGATCGCGTCCGGTGTGGGCGCGGCGAGCCCACGTAGGTCGAAGGCATCGCGGAAGCCGGC
>NZ_JAAGNW010000060.1:29661-30509 GCF_010645215.1 Burkholderia multivorans | reverse complement strand
TATTCGCCGGCGATGCCGCCCAGCATGACCAGCGCCGTCGGGGGCGCGCCGCGCGCGAGCAGCTTGTCGAGCAGGACGCCGGCAAGCCGCGCGGCACCCGCGCGGTTGTCCGTCACCACCGACGGCGCGCCCACGCCGGGCAGGTCGAGATTCACGCACGGCACGCCCGCGTCCGTACAGAGCACATTGAGCGGCTCCGGATCGCGCACGCCCGCGATGAACAGCAGTTCGACGCGTTGCGCCAGCAAGGTTCGCACGACGTCATGCTCGACCGTCGCGTCGCGCTGCGTGCCGACCACGATCGGACACAGGCCGCGCTGCCGCGCGTGGTCTTCGAAGTGCTGCGCGAGTCCCGCGAAGAAGCGGTTGCGATAGTGCGGAATGATCATGCCCGCGAGCCCCGAGCGCGACAGCCGCAGGCCGCGCGCGCTGAGGTTCACGTGATAGCCGAGCGCGCGCGCGCTCGCGAGAATGCGCTGCGCGGTCTCCTCCTTGATGCGATAGCGCGCCCAGGTGCCGTTCAGCACCATGCTGACCGTCGACGTGGACGCGCCCGTTTCCTTCGCGATGTCGTAGATCGTGGACTTGCGTCCGCTATTGCCGCTTTTCATCTGCCGCCCTCGGTCCGTTTGTTCTCGTTGCGCGCCCCCGGTTTGCGGGGCGTCAGGGTTTTCCCATGCTTATAACCGAAGCTGAATGGATTCAGCATACACGAAACTACAAAGCTGAATCCATTCAGCAAATCCGGAGGCGGAATTTTTAAAATGGGCGTGGTCGCGCCCGCTGGAGGAGACATGTCGACGAGCATCGTGCGCGCGCTGTGCGCGGGAATCATCGCCTTGGCGCTG
>NZ_JAAGNW010000060.1:29243-29651 GCF_010645215.1 Burkholderia multivorans | reverse complement strand
GTGGTTCAACGCGATGGAGGCCGGCATCCGCAAGCGCGCGGCGCAACTCGGCGTGAAGGCCTTCATGATCGGGCCGACGAGTGCGGATCCGGCGCTCCAGGTGCGTGCGATCGAAGATCTGATCGCGCAGCGTGTCGACGTGATCGGCGTCGTACCGAACGACGCCCAGGTGCTGGAGCCGGTGCTGCAGCGCGCCCGCGCCGCGGGCATCAAGGTGATCACGCACGAATCGCCGCGCCAGCAGAACGCGGACTGGGATTTCGAGCTGGCCTCCGCGAAGGGGTTCGGCGAGGCCTATGCGAAGAAGCTTGCGCAGGCGTTGGGCGGCACGGGCGAATACGCCGTCTTCGTCGGGTCGCTCACGGTGCCGCTGCACAACGCGTGGGCGGATGCCGCCATCGCGTATCT
>NZ_JAAGNW010000060.1:26598-29233 GCF_010645215.1 Burkholderia multivorans | reverse complement strand
CCGAGGACGTCGATGCTTCACGGCGGACCGCGCTCGACCTGATGCGCGCGCATCCGAACCTCAGGGCGATTCTGGCGTTCGGCAGCCAAGGGCCGATCGGCGCTGCGCGCGCGGTGGCCGAACGCAACGCGAAGGGCAAGGTGGTCGTGCTGGGCCCGTTCTCGCCGGGGCAGGGCCGGCGTCTCGTTCACGACGGCGTGCTGAGCGGCGGTTACATGTGGAATCCCGAGCAGGCGGGCGAGGTGTTCGTCACGCTCGGCACGATGGTCGCGAAGGGGCAGCCGATCAAGGACGGCATGACGATCCCGGGGCTCGGCGTCGTGCACCCCGTCGGGCACACGCTGATCGTCGATCAACTGGTCGAGTTGAACGCCGCGACGGTCGACGTGCTCGCGAAGCAAGGGCTGTGAGCGTCGCGGTGCGGCAACTCGATAGGAGGATGACGATGCGCTCCGTGATGCTGAACGAGTCCAACCAGCCCGTTGCGGCTGTGGCCGGGCCTACGCCGTTGCTCGCGCTCGATAACGTGTCGAAGTGCTTCGGCGGCGTGCATGCGCTGCGGCGGGTGCGGTTCGACGTGATGCCCGGCGAAGTACTGTGTCTCGCGGGAGAAAACGGTTGCGGCAAGAGTACGCTGATCAAGATCGTGAGCGGGGTGCACGCGCCGGAACCGGGCGCGCGCATCTGCTTCGACGGCCGTCGGCTCGACCGGCTCGATCCGGCCGTCGCGCGCGCGCTCGGGATCCAGGTGATCTGGCAGGATCTCGCGCTGTTCCCGGAACTGACGGTGGCCGAGAACATTGCGTTCGAATACAACCTCGGGGCGCGGCCGCGCCTCGTCGACGACGGCCGGACGGCGGCTGCCGCGACGCGCATTCTCGAACGGCTCGGCGTGCCGCTCGCGCTCGACGCGCCGGTACGCGCGCTGTCGATCGCGCAGCGGCAGACCGTCGCGATCGCCCGTGCGCTCGTCGCCGATGCGCGGCTCGTGTTCATGGACGAACCGACCGCGTCGCTCAGCCATGTCGAGACGCGCGCGTTGCTCGCGATCGTGCGGAGGTTGTCGGACGACGGCCTCGCCGTGGTGTTCGTGAGCCATCGGCTCGCCGAGGTGCTCGACGTGTGTACGCGGGTCACGGTGATGCGTGACGGCGCGCTGGTCGGCAGTTTCCCGACCGCGGGTATGACCCAGGCGCGCCTCGCGGAGTTGATGACGGGTCACCGCCTCGACGACGCGGTGCGTGCGACCGATCGCGCGGATGCGCCCGTCGTGCTCGAGGTCGACGGCCTGTCCCGGCATGGCGAGTACGACGACGTGTCGTTCGCGCTGCGCCGGGGAGAAATCCTCGGCATGACGGGCCGGCTCGGCGCGGGCCGCACCGCGCTTGCGCTGTCGCTGTTCGGCATGACCCGGCCGACGGCCGGCGCGATCCGGCTCGATGGTCGGCCGCTCGCGCTCGCGTCCAATCGCGACGCGATCCGCGCCGGCATCGCGTATGTGTCGGAAGACCGGTTGCAGCTCGGGCTCGTGCAGGCGCAGTCGATCGGCGACAACACGGTGCTGGCCGTGCTCACGCGCCTGCTCGGCGCGGCCGGGCTGATCTCGCCGCGCCGTCGCGCCACGCTCGTCGACGATTGGATCGGCCGGCTCGCGGTCAGGATCGGTTGCGTGGACGATCCGGTGTCGACGCTGTCGGGCGGCAACCAGCAGCGCATCGTGCTGGCGAAATGGCTGGCCACCGGGCCGAAGGTGCTGATTCTCGACGCGCCGACGGTCGGCGTCGACGTCGGGGCGCGCGCGGGTATCTTCGCGATCGTGCGCGAGCTGGCCGCCGACGGCATGGCGATCCTGCTGATCTCCGACGAAATTCCCGAGGTGTACTTCAACGCCGACCGGATCCTGCACATGCGCGACGGCCGCATCGTCGCGCAATACGTGCCGGGCGCGGTCGGCATCGACCAGATCGAGCGGGACGTCCATGCGTGAATCCATCCGACCATCGGCATTTGGCGCGGTCGAGCGGCTGCTGTGCGCGGTGATTGCGCTGATGGCGCTCGTCCTCGCGTTCGTCTCACCGGCGTTCCTCACGGTGTCGAACCTGTTCGACCTGCTGAACCAGAGCGCGGTCAACCTGATCTTCGCGACCGGCCTGCTGGTCGTGCTGATCGCGGGCGGCATCGACATCTCGTTCGCGGTCGGCGCATCGGTCGTCCAGTATCTGACCGCGCTGACCATGATGCGGCTGGGGGGCGGCAACTGGGCGCTCGGTTTTGCCGCCGCGGCCGGTTACGGGGCGCTGCTGGGCGCCTTCAACGCAACGCTCGTGTATCGCTTCCGCATCGTATCGATCGTTGCGACGATCGCCACCTTCAACCTGTTTTTCGGCGGCCTGATGTTTGCGACAGGCGGCGTATCGATCTACGACCTGCCGGACTGGTGGACCCGCCGCGTGTCGCTCGTGCGGGTCGAGACGGCGGGCGGCGTCGCCGACCTCGCGCTGCCGGCCGGCGTGATGGTCATGGTGGTGGCGGCGACCTGGTTCCTGCTCGCGCGCACGACTACCGGCCGGCAGCTGTACGCGGCGGGCGACAACCCGGAGGCCGCGCGCCGCATCGGTATTCCGATCGGCGCGAT
>NZ_JAAGNW010000060.1:25114-26588 GCF_010645215.1 Burkholderia multivorans | reverse complement strand
ATCGCCGGATTGATGCAGGCGCACGACGTGCAGGAAGTGGTGCCCAACGCGCTCTACGGACGCGAACTCGACGTGCTGGCGGCCGTGGTGCTCGGCGGCGCGCGGCTGGGCGGCGGGCGCGGCAGCGTGCCCGGCGCGGTCCTCGGGATCCTGCTGGTGTCGTTGACCGCGAACGGACTCAACCTGCTCGGCATTTCACCGTACGCCTTCAAGATGATTGTCGGCGCGATCATCCTCGTCGCGATCACGCTGTCCGGCGAGCGCGTGACCCGTCTGTTCGGCGCGCGTCGCGTCGTGTCGCCCCGTGCCGGAGGACGGCCATGAATTCTCGTTTGCCCCGGCGCGTCGCGCCGGCCGACGTGGCCGGTCTGCTCGGCTTCCTGGCGCTCGTCACGGTCGCGCTGGGCGTCGCCTCGCCGCGCTTCCTGACGGGCGGCACCTTCGTGTCGATCGCGTTCCAGCTGCCGGAGCTGGGTCTGTTCGCACTGGCGATGCTGCTGCCGCTGATGTCGGGCGGCATCAATCTCGCGGTGACGTTCACCGCGAACCTCGCGGGGCTCGCGATGGCGGCGGTGATCCAGGCGCACGGCGGCGCGGACGCGAGCATCGGCGTGATCGTCGCGGGTGCTGCCGCCGCGCTGGCGACGGGCGCGGCGATCGGCTGGCTGATCGGCGCGATCATTGCCTGCACGGGCGCGAGTCCCATCCTGGTGTCGCTGTCCGTGATGATCTTCGTGCGCGGTCTCGGCGAGTATCTGACCCGGGGCGGCGACATCTCCGGCTTTCCACCCGCCGTACGCGCGCTCGGCAACGGAATCTGGCTCGGCATTCCCGCGCCATTGTGGGTCTTCGCGGGCTGCGCGCTGCTGATGCATGTCGTGCTCGCGTATACACGGCTCGGTTTCGTCACGCGCATGATCGGCTCGAATCTCGAAGCGACCCGCTACTCCGGCATCGCGACGGCGCGCGCGCTCGCGCGCGTCTACATGTTGTCGGGGCTCATGTGCGGCGCGGCGGGCATCGTCATGCTCGCCCGCTTCAATTCGGTGCGGGTCGGGCATGGCGAGGCGCTGTTGCTGATCGCCGTGCTCGCTTGCTTTCTCGGTCGCGTCGATCCGTTCGGCGGCTTCGGCCGGGTTGCGCCGGTGGTGGTGGCGCTCGTGATCCTGCAGGTGATGGCCTCGGGACTCAACCTGCTCGGCGCGAGCCAGCACCTCGCGACCGCGCTGTGGGGCGCGTTCCTGCTCGCGGTGATGGCGGCCCGCTGGGGCTGGACCCGGATCGCGCCGCGGCTGCTCGCGCGGATCCATATCGCGGGGCGCGCGACGGGCGGCCCCGGATCTCGTCAACGAAGGGGGAGCGAATGAACAAGTTGGGCGTACATGCGTTGGTATGGGAGGCCGACTGGTCGCGTGAGGCCAGTGCGCGGGCGATTGCGCGGACGGCCGAGACCGGCTTCGATTTCATCGAGGTG
>NZ_JAAGNW010000060.1:18219-25104 GCF_010645215.1 Burkholderia multivorans | reverse complement strand
ATCGATCGATGTCGCGTTCACGCGGCGTGAACTCGAACGCAACGGCCTGGGCGTGACGTTTTCGCTCGGGCTCGACGCCGAGTCCGACATTGCGAGCGGCGATCCCACGAAGGCCGCGCGCGGCCTTCGCAAGCTGGAGGACGCGCTGCGGGTCGCGCGTGACTGCGGCGCGACGCATCTCTGTGGCATCCTGTACTCGGCATTTCAAAAATACGCGGTCCCGGCGACGCCGGACGGCATTGCGATGTCGGTCGACGTGCTTGCCCGGGTCGCGGAGCAGGCCGAGGCGAGCGGCATCACGCTCGGGCTGGAGGTGGTCAACCGCTATGAATCGAACGTGCTGAATACGGCGTCGCAGGGCGTCGAGTTGTGCCGGCGGATCGACCGGCGCATGGTGAAAGTACATCTGGATACCTATCACATGAATATCGAGGAATCCGACGCGGCGGCCGCGATCCGCGAGACCGGCGCGCATCTCGGTTATGTCCACGTCGGCGATTCGCATCGCGGCTACCTGGGCTCGGGCAGTATCGATTTCACCGCGATTTTTCGTTCGCTTGCGGCAGCCGGCTACGCGGGCCCGATCGCGTTCGAGAGTTTCTCGTCGCGCGTGGTCGGGCAGCCGCTCGAAGGGATCCTCGCGATCTGGCGCAACCTGTGGGAAGACAGCGGCGATCTGGCCGCGCATGCGCTCGCGTATATGCGTGTGCAACTGAAGGCAGCGCGGGAAGTCTTGAGGCAGGCCGAACGGAGTCAGTTGCCATGAGCGGCGGTGCAACGAAGGCAAGGATCGTGGATACCGAAACCCTGCTCGCCGCGCTGCGCGACACCCAGCACGCGTCGCGCCGCGTCATCGCGATTGCCGGCCCGCCCGGCTCGGGCAAGAGCACCTTCGCCGCTTACCTGAACGATGCCCTCAACGCGGCCACCCCGGGCGTCGCGGCGGTGCTCGCGATGGACGGCTTTCATTTCGACGACCGGGTGTTGAACGCACGCGGCCAGCGTGCGCGCAAGGGCGCGCCGTTCACCTTCGACGTCGACGGGCTCGCCGCGCTGCTCGCGCGGCTGCGGGCGGACGACGGCAAGGCGATTGCGGTGCCGGTATTCGACCGTACGCTGGAAATCGCGCGCGCGGGCGCGGAGATCGTGCCCGCGTCGGCGCGGTTCGTGTTCGTCGAAGGCAATTACCTGCTGCTCGACGCCCCTGACTGGGCGGCGCTGCGGCCGCTGTTCGACGCGACGGTGATGCTGGCCGTGCCGCGCCCGGTGCTGGTCGAGCGGCTTGCCGCGCGCTGGCGAGGGTATGGGATGGAGGATGCGGCGATCCGCGCGAAGCTCGACGACAACGATCTTCCGAATGTCGATCTCGTGCAGACGCACAGCGTGGCGGCGGATTTCGTGGTGGAAAACGGCGCAGAGCAGGCGGATTGACCGGCGTCACCTTGCCTGCCTCCGGAGCCGGATTCCCCTGACGAAAGCATCGTAGGCGCAGACCGCGCACCCACACAGGCTCACCCGCCCCCTACGAAAACACCACCGTCCGATCCCCGTTGAGGAACACGCGCCGCTCGATGAACGCCTTGACCGCGCGGGCGAGCGTGATGCACTCCACGTCGCGCCCGGCCGCGAGCAGTTGTTCCGGCCGGTAGGCATGATCGACCCGCTCGACCACCTGCTCGATGATCGGCCCTTCGTCGAGATCGTCGGTGACGAAATGTGCGGTCGCGCCGATCAGCTTCACGCCGCGCGTATGCGCCTGATGATAGGGCTTCGCGCCCTTGAAGCCGGGCAGGAACGAATGATGGATGTTGATCGCGCGGTTGCCGAGCCGCGCGCTGGTTTCCGGCGACAGCACCTGCATGTAGCGCGCGAGGATCACCAGCTCCGCGCCGCTCGTCTCGAACAGGTCGAGCCACTGCGCCTCCTGCTGCGCCTTGGTGTCCGCCGCGATCGGGAAATGCCGGAACGGCAGCCCGTGCTGCGCGGCCAGCGGCGCGAGGTCGGGGTGATTCGACGCGATCCCGACGATATCCATCTTCAGCTCGCCCATCTTCCAGCGGAACAGCAGGTCCGCCAGGCAATGCTCGAGCTTCGACACCAGGATCAGCACCTTCGGGCGCGCGCCGGCGTCGTGGATCGCCCATTGCATGTCGAAGCCGGCCGCGATCGGCGCGAACTCGCGGCGCAGCGCGTCGAGATCCGGCGGCGCGGCCGCGTCATCCGTCGGATGAAACCCGCAGCGTACGAAGAAGCGCTGGCTCAGGTCGTCGTCGAATACGTTCAGCGCGTCGGTGAAGCAGCGGCGCCGGTCGAGGAAGCCGACCACCGCCGCCACCTGGCCGGCGGCGCTCGGGCAGGACAGGGTCAGCACGAACGAAGGGGGGCGGGATGGAGCGGTCATGCGTTCCTCGGTTCTCGTTGAGCGGGACGTACCCGGCGCGGGCCGGATGCGTGGCTCAAGTAGAGCAGGGCTGCGCCCCGCGCGGATAGAACCGGAACGCCGTGCCGCTGGTATCGGCGCGTCAGGCCGGCAGCGCCGCCGTGCACGCGTCGAGCAGCCAGCGGCGGAACAGCGGCACCGCGGGCGCTTCCGGGCGCGCGGGCGGCCGCACGAGGAAGTAGCCGCGCGGCGTGACCACCGGCGTGTCGATCAGCCGCACCAACTGGCCGCTCTCGAGCAACGCGTCGACGAGCGGCGCCCAGCCGAGCGCGACGCCCTGGTGCATCAGCGCCGCATGGATCACGAGCGCGTAGCTGTTGAACGTGAGCCCGGCCGTGCCGTGCGGCGCATCGAGGCCATGCGCCCCGAACCAGCCGCGCCATGCGAGCCAGCGCTCCGGGTCGGTCGGCTGCACGTGCAGCAAGGGCAGCGGCAGCAGGTCGGCGGGGTGCGCGACGGCCGCGGCGTGCGCGGCGCGGAACGCGGGCGAGCAGACGGGCGTGACCGCTTCGGGGAACAGCCGCGTCGACGTGCAGGACGGCCATGCGCCGTCGCCGAACAGGATCGCAACGTCGGCGTGCTCGCCCCGTGGATCGAGCGCCTGCGAGGTGACCACGCGCACGTCCACCTCGGGCATCGCGCGTTTCAGGTCGGCCAGGCGCGGCATCAGCCAGTAGGTGGCGAAGCCGAAGTCGGTGACGAGGGTCAGCGCGCCGCGTGCGCGGCGCGCGCGAATGTCGGCGCTCGCGACGCGCAGCGCGTCGAGGCTGTGGCGCACCGCCTCGAACAGCCGCGCGCCGTCCTCGGTCAGCGTCACGCCGCGATGGCCGCGCGCGAACAGCGGCGTGCCGAGATCGGTTTCCAGCTGCACGACGCGCTGGCTGACGGCCGGCTGCGTCGCGCCCAGCTCGCGCGCGGCGGCCGTGAAGCTCGCGAGGCGCGCGGCCGATTCGAATGCCGACAGCGCCTGCAGCGGCGGCAGCGGGTCTGGTCTCGTCATAAGCACCTCTAATGGGCTCATAAGAATCGGGCGTCTTCACGGCGCGCCGCCGGGCGCCCATAGTGGACTTACCCCGACCGGCCGCGCGGCCCACGCCGCAAGGCTCCGACGATTCTAATCCACGGTGCGCGCGATGCTTCATACAAAGCGGAATATCCTTATCCTCATGGCCGATCAGCTGACGCCGTTCGCGCTGCGCGCGTACGGCCACCCGCTGGTGCGCACGCCCCATCTCGACCGGCTGGCCGCCGAAGGCGTGGTGTTCGATTCGGCCTACTGCGCGAGCCCGCTGTGCGCGCCGTCGCGCTTTTCGCTGATGACGGGCAAGCTGCCCGCCGCGATCGGCGCCTACGACAACGCGGCCGAACTCCCGGCGCAGACGCTGACCTTCGCCCACTACCTGCGCGCGGCCGGCTACCGCACGGTGCTCGCGGGCAAGATGCATTTCTGCGGGCCGGACCAGCTGCACGGCTTCGAGGAACGGCTCACCACCGACATCTACCCGGCCGATTTCGGCTGGGTGCCCGACTGGACCCGGCCGGACGAGCGGCCGAGCTGGTATCACAACATGTCGTCGGTGCGCGAGGCCGGCCCGTGCGTGCGCACGAACCAGCTCGATTTCGACGACGAGGTCACCTTCGCCGCGCGCCAGAAGCTCTACGACATCGCGCGCGAGCGGGCGGCCGGCCGCGATACGCGGCCGTTCTGCCTCGTCGTGTCGTTGACCCATCCGCACGATCCGTATGCGATCGGCCGCGACTACTGGGATCTGTATCAGGACGAGGACATCGATCTGCCCGCGGTGCGCCGCGACGAGGTTGCCGACGATCCGCACTCGCGCCGGCTGCGCGCGGTGTGCGCGAACGACGCCGCGCCGCCGTCCGAGGCCGAGGTCCGGCGCGCACGGCACGCCTATTACGGCGCGACCTCCTATGTCGACGCGCAGTTCGGCGCGGTGCTCGCGGCGCTGGAGGAAAGCGGTTTCGCGAGCGATACGACGATCGTCGTCACGTCGGACCACGGCGACATGCTGGGCGAGCGCGGCCTCTGGTACAAGATGACGTTCTTCGAGGGCGGCTGCCGCGTGCCGCTGATCGTGCACGCGCCCGGCTCTTTCGCGCCTGCGCGGGTCGCCGCGTCGGTGTCGCACGTCGACCTGCTGCCGACGCTCGTCGAACTGGCGACGGGCGCGCCGCCGGCCGCGTGGCCGGATCCGGTCGACGGCCGCAGTCTGCTGCCGCACCTGACGGGCGGCGTGGGCCACGACGAGGCGTTCGGCGAGTATCTGGCCGAGGGGGCCGTCGCGCCGCTCGTGATGATCCGGCGCGGCCGCTACAAGTACGTGCATTCGCCCGCCGATCCCGATCAACTGTACGACCTGCGCGACGATCCGCGCGAGCGCGTCAATCTGGCCGGCGACCCGGGCGCGGCGGCGACGCTCGCCGCGTTTCGCACGGAAGCGGCGCTGCGCTGGGACCTGGCCGCGCTGAGCGAGGCGGTGCTCGCGAGTCAACGGCGGCGGCGTTTCCATTTCCAGGCGAGCAGCCAGGGGCAGGTGCGCGCGTGGGACTGGCAGCCGTTCCAGGACGCGAGCCGCCGCTACATGCGCAACCATCTCGCGCTCGACGACGTCGAGGCGATGGCGCGCTTTCCACGCGTGAATACGCGGGCCGACGGCGGAGTCGAATCATGAGGCGCATCGAGCAGATGAAGCGGATGACATGGGGCCCGCGCCTCGCGCGGTTTCTGGCGGGCGCGGCGCTCGCGGCCGGCGCGCTCGGCGGCGCGTGGGCCGGCGAGCCGGCCGTGTGCGGCGCGGTGCGGATGGCCGCGCCGGGCTGGACCGACATCGAGGCGACCAACGCGCTCGCGGGCGTCGTGCTGAAGGCGCTCGGCTATCGCCAGAGCGTTTCGAACCTGTCGGTGCCGATCACTTATCAAGGTCTGAAGAAAGGGCAGATCGACGTGTTCCTCGGCAACTGGATGCCGGCGCAGGCGCCGCTCGTGAAGCCGTTCGTCGACGCGCACGCGATCGACGTGCTCGGCGCGAACCTGAGCGGCGCGAAATTCACGCTCGCCGTGCCGGATTACGTGGCGGCGGCCGGCGTGCGGCAATTCGCGGATCTCGCGCGGCAGGCGGACCGGTTCGGCGCGCGGATCTACGGCATCGAGCCGGGCGCGGCCGCGAACCAGAACATCCGGCGCATGCTCGACGACCACGCGCTCGGCCCCGCGCGCTGGTCGCTCGTCGAATCGAGCGAAACCGGCATGCTGACGCAGGTCGAGCGCGCGGTGCGCGCGCACGAGTGGATCGTATTCCTCGCCTGGGAGCCTCATCTGATGAATACGCGCTTCCGCCTCGTGTACCTGGCGGGCGGCGATACGTATTTCGGTCCCGACTACGGCGGCGCGACCGTCAATACGGTGACGCGCGCGGGCTTTGCCGCCGACTGTCCGAATCTCGCCCGCCTGTTCCGCCAGATGCGCTTCAGCGTCGACCAGGAAAACCGCCTGATCGCACGCCTCCTGGACCAGCACCAGTCGGCCGAGGCCGCCGCGCGGCAGGCGCTGCGCGACGAGCCGGCGCGCGTTGCCGCGTGGCTCGACGGCGTGACCACGGCCGGCGGCGCGCCGGGCCTGCCCGCGGTGCGTGCGGCGCTGGCCGGGCCGTGACGCCGATGGGGCCGGTCGCCTGCTGACCATTCGATGTCGCCTGGAGACGGGTAGCGCGAAATATGGGTTTGTACTTTTTGGCGAGTGGCGGTTGATTGTGCACAAGGCGCGCAACGATCGCCACGCGTAGAACAGACAGACAGGCAGGCGGCGCGGATCCGCGTGGCGCGTGGAGTCCGCTTTCCAATCAGCGGGCAGGGAGGTGTGGACATGAACAATACGAAGCGCGTCGCGTGGCGCGCACTGGCGCTCGTCCTCGCGGGCGTACCGGTCGCCGGTTACGCGCAGAGCAGCGTGACGCTGTACGGCATTCTCGATGCCGGGGTGACCTACGTGAGCAATTCGGGCGGCGGGCATGTCGTGAAGTTCGACGACGGCGTGTCCTACGGCAACCGGATCGGCTTCAAGGGCGTCGAGGAACTGGGCGGCGGGCTGAAGGCGGTCTTCGTGCTCGAAAGCGGGTTCCGGCTCGGCAACGGCAACCTGGGCTTCGGCGGTGCGGAGTTCGGCCGGCAGGCCTACGTCGGCTTGCAGAACGACTGGGGCACGCTGTCGCTCGGCAACCAGCTCGACATGACCAACGAGATGGTCTACACGACCAATATCTCGTCGTGGGGAAGCGGTTACGCGATCCACCAGGGCGACTTCGACCGCTTCAACGGCGACCGCCTGCCCAATTCCGTGAAATTCCTGTCGAACACGTTCGGCGGCTTCAAGTTCGGCGGGATGTATTCGTTCGGCAACGTCGCGGGCGATTTCCATCGCAACAGCG
>NZ_JAAGNW010000060.1:12733-18209 GCF_010645215.1 Burkholderia multivorans | reverse complement strand
AGCGCCTACAGCCTCGGCGCGAACTTCACGCAGGGCGATTTCATGATCGGCGCGGCCTATACGCGCCTCAACAACCCGAACGGGATCTACGCGTTCGACCCGTACGCGATGATCGGCACCCACACCTTCCTCGGCCAGCCGACCGTGAGCGTCAATCCGGCCACGGGCCAGGTCACCGACCTGTACGCGAATACGCCGATGAACGTCGACAGCCAGGGCACCTTCGGCGTCGGGTCGAGCTATACGCTCGGCAAGCTCACGCTGATGGGCAACTTCACCTATACGACGATCAAGGGCTTCGGCCAGTCGTCGCACATGCAGGTGTACGAAGGCGGCGGCAGCTACCAGTTCACCCCGGCGCTGAGCTTCATCGCCGGCTACCAGCACACGCGTTTCGAAGGCAATCACTGGAACCAGGGCTCGGCGGGCGTGCATTACCTGCTGTCGAAGCGCACCGATGTCTATTTGTCCGGCGATTACCTGCGCGCGTCGAACGGCGTGGACGCCGTGATCGGCTACAGCTTCACGCCGTCGACCACGCCGACCCAGGCCGACGTGCGCATCGGCATGCGTCACTCGTTCTGAGTCAATCCCGGCGGGCGTCGCGCCCACGCGTGATTCGATCGGCCGGCGTACAGCGGGCGCGCAGCCGCGCGCCCGCCTGTCGTCAAGCAAGCGCCTCGCCGCTCAAGGCTTCGCCGCGCCATCCCCCAGATCCACCGCATACGCCAGCGCGAGCTTGCCGAACTTCAGCGCATGGTTGCCCTGGCTGTCCGAGTTCTGCAGCGTGTCGTTGACCGTGTGGATATACGGGCTGTCGTTCTTGTCGGCCTCGAACGGGAACGACGCCGCATAACCCTGCGCATTCCACGACGCGTGATCCGAGCACGCATACCCGCAGCTCGACGTGCCGACGCTCAGCTCCGGCAGGTAGGTCTTCGCCAGGTTGGCCACGTAGGTGTTCTGCGCGGAACTCGTGTTGTCGGTGATCAGGTAGATGTCTTTCGGATCCCCCTTGTAGTTGGTCATGTCGAGTTGCAGCACGCCGACCACGTTCACGTTCTGCGCGCGGAACTGCTTGGCGATCGCGTTCGAGCCGAGCAGGCCCGCTTCCTCGGCCGCGTAGCCGATGAACTTGATCGTGCGCTTCGGCTTGTACTGGTTCGCGAGCAGCACGCGCAGCGCTTCGGTGAGGCTCGCGAGGCCGGACGCATCGTCGTCCGCGCCCGGCGCGCGCGAGTTTTCCGTGGTGCGGCCGACCGTCGAGTCGAGGTGGCCGCCGAGCACGACCGTGCCGGCGCTCGGATCGCTGCCCTTGATGGTCAGGATCACCGATTTCTGCGGCCAGCCCGAGTGTGCGAACTGCTCGACCGTCACGTCGGCGCGCGCGCCCGCGAGCTGCTTCCATTGCTGGGCGAGCCAGTCGGACGCGGCCACGCCGTGCGAGGTCGTGTAGTAGCGGTTCGTGAAGCTCGACAGCGAGGTGATCGTGCCGACGATGTTGCTGGCCTGCAGCTGGGCGATCCAGGTCTTGATCTGCGGCGATGCGGCGATCCGGTAGTCGGGCGCGGCGGCCAGCTTCGCGGCGACGGGGGCCTGCAGCGCACGCAGCGCGTCGGCGCGCGAGTCGTGGACGATGAAGCCGGGGCCGTGGCCGCGCGTGTCGTAGACCGCGCGCGCCAGCTCGGGCAGCAGCGCATCGTCGACCTGCACCACGTGCAGCGCGGCCGTGGAAGCGACGCCCGCGGCGGCCGACGACGCGACGCTCACGCCCGGATCGAGGCGTTGCAGCTCGCGCAGCGCGGACGCGTCGAGCGTGATCCAGACCGGCGCCGCGTGCGCGGCGAAGGTGAACAGCGCGCCGCCCACGGCGGCGCAAAGACGGGTAAGCATAGGCATGTTCGATCTCATCGGGATAGGATGGCGAGAAACAGGGCGGCCGCAGGTCGTGCGGCTCGCCCCGCCTGTTGCGATTGCAGGGTCACGATTGCTTCGGCACCGTGACGGCGTACGTGCAGCTCTTGTTGTACGCATTGCCGATCGCGGTCAGCTGCGCGCTGCTGTAGCCGAGCGCGGATGCGGCGGTCAGCACGGCCTGCGCGGCGGCCTTCTGGTTGGTCGAGCCGTTGGTCATCGACAGCCCCTTCAGGAACGCCTTGTCCATCGCCACGCCGCCGATCGCCTCGCGCGCGACGAGGTTGCACGACGCCCAGTACTGGCCGGCCGTGTGGATCTCCGCGCTGCGCGCCTGCGCATAGGTGCGCCCGACGTTCCAGTTGGTCACGCGGCCGGCCCAGAATTCGTTGTGGCCGTCCCAGTTGAAGACCCAGTTGTACTGCGCGTCCGTCGGGCTCCACTGGTTGAAGTCGCGGCTGTACGCGGCCGCGAGGTAGTCGCCCGTGCCCTCGGACAAGCCTTCCTGCTGCGACAGGCCGCCGTTGGTCACCCAGTCGTGGATGCCGTGGCCCAGTTCGTGGATCACGACGTCCGCGTCTTCCGCATCGTCGACGCCGCCCTGGCCGAACGTCAGCTTGCCGCTGCTCGACGAATACGACGAGTTGTCCGCGCCCGATTCGCCGTGCGGGTCGTACTGCACGCCGCCCGTGTACTGGTAGGGCAGCGCCTTGACGCCCAGCGTCAGGTTCACGTAGCGCAGGAACGTGTCGAGGTGGTAGTACGCGTTGACCGCCTCGAAGTAGAGGTTCGAGCGCGTGAAGTCGAAGGTCGACGAGGTCTGCACCGGGCAGGCGTTGTCGCGCGGCGCATCGAAGTCGGCGCAGACCGCGTATGGGCCGGCCAGCTTGTAGCTGCCGCCCGTCTGGGTCAGGTCCTTCAGCGTCACGCGCACGCGGGCCGCGGTCAGTTGCGCGGAGTCGGCGTCGTTGTTGTCCTTGTAGCCGGTGCTGCCGTAGCTGCTTTTGGTCGACGACAACGGATCCGGCCGGAACACGAGGCCGCTGCCGTCGGTCGCGTAGAACGCCTTGTCCTCGGCGCGCAGCACCTCGCCGCTCTGCGCGTCGACCAGCAGCTCCCAGTCGCCGCGCGGGCCGTCCTGCGGCCGCACCCGCACCTTCCACGCGGTATGCGTGCCGGCCGTGTCGACGAACGCGACGAGCGCGGCGTCGAGGTGGGTGAAGCCGGTCGTGCCGAGATAGGCGCGGGCGCGGTCGAGCGCCTGCTGCTGGTCGACCGCCTGCGCCTTGGCCGACACGGCCGCGACGCCGCCGATCGCATTGCTCGCGACATACAGCACGCGGCCGTCGCGCGCGACCGTCACCGCGATCTCGCTGCCGTAGACGGGCAGGCCGCCCGCCTGCTGCTGCAGGCGCACCACGGTGAAATCGGGGTCCTTGCGCTCGGACGTGACGACGAGGCTCGCGAGCGCGTTCGCGTCGAGGCCGAGCCGCGCGGCCTGCTCGCCGACGAACGCGCGCGCGGTCGCGGTGGCGCCGGCCCCGGCCTTGGCGGCGCGGAATGCCGGTTGATACAGCGTCACCGCGACGCCGTTCGGGCGGATCTGGCCGCCCGCCTGATCGAGCGCGGCGGCAGGCGGCGCGACGCCCCGGGTCAGGCTGTCGCGCAGGGTTTGCGACTGCGGGTCGCCGGCCTTCGAATCTGCGCCGGCGTTCGTCACGATGCCGAAGCCGAGCGCGACGCATAGCGCCAACGGCAATGCTTTGCAGGATGTCTGCATGGAGTTCCTCATGGTCGTTAAGTTGGGGAAGCCACCACGAACCTCTCGAAACGCAAGGACGACACGGCCCGCGCGGCGGCGCGGGGCCGTCGCGACAAGGCGCGTTGCTGCGGGGTGCTGCTACTACATAGGATGACTAAGTATCAAGTCGAAGAAAACGGGCGGCGAAGGGGCCGGCCGGCGACTGCCGGGCAGCGCCGGCGCATGGATGGGAAACGAAGGACGGAAACGGCGAGAATCGGACGCGAATCGTCATGAAATACCCCCTCGGATCAACGAGTCGACAGGCCGCCTGCGTGTACCGCTTGGAACGGACATCTCTTAGGCTGCCTACGTATTTCTAGGATATGTTACAGAACATTTTCACAATATTTTCGATTTATTTTCGATCGCTGATTCGATTTGTCGACTAATTGGCGTGGTTGTTGATGAAACTGATGTAAACGTTGTTATGGCGGCAATTGCGCTGCAATTTTGTGCTGCAGTGCAAGGATCGCTGCATTCAGCGCAGCGCGCGGCGGTCGTCGCGCGGGCTCGCGCCGAAGCGCGCGCGATAGGTGCGCGAGAAGTGCGAGGGCGATTCGAAGCCGCACGCGGCGCAGATCGCCGCGATCGACATGCCGGTTTGCTGCAGCAGCTCGCGCGCGCGGTCGAGCCGCAACTGCTGGTAGAAGTGGGTGGGCGTGTCGTCGAAGGTCGCGCTGAACAGCCGTTCGAGCTGGCGGCGGGTGATGCCGGTCTCGTGCGCGAGCGCGTCGGACGACAGCGGGGTTTCCAGATGCTGTTCCATCAGGCTGATGGCATGGATCAGCTTGCGGTTGTGCACGTTGTGGCGCGCGGCGATCTCCAGCCGCTGGTGGTCGCTCGGCTGGCGGATCCGGGCGACCACGAACTGCTCGGAGATCGTCGCGGCCAGCGCCGCGCCGTGGCGGCGGCCGATCAGGTTCAGCATCAGGTCGATCGACGCGGTGCCGCCTGCGCAGGTGATGCGGCGCGCGTCGATCTCGAACAGCTCCTGCGTCGCGTGCAACTGCGGGTAGCGCTCGCGGAACGCGGCCAGCGCCTCCCAGTGCAGGGTCAGCGGCTGCGCGGGCGTGAACAGGCCGGCCTGCGCGAGGATGAAGGCGCCGGTGTCGATGCCGCCGAGCGTGGCGCCCTCGCGATCGCAGCGCTTCAGCCACGCGGCGAGCGCGCGCGTGTAGCACGCAAGCGGATCGAAGCCCGCCATCACGAATACGGTGTCGACGCGCGCGACGTCGGTGTATGCGGCGTCGGCGTTCAGCGCGATGCCGTTGCTCGCGACCACGGGCGCGCCGTCGCTGCTGAGCAGGCGCCAGCGATACAGGTCGGGGCGGAAGCGGTTCGCCACGCGCAACGGTTCGAGCGCCGACATGAAGCCGAGCGCGGAAAAGCCGGGCAGCAGCAGGAAATGAAGGTCTTCGGGCATCGGGGGCGCGCGCGCCGTGCGGTCGGGGAGCTTCGATTGTCCATGATTTCGTGCGCGGTGCGGCGTGCGGGAGGGGCAGGCGCGCACGCGACGCGCGCGGCCCTATCCAGGCTGCCGGGGGATGACGCCCGAAGCGGGGGCCGCACGTCACGCATCAATTGCGATGACGATCGGTGCGCTCCTTCACCTTGTCCCGCACGAACGCCAGAAAGGCGCTCGTGAGACGCGAAGGCGCCGGCCGGTCCGATGTCACGACACCGTATTCGAACGGGATCTCGGGCGCGAAGTCATGGACGGAAACCTCCTCCGTCAAGTATTCGGCGGACACCGGGTCG
>NZ_JAAGNW010000060.1:0-12723 GCF_010645215.1 Burkholderia multivorans | reverse complement strand
CATGACCCGTTCGATGTGCCGCGTGGAGAAGATGTCGTCGACGATGCGGCGCGTGTCGAGTTCGCGGGGAAACGAAATGAACTTCTCGCCGGCCAGGTCCTCGGGGGTAATGGTCCGCTTGCCGGCAAGGCGATGCCGCTTGGGCACGATGCATTTCATATCGGCGGTGAAGAGCGTATCGAGCTGCACGCCGGGCTGCCATGTCGTGTACGTCACGAAGCCGATCTCGCATTGTTCGCTGGCGACGAGTTCCCCGACCAAGCGGGTGCCGTGAACGAGCAGCGACACGGTCACCCCTTCGTGCGCCCGCGTGAAATCGGTGATCCACTCCGGCAGCAGGCCCAGTGCGAGCGCGGGCGCCACCGCGACGTTCAGCGATCCCTTGGTCAGGGAGCGGATTTGCCGGGCCGCATGGGCGATCCGCTCGACGCCGACGAACGATCG
Source organism: Burkholderia multivorans (assembly GCF_010645215.1). Classification (GTDB taxonomy): domain Bacteria; phylum Pseudomonadota; class Gammaproteobacteria; order Burkholderiales; family Burkholderiaceae; genus Burkholderia; species Burkholderia multivorans_A. The sequence goes on along the minus strand of NZ_JAAGNW010000060.1, from coordinate 12,279 downwards.
CTCCACCTCCTGATGGAGCAGCAATGCATCGGGCGTGGGAAGCAGCCGGCCTTTCTCGCGCGTAAACAGACTGAAACCTATTTCCGTCTCGAGGTCGAGAATCAGGCGGGTGACGGCCGGCTGCGTGATGTGCAGCATTTCCGCCGCCCGCGTAATCGAATGGCGCAGGATCACCGCCCGGAACGCTTCAAGCTGCCTGCTCTTCATGGCCTACCCCATAACTTTTGGTGATCCATCGCGGCGAATTTCTGATTTGACGGTCCCGATTCGGCGGAGAAAACTACGTGCAATCCAGAGGTTATGGAGACGACGACACATAATATTACGATATCGATGGAGACTTCCGTGCGCAAATCTATCGTCCCGATCCTGCTCGCCGGCTTCGTCGCCGCGCAGGCTCACGCTGAAACGACGCTCTACGTCGGCGCGTTCGGCGGATCGTTTGAACAGCTGTTGCGGGAAAAGATCATTCCCCCATTCGAGAAGGCGAACAACGTCAAGGTGGTCGTCGTGCCGGGCGACTCCACGACGACCATGGCGCGCCTTCAGGCGCAAAAGGGCAGCGAGAGCCTCGATGTCGTGTTTCTCGACGACGGCCCGATGTATCAGGCGATCCAGCTCGGCTTTTGCGACGCGCTGACCGATGCGCCGGTGTACCGGAATTTGTATGACGTAGCCCGCTTCCAGGGCAACCAGGCGGTGACGATCGGGCTGAACGCCACGGGCCTCGTCTACAACGAACGCCTGTTTGCCGCGAATCACTGGGCGCCGCCGACCTCGTGGCGCGACCTGGCCGATCCGCGCTACAAGGGCAAGGTCGAGTTTCCCACGATCAGCAACGGCTACGGCCTGCAGGCGCTGATCGTGCTCGCCCGGCTCAACGGCGGCAGCGAGCGGAACATTCAACCCGGTTTCGACGTGATGAAGAAGTCGATCGCGCCGAACGTGCTCTCGTTCGATCCATCCCCGGGAAAGATTTCCGAACTGTTCCAGACGGACAGCATCGCGCTGGCCGCGTGGGGAGACGGCCGGACCCAGGCGTTGCGCAATCAGGGCGTGCCGGTCAAGTTCGTTGCGCCCAAGGAAGGCGCCATGGTGCTCGGCCTGAGCATGTGCCCGGTCAAGCATGACGCGCCGAACCCGCTCGCCCAGAAGTTCATCCAGTTCTCGTTGTCGCCGGAGATCCAGGCGATGTACGCGGAGTCGGAAAGCGTCGCGCCGGTCAACAAGCTGACCCGCCTGTCTCCGGCCGTCGCCGCGCGGGTCATCACGCCGAGTGCGGTCGCCAGGATGCTCAAGGTCGACTGGGACGTGGTCAACGTCAAGCGCGCAACCTGGACCCAGCAATGGAACCGAGAGGTGGAACGCTGAGCGGGCGTGGGCGCCCATGCGCGGCGGGCGACGCCGGGCGCCTTTTCGTGGTTGCCGGTTGAACAGCAGGGGCTACCCAACTCATGACTTATTTGCGAATCGAACGCTTGAACAAGCGCTACGGCGAAACCGTCGTGGTCGATGGTCTCAGCATCGAGGTCTCGCGCGGGGAATTCGTCTCGCTGCTGGGCCCGTCGGGGTGCGGCAAGACGACGACCCTGCAGATGATTGCCGGCTTCGTCGAACCGACGGCGGGCGATATCAGCCTGGAAGGCCGATCCCTGGTCGGGACGCCGCCGGCCACGCGCGGCCTCGGCATCGTGTTCCAGAGCTATGCGCTGTTCGCTCATATGACGGTGGCGGAGAACGTCGAGTTCGGACTGCAGATGAGACGCGGCGACCGGGCGGCGCGCAAGCGCCGTTGCCTTGCCGCGCTCGACCTGGTTCAGCTCGGTCGTCATGCGGCGAAGTATCCGCGCGAACTGTCGGGCGGGCAGCGTCAGCGCGTGGCGCTCGCGCGTGCGCTCGTCATCGAGCCGCCCTTGCTGCTGCTCGACGAGCCGCTGTCCAATCTCGACGCCCAGCTGCGTCACGACATGCAGGCGGAGTTGCGCAGCATCCAGCAGAAAGTCGGTACGACGACGCTCATGGTCACGCATGACCAGGCCGAGGCATTGGCCATCAGCGACCGGGTCGCGCTGCTGAATCAGGGCGCCCTGGTCCGCCTGGATACGCCGACCGGCGTCTATGACGATCCCGGCAGCCTCTTCGCCGCCCATTTCATCGGTTGCGCCAACGTGCTGCATGGGACGGTGACGGTCGACGGCGCGAAGCGGGTGTTCAGAGTCGGCGCCGCCAGCCTGCCGCTGGACGCGCCGCACGCGTGCGGCGAATCCACGTTTTCGCTGCGTCCCGAGCGCATCGCGCTGGTCCCGGGCGGCGCGGGGCAGGTCGACGGGCGCGTCAAGGCGCGCGCATTCCACGGCGATTGCTGGTCGGTCAGCGTGAATACGGAAATCGGCGACCTGCAGGTGCAACTGGCGAATCATGGCGGGCAGGTCGCGAAAGTCGGCGACGCGGTCGGGCTCGACTGGCTCGACGGCGCGCTGCGCCCGCTCGCGCCGCGTGCGGAGGGGAGGCTGCGATGAGCGCCGGCCACCGCCTGATCCGGCGCTTGCCGCCGCCCGCCCGCCGCGGGCGGCCGAACGGCCCGCTCCTCGTCGCGCCCGTCGCGCTGCTGTTCGCGTTGCTGCTCATCGTTCCGATGGCGCTCGTCGGCGTGCTGAGCCTGCGAGGTTTCGACGCGACCTCGGGCGGCATGCTCGACGTCTACTCCTGGCGCAACTACCTGCAGATCGTCAGCGATCCGTATTACCACGAGATATTCCTGCGGACTTTCGGCCTCGCGCTCAGCGTCACCCTGGCCACGGTCCTGCTGGGGGTGCCGGAGGCTTATTTCATCTTCCGCATGTCGGCGCGCTGGCGGGCGTTCTTCCTGATCCTGACGCTCGGGCCGCTGTTCATTTCCGCCGTCGTGCGCACCCTCGGCTGGTCGATCCTGCTGGACGGACAGGGCGTCGTCGCGCAGCTTCTGCTGCGTCTGCATCTGGTCGACGCGCCGCCGCAGATGCTGTTCTCGTTTCCGGCCGTGGTCGTCGTGCTGGTTCATGCGCTGGTGCCGTTGATGGTGCTGTCCGTCTGGACCTCGCTGCAGAGCCTGGACCCGCAGATTGCCGATGCCGCCGTGTCGCTCGGGGCGAGCCCGTTCACCGTATGGCGCCGCATCGTCCTGCCGCAGACGGCGCCCGGCATCGTGTCGGGGAGCCTGATCGTGTTCGCCCTGAGCGCCAGCGCGTTCGCGACCCCCGCGCTGATCGGCGGACGACGCCTGAAGGTGGTCGCGACGGCGGCCTACGACGAGTTCCTGCACAGCATGAACTGGCCGATGGGTGCGGCGATTTCCGTCTGCCTGCTCGTGCTCAATCTCGGCATCGTCGCGCTCTACGGCCGTGCGATGGAAAAGCGCCTCGAACGCCGACGCGGAAAGGTCACGCCATGAATCGCAACGGTCCTTTCGCGCTCGTCTTTCACGCCGCGTTCACCGTGTTCCTGATCGCGCCGCTGGTGATCGTCTGCCTCGTCGCGTTCACGCCGGGCGAGCTGATCAGCGTGCCGACCGTTCATTTTTCGACACGCTGGTTCCATGCGCTCCTCGACGATCCGGATTTCACCCAGGCATTCAGGAACAGCCTGTGGCTCGCGACGCTTTCGGCCACCTGCGCGGTGATCCTGGGCGTGCCTGCCGCGCTCGGTCTGGCGCGCTATCGATTCATCGGCCGCGACGCGATCAATTCGCTGCTGCTCTCGCCGCTGATGATTCCTCCCGTCGTGATCGGCGTGGCGTTGCTGCAGCTGTTCACGCGCATCGGCGTGTCCGGGTCGTTCCTCTCGCTCGTGGCGGCGCACGTGATGCTGGTGTTTCCGTATTGCCTGCGGCTCATCATGGCCTCGCTGGCGGCGGCGACGCAAGACGCGGAACAGGCCGCCGTCTCGCTCGGGGCCGGCGCATGGACCACCTTCCGGCGCATCACGTTGGCCGCACTGGCGCCGGGGATCGCCGCCGGCTGGGTGCTGGGTTTCGCAAGCAGCTTCGACGAACTGACCGCGACGATCTTCATCGCGGCGCCGACCACGATCACACTGCCCGTGCGCATCTACATGAGCATGAGCGAAACCGTCGATCCGATGGTCGCGGCGGTCGCGACGGTGATCATGGCCGTCACGCTGGGTTTGATGTTCGCGCTCGATCGTCTCGTCGGGCTCGACAAGGTACTCATGGGGAAGCATTGATGAAACGGGAATACGACTTTGCTGTCGTCGGCGGCGGTCTGGTCGGGATGGCGATCGCTTACGGGCTTGCCAGGCGCGGCCGGAAGACGATCGTGCTCGACGGCGAAGATGCCGGCGCGCGCGCCGCGCGGGGAAATTTCGGCCTGATCTGGGTCTCGGGCAAGGGCAGGAAGCATACCGACTACGGTCGCTGGTCTCTCGAATCGGCGCTGTTGTGGCCGGCGTTCGCGGCCGAGCTGGAGGAGGCATCGGCGCTGAGCCTCGGCTACGCGCGCCCGGGCGGAATCAACATGGCGATGACCGATGACGCGCTTGCCGACAACGTGGAGGCGCTGCGCCAGTTGCATGCCGAGGATGCGCGCCTCACGTACGACGTTCTCGACCGCCGGCAGCTGGCCGAACATATCCCGGAGGTCGGCCGGGATGTGGTCGGGGCGGTCTACTCGGAAAACGACGGTCACGTCAGTCCGCTCTACACGCTGCGCGCGCTGTTCCTCGCCTTCGAGCGAGCCGGCGGCACCTATGTGCCGGCAGCGCCGGTTCAGTCGATCGCGCGCGCGGACGGCGGCTTTCGCCTCGCTGCCGGGAAGCGCACGCTCGACGCCGAGCGCGTGGTGCTGTGTGCGGGATTGGGCAACCGGGCGCTCGCGCAAATGGTCGGCCTCACCGCGCCGGTCGTTCCCCTGCGCGGCCAGATCCTCGTGACCGAACGCGTGCGCCCGTTTCTCGAGTACCCGACGATGTCCGTGCGGCAAACCGCGGAGGGGTCGGTATTGCTCGGCGAATCCGCGGAGGACGCCGGCATGGACGACGGCGTCACGCCCGAGATCGTCGCGCACATCGCGCGCAAGGCCGTCTCGCAGTTTCCTCTGCTGAAAAGCGTGAACGTCGTGCGCGCATGGGGGGCGTTGCGCGTGATGACGCCGGACAGCATGCCTGTCTACGAAGAATCGACGACGCATCCCGGCGCGTTCATCGCAACCTGTCACAGCGGCGTGACGCTTGCGGCCGCGCATTGCGAATTGCTCACCGCCTGGTTGCTCGGCGGCCCGCGCCCCTCACTCATGGACTACTTCTATGCAAAACGTTTCTCTGTTTAGTCAGATCGAAGCAGCCGTGTCCCGTACCGTACGGATCGTCATCGACGGGCGTAGCGTGGAGGTGCCGGAATGCGCGAGCGTGGCGGCCGCGCTCCTGTACGCCGACGTCGTCGTGTTTCGGCATACCCCCGTGGGCGCCGCGCCGCGCGCACCCTATTGCATGATGGGGGTGTGCTTCGACTGTCTGGTCGAGATCGACGGGCTGCCGAACCAGCAAGCCTGCATGGTGCGGGTGCGCGACGGGATGAACGTGAAAGCCATGGCCGGTGCGAGGTCGCTCGTATGATGCTCGAGACGGTGGACCTCGTGATCGTCGGCGCCGGCCCCGGCGGCATGGCGTGCGCGCTCGACGCGGCGCGCGCCGGCCTCGACGTGTTGGTGCTCGACGAGAACCCGATGCCGGGCGGGCAGATCTATCGCAGCGTGGGGCGTTCGCCGCTGCCCGAGGTGGGGCTGCTCGGAGACGACTATGTCCGTGGCGCGGATCTCGTCGCGCGCTTCATGCGGTCGGGGGTGCGTTACTGGCCCGAGACGCTCGTGTGGCAAATCACGAGCGGGCTGGAAATCAGCTTCACCCGGCGCGGCGAAACCGTCGCGAGCGGGCAGATCCGGGCGAGAGCCGTGGTGATCGCCAACGGCGCCTACGAGCGCCCGTGTCCGGCTCCGGGCTGGACGCTGCCTGGGGTCATGGGCGTCGGCGCTGCGCAGACGCTGCTCAAGTCGTCTGCGTTGCTGCCCGACGGGGCGGTCGTGCTGGCGGGCAGCGGGCCGCTCATGTATTTGTTCGCGTGGCAGTTGATTCGGGCGAACCGGGCGCCGGCGGCCATTCTGGATACGACGCCGTCGCGCAACTACCGGCGCGCGCTGGCGGACTTGCCCGGCGCGCTGCGCGCGCCGGCCGATCTGTTCAAGGGCCTGGGTCTGTTGCGTGCGATCCGGCGCAGCGGCATTCCGCACATCCGGCATGTGACGCAACTGTCGATGGAAGGCGACGGTCGCGTGGAGTCCGTGCGATACACGGCGGGTGGCCGCACGTCGACGCTCGCCGCGCGCGTCGTCCTGCTGCATCAGGGCGTGGTGCCCAACGTGCAGCTCACGCGCTCGGTCGGCTGCGAGCATCACTGGAACGAAGCCCAGCTTTGCTGGCATCCGTCGACCGACGCATGGGGCGAGACGACGGTGCCGAATCTGTTCCTCGCGGGCGACGGCGCCGGGATTCACGGCGCTGTCGCGGCGCGTACGGCGGGCGAGCTGGCTGCGCTGGCCGTTGCGCATCGGCTTGGCGCGTCGAGCCGCGCTGCACGTGACGAGCACGCCGCGCCCCTGCGGAGGCAACTCGGCCGGTACCGCGCCGTGCGTCCCTTCCTCGACACGCTGTATCGTCCCGCGGACATTTTTCGCCGTCCCGCGGATGAAACCATCGTCTGCCGCTGCGAGGAGGTGCGCGCAGGAGAGGTTCGTGCAATGGCGCACCTCGGCTGCGCCGGGCCCAACCAGACCAAGTCGTTCTCCCGCTGCGGAATGGGGCCGTGCCAGGGGCGCCTCTGCGGCCTGACCGTTGCCGAACTGCTCGCCGAAGCGCAGGCAAGACCCGTGGCGGAGGTCGGTTACTACCGGATACGCCCGCCCATCAAGCCGGTGAGCCTCGGCGAGCTTGCCGCGTCTCACGTACCCGATCGCAACGCGTCGAAACCCACGGAGTTCGCACCCAAATGAAACCGACCCCTATCGTCAGAACGCCGGGCAATGCACGCATGAGCAAGATGGTGCGCGCCGGCAATCTGTTGTTCCTCGCGGGCCAGACCTCGTCCGGCGCACCGCGCGCGCACACCATCGAGGAGCAGGCCGTCGAAGCGCTCGGGCTCGTCGACGCGTTGCTCGAACAGGCGGGCAGCACCCGGCAAGACCTGGTGTCGGTCACGATCTACCTGAAGGATATGGCGTTGTTCGACCGGATGAACGCGGTCTGGCAAGACTGGGTCGATCCGGCGCACCTGCCTGCCCGCTGCACGGTGCAAGCCGCACTCGGGCTACCCGAGCTGCTGGTCGAGTTCAGTGTGACCGCTGCGGTTCGATGAATGGCCCGTGCGCAGCCTTCGCGCCGTGGGTAGCGGCCGAGGGAGGGCGCGGGGCGCGAGGTTGCGGCACGTGGACGGACCAACCGTTTTTTTATTGACGATGACGGTTATCGGGATTCCTCGCCTGCGAGGCGGACGTTGTTTCCCGGGGGGCGAGGTACGAGCCGAGTGGAGCGCGTTCGAGCAAGGTGAATGTCGGAGCTGATGATGGATATACTGCTGGTGGAAAACGATCCGAGTAAGGTAGCAATCCTTACGAATCTGCTGAGCGCACCCGATCGGGAAATTGCCTGGGTGGGAGACTTCGCGCGCGCTGTTCATCACCTCCGCGACAACCTGGTGGATCTCGTCGTGCTGGATTGGCATCTCTCGGGAGGCAGCGGTCTGGATTTGCTGCATTGGATCCGCGCCAATCTCGGCGACGCGCCCGCGGTTCTATTCCTGACATCCAGAACCTTCGAGCTCGACATCGCGGCTGCGTTGAATGCGGGAGCGGACGGCTATATCGGCAAGCCGTTCCGGGCGGTCGAACTGACGGCGCGGGTCAGCGCCTTGCTGCGGCGGAGTGGCCGCACGAAAGAACGTGCCGATCGAATCGAGGCAGGGGAATATGTTCTCGATCGATCGCTGCGCTTACTGACCGTTCGCAGCGAGGCGATCGAACTGACGGAGAAGGAATTCTCATTGGCCAGCTGCCTGTTTCGCAATCTCGGCAATATCGTGTCCAGGGATGCTTTGTCGATCCATGTGTGGGGCAGGACGCTTGACGGCACATCGCGGAGCCTCGACACACATATTTACCGGATTCGCCAAAAATTGATGATTTGCCCGGAAAATGGGCTTCAGCTGGAGGCGGTGTACATGCATGGCTATCGGTTGGATATCGTCAAGGCGTTCCGGGCGAAAGCGGAACTCGGCAGCTTGATGTTTGGCCGCTAGCGCGGGTCAATCGAGTACGCCCAGCCGTCTCGCATGGTCCGCGGCCTGAATCTTGGTCGTGACGCCCAGCTTGCGCTTCGCGTTCTGCAAATGAAAATAGACGGTTGCGCTCGCGATGCCCAACTGCATTGAAATCTCCGTGGCCGTCTTGCCGTCCGCACTCCATTTGAGCATTTCGATCTCGCGGGGCGAGAGCCGTTGCAGGTATCGCCGCGCGTTTTCGCCGTCGATCGAATTCTGGATCTTCGATGTCACGCACTCGGCCAGGATGAACAAATAAGGCTGCAACGCATGGACTTCGTCGGCGCTGACCGGCTCCCGGTCCCGCGCCAGCGACAGCAGCGTGAAGATGCCGCCGCGCGCCCAGGACGACTGGGCCAGGCCGGCGCGCAGGCCGAAGTCCTGCGCCTCCGACCACAGCTGCTGCGATTTCACGAACAGCGCGTCATGCCACACGACCGGGCTGCGCGTGCGCATGCCGAGGCGGACGGTCGGATCGATCGCCACGTAATCGCGTTCCAGGTAGCGCGCGAGCCAGGCGTCGGGGTAGTTGGAAATGATGCTCACTCCGTCGTCCTTGGGCGACGCAGTGCCCTTGGTGCCGAATGCCACACGCTCGAATCCGAGCCGCCGCGCGTAGTGCTCCACATTCTGCAAAATCTCGGCTTCGGTGAGGGCATGATTGAAGCCGGTGAATACTTCGTTCCACCATGTCGAAAGATTAATATTCATTTGACATCCTTAATGAATCTTCATGGTCAAGGCGAGTCGGAGAATGTCGTCGGTTGATTGGTTTTCTATTCCCTCGGCAGCCGCGCGCGTCATCGCGCCCGGCCCGTGGCGGTGCGGCCGTGGCTTGAAACCGGCGGATGAAGAATCAGGGAAACCGTGGCTTCCGGAAAGTTCGACGCGGATCGCCATCCGCGTCGCGCAACACGGCGTGCCTCGCTTTGCTGCGTACTGTTATTGAAGCTGATGCCGCTGATTTCCAGCGAGCTGCGTCAGGGGCGATCGTTTCGCCGCGGACGCACGGACGCCAGGGCCCAGCCTCGCTCCCCGCGCTCGTGCAACGTCATGCGCGGGGGCCCGCGCCTTGCCCGGCATCCTGGATCTTCCATCCGGAATCATTGCAGCATCCGAAATTATGATGACGCTGCCATGACGTAATGATTTTCTGGAAATTAAGCGAATACTCAACAGTTGCAACAAATTCGACAAACGCATCGAATGTGTCGCAGGATAAAAAGATACCTTGATAAATCTGGATGCGCAACAATGATTTCCGATGTTTTTGAATGCGTGATTCGATCTTGACGATAGGCTTTCAAAATTCAGATTAAATTATTTCATTGGGGCTGGATTGCATTTGATGTGATGCTGATGTTTTCTTCACTGTGTCCCGGCTGGTAAGCGATTCCAGGGAGATGGCCTGAGGCGCGAGTGGAAATTGTTGCTCGCAAACTGTAAGGTCGGACGTCGTGTCGGCGGATTCGAGTCATTGTCTCGTCCGCGTCGAAATACTCGGAATTAGGTGGATGATATTCAGAACCGGATTGCGTCGCGGCTATTGTTTATCTTTTAAGATATTTTCGGTCAATTGTGTTTGTCGAGTTGAATATTGAGTCGTGGTTCGCAATGGAGCAGAAAGCGTGTCGCATCGGAAGCATTGCCGAACGCGCGGAACGGATCATGACGAGGATGCGCGACGCCCCGGAACCGAGGGCGCGTAGCGTGCGATATCAGGGCGCACGGGAAAGCGGAGGCCGCTCGCGGCCTCCGCTTTCAAGCCGGCCTCGTCGAGCGGCCGCGTGAAGCCGAGGTTCCGGCCATGCGGTGAATGTGCGGTCGCGCAAGGCGCGCGCCGGGTTGCCCGGCCGGGCGTCAGGCCCGAGCGCCGATGATTTCGTATTGCTGCTTCGTCGCGTCGACGTGGAGCACCGTGTCGAGCACGCGGATGACGGGCGGATGGCCATAGACCTTCTCGACCATCGCCTTGTATTCGTCGTCATGCCAGCGCGCCGCCGCTTCGCGCGTGCGCCAGACATACACGCCGCCGCCTTCGTGCGTGGCGTCGTCGTAGTAGTACCACTTGTGCAGCAGGTCCGGATTGGTCGACCACTTGATCGCCGCTTTTTCATAGTGTCCCAGCAGCGTAGGCAGATCGATATCGGGCCTGAGTTTGAAGAAGACGATTTCAGTGACCACGGTGCACCTCATTCATGGGGGGATGAACTGGCTGGCTCGGCGTAATGATTCCATCTTCAGGTCGAGGCATGCCGACCGCGCTCAGATCATAGACCATCCGTGTTTCAGGCACGCGACGCGCATCGGTCATTCCGCCGGACGGCTCAGCCAGCGCGATGCTTCGCGCTGCCGGTACCAATGCGCGAGGCCGGGCACCTGCAGCAGCGCCAGCAGGCCGAACGCAACTGAATAGGCTTCGGGGGGATAGTGCAGATCGGATGACGGGGTCCAGCAGTCGAGAATCAGGCCGAATACGGTTTGAACCAGGAACGAGCCGAGAAAGATCAACAGGTTGAGCAGCGTCGAGGCCCGGCCGGTCAGATGCCTGGGCACCGCTTGCGAGACCAGCGAGAATTCGAGCCCGCCGATCGCCCCGACGAGCGTGAAGGCCACCGTCAGCATCGGCACGAGCGGAACGAACCCGTACGCGGCCGCCGCCTGCACCGCGACGAACAGCGCCACGCCCACGCCCGCGACGTCGATCGGCCGATAGCCGCGCCGCGCCGCCCAGCCGCCCATTGCGCCGACCAGCAGCGCGCCGGCCACGATGCCGCCCATGCTCGCGAAGAGGACGTCGGCGGTCGTCGCGCGGTCGAGGCGGGCGACATCGCTGACCCAGCGTCCGAGCCATACGCCTTGCACGCCGAATGCGACGGCGTGCGGCAGCAGCACGAGCGAGAGGGTGCGACGAAAGCCCGGCACGCGCCACACGTCCAGGAACGATGCCAGGGCGCCGGGGCCCGCATGCGCTGCGGGTATCCGGGCGTCCGTGTCGGGCGGAACCAGGAGCAGGGTCGTCGCGATGGCGAGCGCCAGGCAGCCGGCGATCCACACGAAGAGCGCGTGCCAGCTCATGACCTGCAGCGCCCATTCGACGGGGGCGGTCGCCGCCATGGAGCCGAGGCCGCCCACGGCGATCATGCCGCCGTTGAGCAGCGGCACCCGGCGCGCGTCGAACGTCGTGGAGATGGCCTTGACGGCCGCCATGAAGGCGCCGGCCATGCCGACGCCGCACAGCGCGCGCGCGGCGAAGAGCGTGGCGAAATCCCGGGCCGCCGCGAACAGAAGCGCGCCCGCCACGGCAATGCCCAGGAAGGCGATCTGCGTGCGCCGCGGACCCCAGCGGTCGAGACTCAGGCCCACCGGCAACTGCGCGAGACCGAGCGCGAGGAAGTAGACGCTCGACAGCAGGCCGATGCGATCCGCGCCGAGCGGCATCTCGGCGACGAGATAGGGCGTCAGGACGGCATTGACGTTGCGGAAGAACAGCGAGAGAAAATGACCGAGCGCGAACGGCAGGAAGATGGCGAGCAGCAGCCGATGGAAAGCGGGTTCGGTCGATGGTGGCGCGTCCGGCATGGCGGGTGCTCAGGGGAAATGGTTGCGCAGACACGCGTTCGCGGTCCGGTCGCCGTCGTCGTCACGGGTTCATGCGGCGTCGGGGCCGGTTGCAGCCGGACTCAACGTTCCCTCGAAGCGCGTCGCCGCCGCTTCGCCGGGCGTGTGCACGAGATACCACGAGCCGGCTTCGCTTTCGCGCATGAAGCAGCCCAGCTGGGCGAGCTGCGGCATGTTTTGCAGGGTGATCAGGATCAGCGGCTCGGCGCCCTCGAGATTGTCGAAACCGTGCGAGTGAAACGGCGGCACGAAGACGATGTCACCCGCCGCGATCGCGCGCGCGCCGCCGGCGCCTTCGG
>NZ_JAAGNW010000006.1:68305-97789 GCF_010645215.1 Burkholderia multivorans | reverse complement strand
ATCGCAACTGCGTCAATGTCTCGCGCGCCCCGAGCTTTGGCCGGGCGCGGTCGAAGAGGTGCTGCGCTATCACCATAACGGCGTGCTCGGTATGCCGCGCGTCGCGACCGAGGACGTTCGGCTGAACGGCGTGACGATCCGTCGCGGCGAAGCCGTGTGCGCAACCATGCTGGGGCCGACCTGGGATCCGCGTCACTACCGGAATCCGGCCAAATTCGATATCCACCGGCGCAGCACCGGCTCGCTGACCTTCGGCGGCGGGCCGCATTTCTGTCTCGGCGCCGCATTCACGCGCATGTTCGTCCGGACTGCCTACGAGCGCTTGTTCACGCGGTTTCCGACGCTCGCGCTGGCGATGCCCGCCGAGTACATCCCCTGGCAGAAGGACATCTTGTTCATCAAGCCGGCGGCGTTGCCGGTTGCGTGGTAATCACCGGGAGAACCTGCCATGACCCAGGCATACAGTCAGTTCGACGCGCTTGCGCACGCCTACGAAAGCAGCATCGACGCCATGCCGTTCCGGCGACATGTCGAAATGCACAGCGTGATGCGGGTTCTGGGCGACCTCGACGGCAAGGCCGTGCTCGACATGGGCTGCGGAAGCGGCCTGTACGCGCGCGAGATCGCCCGCGCGGGCGCCGCCCGCGTGGTCGGGGTCGACGTATCCGAGGGCATGCTGGCGCACGCGCGCTACCTCGAAGAACATGCGCCGCTCGGTATTCGCTACCACGCGCTCGACGCGGCGCAGCCGGATCGCCGGGCCGGCTTGGCCGGGATCGACGGGCCGTTCGATCTCGTCGTGTCGGTTTACGTGTTGCCCTACGCGTCGACGCTGCATGAATTGCACGGGCTCTGCATCACGGCGAGACGCGCACTGGGGCCCGCAAGCGGGCGTTTCGTCGCGGCGGTGCTGAATCCCGATTTCTCGACCGAGCCGGGTTGGTACGACGCGTACGGAATGACGCTCACGATGCCGCGGCGCGACGGCGAAGGCGCGCCGGTTCACCTCCATGCCTGGTTCGGCGAACACACGCTCGATCTGGACGCCTTTCGCTGGTCACGCGCCGCTCACGAGCGTGCGTTGGCCGACGCCGGGTTCAGGCATTTACGCTGGGTCGATCCGGAGCTGTCGAGCGAGGGCGGGCGGATCGCGAGCGATACGTTCTGGGCGCACTACCTGACCTGCCCGCATGCGCTGATCGTCGAGGCGGCCGTGTGACTGCCTGCGCGCTGCTGCCGGGGGCGCGGCGCTTCGACATACAATCCTCCGGTGCAACCGGAGGATCGCTTGTGACGAATGACCCATGGCAGCACCTGCAAGCATTCATTCGCGAGGTGCGTGCGCCTTCCTTGTTCGGCCTGGACGCGCAACTGACCCGCGACATGGATCTGTATCACGACCTGGACTGGGAACCGGCCAGGATCGAGTCGGTGATGCGCGCGTGGGCCGCGCGCTTCGACGTGGACCTCGGCGATTTCGCGGTCGAGGATTACGTTCCTTCCGCGAACATGCGCTGGCGCGATGTTATGTGGGCCGCCTTGAAAGCACCGTTCAGCGCGGCGGCGCGCGATGCGCTCGGCGGCCGGGCGCTGACGCTCGGGATGCTGGAGGCGGCCATGCGCGACGGGAAGTGGTCGCGAGAATAGCGCACAAGGAATAGGCATCCCATCACGTTGTGCTCATCGCACCGCCGAATCCTCAGCAAGCCCGCGCGCGCACGAGGCGCAGCCCCCACGCCGTGTCGAGTCGCCCCTGCGCGTCGCATAGCGGCGCGAGCGCCGCAAGCAGGCGCTCCCGAAACGCCTGCCGCGCCGCCTCGGGCAGCCGGTCGGCGTCGTAGGTTTCGAGCATCGACTCCCACAATTCCTGCGGCGTCGGCGTCCATTTCACCTCCAGATCTTCGCAATGCGGCTGATCGAAGTCGCGCCCGACGCAGGCGGCCCAACCCTCCGGCGTGGACGTGCGCGCGACGCCGAAGCGCAGCGGCGACAGCGCATCGCGCGCGATCGGCCGGAACACGTCGAGCAGGACCTCGCCCGCTTCGCCGAGCAGGAAGCTGCGCCCGACCACGGTCGCGAACAGGCCGCCCGGTTTCAGCACGCGCCGGATCTCGGCCATCACCGTATCCAGATCGTCCATCAGCATCAGCGCCATGTGCGACAGCACGTAGTCGACCGTGCCGCTTTCGATCGGCAACTGTTGCGCGCGCGCGTGGAGCAGGTCGACCTCCGCAGGCAGCACGGCACGCGCGGCGGCGAGTTCGCCCCGGCTGAAATCGACGCCGACGAGGCGCGGCGGCGTGTCGCTCCGGGTGGCGAGCAGTTGCAGCAGCGGCCCGTCGCCGCAGGCGACGTCGACCACCGTCGGCGTGCCCGCCTCGCGCGGCACGAGCGCGGCGAGCACGGCGTAGGACGACGCGTATTCGCCGCCAGCGGACCGGCACGGGTGGTGCGCGAACGCGCGGCGGGTCGCACCCGGCCGGCGCGCGTGGAAGTCCTGCAGATAGTGTTCGGTGGCGGACATGACGGGAGTCGGGGCGAGAGCGTGAAGGTGCTTCGATCTTATCGATGGCGCGCACGGCCCGCCATGCGGAGCGTTCGGTATTGCGCGCGGAGCGAGGCGCGGCAGCGGCGTAACCCGCGTTGCGCAAGCGGGCGCGCCAACCCGTCGCGCCGCACCGGCGGCCGCCGCATGCCCTACGCTTCCCGGTCCACCCCCCGCGTTTTGATACGATGCGGGCTTTCCACCCTTACTCCCGAGCCTCGTGTCGTCTTTCCGTGACCGGTGCGCGCAAGGATTCGCCGCCATTCGTTCCGTCGTCCGCGCCATCGTGGCCCGTGCGGCGCCCGTCATCCGTTCCGCGCGCGCCGCGCTGTGGGCGCGCGTGCGCCATCCGACCCGGCGCGGCGTGGCCGTCGCGTGCGCCGCGCCCGTCGCGCTGTTCGCGCTCTACGTGCTGCTGCTGATCCCGTTCACGCCGAGCATCGGCGACATCCGCAAGGCGCGCGTCGACGCGCCCGCCCGGATCCTGTCCGTCGACGGCAAGCTGCTCGCCGAGTTCAAGCCGGCGAACCGCGAATGGGTCGCGCTCGCGGACATCTCGCCGCACATGGTCGATGCGCTGATCGCGACCGAGGATCACCGCTTCTACGAACACCACGGGCTCGACTGGCGACGCACCGCGTCCGCTGCGCTGCACACCTTCTCGGGCAGCCGCCAGGGCGGCTCGACGATCACCCAGCAGCTGGCGCGCAACCTGTACCCGGACGAGATCGGCCGCGCGCCGACCCTCACGCGCAAGCTCAAGGAAGCGATCACCGCGTTCAAGATCGAGGCCGTCTACAGCAAGCCGCAGATCCTCGAAACCTACCTGAACACCGTGCCGTTCCTGTACAACGCCTACGGCGTGGAGATGGCGGCGCGCACCTACTTCGACAAGTCGGCCGACCAGCTCGACGTGCTCGACAGCGCAACCCTCGTCGGGATGCTGAAGGGCAACAGCTACTACAACCCGGTGCTGAACCCGGAGCGCGCACTGCAGCGGCGCAATACGGTGCTCGCGCAGATGGTGAAGTACGGCAAGCTGTCGCCGGCCGCGTATGCGTCGCTGCAGAAGAAGCCGCTGCGCATCGACTTCGAGCGCCAGACCGAGCCGCCCGGCCCCGCGCCGCACTTCGCGCAGCAGCTGCGCAAGTGGCTGATCGCCTGGGCGGACCGCAACGACTACAACATCTACGCGGACGGGCTCGTCGTGCGCACGACGATCGACTCGCGCCTGCAGACGATGGCGAATGCCGCGCTCACGCAGCACGCGAACCAGCTGCAGGGGATCGCGAACGGCGCCTGGAACGCGGGCAGCGGCTGCGCGCCGCGCAATCCACTGTTCCAGACCTTCATCCGCGAGACGTCCGACTATCGCGCGGCGCGCGACGCCGGGCAAAACGATGCAGATGCGCTGAAAAGGCTCGGCGCGGACCGTGCATTCACGCGCGCGCTGTGCAAGGCGAAGGCCGACGTGCAGGCCGGCTTCATCGCGATCGAGCCGGGCACCGGCTGGATCCGCGCGTGGGTCGGCAGCCGCGACTTCACGACCGAGCCGTTCGATCACGTGCAGCAGGCGCGGCGTCAGCCGGGCTCGACCTTCAAGCCGTTCGTGTACGGCGCGGCGTTCGCGTCGGGCGCATCGCCCGGCGACACCTTTCCCGATCAGGCGGTCGAGATTCCGCTCAAGGGCGGCGAGATCTGGCGGCCGAGCGACGAATCGCCGCCGAGCGGCCGTCCGGTCACGCTGCGCGACGCGCTCGCCTATTCGCGCAACCGCATCACCGCGCAGCTGATGGAGACGGTCGGCCCGGCCAAGGTCGCGCGGCTCGCGCGCGCGATGGGCGTGCGCGACAGCGAGCTGGACCCGGTGCCTTCGCTCGCGCTGGGCACGAGCCCGGTGACGCTGAAGGAAATGGTGGCGGCGTATGGGACGATCGCGAACTTCGGCGTCTACGTCGAGCCGCGCATGGTGACGCGCATCGAGGATCGCAACGGCGAGGTGCTGGCCGAGTTCGATCCGGCCTCGGCCGAGCGTGCGCTCGAGCATCGCGCCGCGCGCACGCTGCTCGACGTGATGCGCGGCGTGATCGATCGCGGCACCGGCGCGAGCATCCGCTCGCGCTTCGGGATCCGCGCGGATGTCGCGGGCAAGACCGGCACCACCCAGGACAACACGGACGGCTGGTTCATCCTGATGCAGCCGCAACTGGTGGCGGGCGCCTGGGTCGGCTTCGACGACGGCCGCGTGACGCTCGGCAGCGACTACTGGGGGCAGGGCGCGCGCAGCGCGCTGCCGATCGTCGGCGATTTCTATCAGCGGGCGTTCCGAGCACGCCTCATCGACGCGCGGGCGCGCTTCGCGACCGACGTGCCGCCGAGCGCGTTCGAGATGTTCCGCGAGAAGCTGCACGACTGGTATCAGTATCTGTTCGGCAAGACGGAGCCGAAGGTGGCGACCCGGCCCGCGCCGAAGGCGCCGCCGCCGGAGCCGGCGCCGGCTCCGGTCGAGGAGAGCGCGTCGGCGGCGTCCGCCGCGTCGGCCGCCTTGCCCGCGAGCGCGAGCGCGGCGAGCGACGCCTCGGCCGCCGCCTCGTCGCCGCTGATCATGCCGCCGGCCCTGCCCGCCAGCGACGCCCGACTGTTCGACACGCCGGCGCTGGCGCCCACGCCGACGCCCGATCCGGTGACGCCGGAGCCCCACGTCAACCCGTGATGCAGCGCCGCGCCGTGTCGCCGGCGCGGCGGGCTATGACGAGGGGGCCGTCGGCGACGACCTACCGGTAGATGATGCTGTAGGTCGAGCCGGTGCCGGCCCGCTGCCGCAGGAAGTCGGCGGGGGACTGGATCGGCTGGGGATCGCCTTCCACGATGTGCGACGGGAACGAATCGATCCGATGCCACTTCCGGGCCGCATCCCGTCTGAACGCCACCCAGTGGCCCGACGGCTCGCCGGGACCGGCGAGGCCCACCATGACGCGATCGATGCTCGCATCCTGCTTGTCGAGGAGGGCGGCCAGTTCCAGCCGGGGTTTGTCCATCACGGCGTGGTTCGCCGCACCCTCGACGGCGGTCAGCGCGGCATTGACGAATGCCGCTTCGTTGCCTTCATTCAGCGCGGCGTGCGTTGCGTCGGCCGCGGACAGGCCCAGGAGGGTCGTTTGCGCGTGCGCGAGATGGGCGAGGGTGTACTTGGCGGAGCCGCTGTACGCATTGAGCGCATGCAGCGCACAGGTGCCGGAGTCGACGCGCTGCACTTCGTGATAGAAGCGGCCGTCGGCTCCGGGCAGGGCCGGGGTCGCGGTCGCGTGGACGTAGCCGACCAGGAAGTTCGTCTCGCTGAGCGCCGCATGCGTGTCGAGCGCATTGCGCAGGACGAGGCCCAGCGCGGACGGCGCGGGTTGCGGGCCGCCGCGCATGCGCGTCCCGAGTATCACGCGCGACGCGGCCTGGTTCAGAGTATCTGCCATGATGTTTTTCCTTTGGATAACGAATGAAAGAATGCCGTGGACGAAGCGGGGATCGCGGTCGTCCGACGGTCTCAGCACATGACCACGTTCGCCAGCTGGAACTGATACGGCACGGCGGCGGAACCGCCGCCGCCGCCCGTCATCACGATGTCGGCGCTCGCGACGCCGAGCAGCGTCAGTTCGGTGTTGATGTCGGAGATCACCGCCGAGTTCAGCGTCGCGCCTTCCTCGATCTGCGACGCGGTGCCGATCCACAGCGTCGGCTTGAACTCGAACACCGCCTTCTGCCCGGGCACGACGCCCGTCTTGCGCGCGAGCAAGCGGTTGTCCTTGAAGGCGGACACGGTGATCGCGCCCTTGCGCAGGTCGTTGCGCAGCTGGATCTCGCGCGAGCTGGACGACGCGCCCGCGAGGTTCAGCACGTTGCCGGACGCGCTGCGCACGACGCTGAACATCTGGCCGTTCTGCGCGGGCCGCTGCGGCATGAAGTTGCCGTCCGAGTCGCTCGCGGTGAGCGTGGTGCGCACCGGGAACACGAACGGGTGATTGTCGCCGCGCCCGCAATACGTGATGACTTTCCAGGCGATCGCGAGTTCGTCGAAATCGGTCGCGACGTTCTTCTGGAAGATCACGATCTGGCTGTTGTTGACGTCGTTCGAGCGATTGATGAAATTGAGCTTGATGTCCATGATGGGTCCTTGTCGTTCGTGGGAGCACGGCGGCGGTGCGGCCGCCGCCGGCCGCGGCGTCACGCCATCACGACGTTCTCGAGACGGAACGTGAACGGCAGCGAGCGCGGGCCCGGGCCGCCGCCCGTCATCACGATGTCGGCGCTCGCGAGGCCGAGCAGCGACAGCTCCGTGTTGATGTCGGAGATCACGGCCGAGTTCAGCAGCGCGCCCTGCTCGATCTGCGACGCCACGCCGATCCACAGCGTCGGCTTGAACTGGAACACCGCCTTCTGTCCCGGCGCGATCGAGGTCTTGGTCGCGAGCGCGCTGCCGTCCTTGTAGATCGTCGCGTTCGCGGCGCCGCTCGGCAGGTCGTTGCGGACCTGCACTTCCGAGCTGTTGCCCGGATCGGTCGCGAGCGTCAGCACGTCGCCCGAGTTCGAGCGCACGACCTGGAACACCTGGCCGTTGGTCGCGATCTGCTGCGGCATGTAGTTGCCGTAGCTGTCGCTCGCGCTGACGCTCATGGTCATCGGGAACTTGAACGGATGGTTGTCGCCCTGCCCGCAGTTGCGGATCACCTTCCAGGCGATCGCCAGTTCGTCGAAGTCGGTCGCGACGTTTTTCTGGAAGATCACGATGCTCGAATTGTTCGCGTCGTTCGAGCGGTTGACGAAGTTCAGCTGGATATCCACTTGCTTGCTCCTTGGGTTGAAAGACGGCAATCGGTTTGCCGCGCACCTTGCCACCGGCCCGCCGGCGGCGGGCCGTTACACCGGAAAGCGAAATCCGCGCGGCGCGTCAGCCGCGCACGACGTTGTCGAGCGTGAAGGCGAACGGCTGCGCGTCGGCGCCGCTGCCGCCGCCCGTCATCACGATGTCGGCGCGCGTCACGCCCGCGAGCGGCAGCATCGTGTGGTCGCTGGACAGCACGCCCGCGCTCAGCGCGCGACTCTCCTGCACCTGCGACGCGAGGCCGATCCACAGGGTCGGGGTGAAGCGGAACACCGCCTTCTGGCCCGGCGCGACCGCGTGCTTGGCGGCGATCAGCCGGCCTGCGCTGAATGCGTTGACGTTGACCGCGCCGCGCGTCAGCTGGTTGGCGACTTCCAGCTCCCCCGTGACCGCACTGTGCGCGGACGCGGGCACCAGGCGGCCGCGCCCGCCCGGATGGGTGTCGACGACGAAGCGGCCGGTGTCGCCGGCGCGCAGGCGCGGCGAGAAGTTGCCGTGCTCGTCGCCGAGCGCGAGTTCGATTGCGGTCGAGTAGGTGAACGGATGCAGGCAGTCGCGGCCGCAGAACCGGATCACTTTCCAGGCGAGCGCGAATTCGTCGAGATCCGGCACCACGTTGCGCTGGAACAGCACCACCTCGCTGTTGCCGCAGTCGTTCGAGCGGTTGATGAAACGCAGCGCGAGGTTCATGACGTCTGCTCCGCGGCGTCGCCGGCCAGATGCCGGTCCGCCCATTGCGCGAGCGCAGGCGGCACGCCGCCCGCGAGCGAGGCGAGATGCAGCGCATGGGCGCGGCTCTGGCCTTGCATGTCGACGGCGAGCCGGCCGAAGGCGAGCAGGGCGTCGGACGGGTTGCGGCTGCGGCCGAGGTCGGTCAGGTATTGCGCGGTTGCGCTGGCGAGCGCGCCGGCATGTTCGACCTGCCCCTGCGTCGCGCGGGTCGCGAGATCCGCGTTGAGCGCGGCCAGTTCCTTGACGGCCTCGCCGCTGCCCGTGAGCGCGAGCCGGTCGCGCTGCTCGCGCCAGCCGGCGTCGAGCGCGGATTCGCAGGCTTTCAGGTAGTGCTGGCTGGTTTGCAACGCGGTATGCAGCCAGGCGCGCCACGCGCCCGCATCGACGGCGGCGCCCGCGAGGCCGCCCGGATTGGTCGTTTGCACGACGACCTTGCCGAGCAGCTGGAACGCGCTGAGATTGGCCGCTTCCCATTGCGTGATGAAGTTCGAGAGCATGAGGGTTCCTCGATCGGTTCGGGATGGAGCGGGGTCAGGGGCGCGCGGCGCCGAGACGGCGGATCATCGCCATCACCGCACTCATCTGCGGCGCTTCGCGGCTGTAGAAATTCGGCTGGTCGGGATCGGGGCTCGAATAGCCCCAGAAATCCCAGCAGCCGAGCGGATTGACGGTCGATTTCGCGACCTGCGGGTACAGCACGATGATCCGGTTGGTATCCGCGAGCGCGTTGTAGCCGCCGTCGCGCACGAAGCGTCGGCCGATCGCGGCGACGTCCTGCGCGCAGCCGTGGAAGGCGACGTGCACGGCGCAGCCGGCCGCGTCGCAGGCGGCGGGCACGTACAGGTAGCCGGTGTCCGCGCGCGATGCCTGCGCGCGCGGATCGAAGGCGCGCTGGTCGAAGGCGAGCAGGCGGCCCTCCGGCCGTTCGGCGGGCGGATTGAGCGGCGCATCGGGCTTCGCGTAGAGCCAGCGCAGGATGTCCTGCGCGAGATCGAAGCCGCAGTTGTTGATGTAGGGGCTGCGGTTGGCGTCGCAGGCGCTGTCGTCGGGGCTGTCGGTGATCAGCGCATGGCCGGCGTCCGGGTGGCGCTGGTAATGGAGGTTCGCTTTCGGCACGCCCGCGAGCGTGTAGAAGCGCGCGGCCTGATCGACGACGCGCGTCGCGACCACGGTGTCCTTCGCACCGCTGAACAAATAGATGCGCTGCGTGCGCAGGGCAGCCGGATCGTCGATCTGGCCCGCCTGCGCGAAGCGCCGCGCGTCGCGCCACGCGCCTTCGGCCGACGGCGCGGCGCCGAGCGGACGCATGCATTGCGTCATCGCGGCGGTGGCCGGGTCGAGCGCGGGCAGTTCGCCGGCGCAGTGGAATGCGCCGCCCGCGATGATGCCCGCGCCGATCAGGCGGCTCGACCATGCGACGTCGAACTGCGCCGCCATGAACGCGCCGGACGACAGGCCGGACACCGAGGTCTGCCGCAGGTCGGCGGCCAGCGCGGGCAAGGGCGGGGCGTCGTCGGCGCGGGCGTGGCCGGAGGCGGCGGCTGCGGCGGCGAGCAGCAGGGCGGCGCCAATGCGGCGCGCGCCGGCGCGGGCGATGAGAGGGGACGGCGGAGAAGCGTGGGCCGCATGCATGCTGTTGCTCCTTGTATCGAGGGATGACGGGATGGGCTGCGTGCTGCGTGACGTGGCGTCCTGATGCCCTTGCAGCGTAAGGGCGCGGGGCGTGCGCTTGAATAGGGCGGCCGGGACGGTTGACGGCCCATGACGGTCGGCCGGGGGCGGTGGGTGTGTCCGCATCCACCGTGGCGAACGGCACGATCCGCGTGCGGACCTCGGTACACTGCGCCGATGAAAACCGCTCGAATCATCCTGCTCGACGGGGGCGGCAGTTCAGGCAAGACGTCGCTGGCGCGCGCGCTGCAGGCCCTGCTGGACGACGCGTTCCTGCACGTCCGGATGGACGCGTTCCTGAACATGCTGCCGGCGCGTTATCTGAACGATCCGTCCGGGTTCACGTTCGCTTCATCCGTCGAGGACGGCCGGCCCGTCACGGCGATCCGGAGCGGCGCGACGGACGACGGACGATGGACGGCATGCGGCACGCCGTCGTCGCGATGGCGGATCAGGGCAACGATCTGATCGTCGACGAGGTCTTGCTGGGTGGCGAGAAGGCGGAATACGCCCGCCTGCTCGCGCCGTTTCGCGTGCTCATGGTCGGGGTTCATTGCCCGCTGCCGGTTCTGGAGGAACGCGAGCGTCAGCGCGGCGACCGCCTGCCGGGGCTTGCGCGCGGGCAGTACGGCGGGGTGCATGCCGGGATGACGTATG
Organism: Burkholderia multivorans; assembly: GCF_010645215.1. Taxonomy (GTDB): domain Bacteria; phylum Pseudomonadota; class Gammaproteobacteria; order Burkholderiales; family Burkholderiaceae; genus Burkholderia; species Burkholderia multivorans_A. The sequence continues at coordinate 87,311 of NZ_JAAGNW010000006.1, read as the reverse complement.
ACCTCGCGCTGGATACCAGCCTCGTCACGCCGGAGGAAGGCGCGCGGCGCATCGCGCAGGCGCTGCCGCCGCGTGCGGAGTGACGCACGCGGCGCGACTCCGCTAACGCGGTGCGGCCGCGACGCAGCGCGTCACGGCAATCGTGACCGCACGATCCGAAGTCGTCACGGCCAGCGGCCGGTTGCCGGTCGTATAGCGCAGCCGGAGCGACCCACGCGGGCCGTCGCCGCTGTCGATGTCGGCGAGCAGGTCGGGGCCGTCCGGCTGACCCGCGAGGCTCAGGCCGCTCAGCATCGCGGGCCGGCGCTGCGGGTCGCTCCAGTCGGCTTGCCCGGCCGACTGATAGAACGACGGCAATACACCGTTCGCGTACAGACTCTCCAGCGTGCGCGCGAGGCGCTCCGCGCAGCGCTCGCATAGCCCGGGCCGTTGCGCGCGTTGCAGCGCCGCGTCGAGGTCGGCGACTTCCGCGCGGCAGGTCGGCGGCGCGCCGGACGGCTGCGCGCGCGAACCCGTCGCGGCAAGGGCGGCGAACATGGCGAGCGCCGCGACCGCGACGCGGCGGCGGCTGGATCCTCTGCGGCCCCACGGGCCGTCGTGTCGTGCATGCATGGCATTTCCTCCGGTTCGGATCAGGACAGGAACAGCTTGCGTTCCGCCTCGCGGCGGCGCGTGAGGCCCGCGAGCGGTTTGCCGCCCGCCTTGTTCCACACGAGGAACTGGTCGGCGGCCTTTGCATACGCGCCGGCGTTCAGGTAGCGGCCGAGCGTCGACGTGCGCAGCCGTCCGCCGCCGAGGTTGAAGACGAAGCAGATCAGCGCGTCGAACTGCTGTTGCGTGAGCGGCACGCGCACCAGCTGGTGGACTGCCTGCTCCGCGCCGCGCAGGTCCTGGCGCAGCAGCGCCTCCGCGGCGCTCGCGCTGAGCGGGCGGTCGAAGCGCTCGCTCGGCAGGATCAGGTGGCCGTAGCCGATCGTCGGCTTGCCGACGGCGTCGAGGTAGCGATTCAGGCGCAGGCCTTCGAACTGCTTGATCAGGTCGACGCCCTGCGTACCGGTGTGCTCGGGATGGTCAGGCATGGTTGGGCTCCTCGCCCTCGTGGCGTGCGCGCGGCACGAGGCGATGGGTGTATTCGTCGATCACGCGCATGATGGCTTCGGGCGGCGCGAGCGCCGCGAACTGCATCTCGATGTCGATGTGCTGGCTGTCGCGCGCGTTCGCGCGACCCTGCGCCGGGCCCTGCGCATCGCCGCGCGCGGACGGCGGCGCGAGCGTCACGTAGAAGCGGCCGCGCTGGTCGTCGCCCGCGAAGCCGCCCGCGGGCAGGGCCTCGGTGAAGTCGCCGCGCACCGTCAGATGCACGATCATGCGATCGAGCGCGAGCCCGCGCGGTGTCGCGAGCGCGACGAGCGGCACCGGCATCGTGTGTTCCGCGTCGAGCGCGACGTCGACCGTGCGCGGTGTCAGCAGTCCGTCCTCGGCGGCGTCGAAGAACTGGTCGAGCACCGTCGTGTACTGATGCGCGAGCAGCTGGTTCGCGGCGGCCGCCGCGTGCTGCATGCCGCGCGCGATTTCATCGGGCGCGAGCCCGCGCGGCGGCGGGGCGGCGCCCGGCGGCGCGGCACCGGGTGGCGGCGCACCCGGCGGCGCTCCGGGTGGCGTACCCGGCGGGTCATCCGAAGGCGGCGCGCCCGACGGCGGCGCACCGGGCGGGATCGACTCCGGCTCCGGCGCCGGGCCGGCGGCCGCCGGGTGATCCGGGCGGGCCTGCGCGGGCGGGTCCGCCGGTGCGCCGGCCTCGGCTTCCGGTCCGCGCGCCCCGTCAGCGGCCGGCGCATCCGGCTGGGGAGACGGCGCCGCGCGCCGCCGTTTCAGGAACTTGAACATGGATAGGCCCGCCCGTCGCGATCAGCGCTTAGGGTTGGGGCTGCGGAGCCGGCGCGTTGTCGCCCGCGCCGCCGCCCGTACCGGTCCCGCCGCCGGCCGCCGCGCTCTGGCCGATCAGCGTGCCGTCGGTCGGCGTGGTGGGCAGCGGCTTGACGTCCTTCGCCTTCGCGTCGGTGACGACCGGCTTGGTCGCGGCTTCGGTCAGGAAGTCGATGACCCGCATCAGCGCTTCGGGCGGCGCCTGGCGCTTGACCTGCGTGTGGATCGAGTATTTCGCGCGGGTGTCGGTGCTGCGGGTCTGTTCCGACTTGTGCGATACGCGCCCCGACAGGCTGACGCTGATCGGCCCCCAGCCGAGCTTGGCCTGGAACGAGCCGCTGCCTTCGGTCGACGACGACGATTTCTCCGATTGCGTGATCTCCATCTCGAAGTCGATCGTGCCCTCCTCGATCGCGCTGATGGGGTGGACGATCGCTGCGAGCAGCGGAATGCGCATGGTCTTTTGCATCACGCCCTTCGACACGCCGCTCTCGTCCACCAGCGTCTCGTCGTAGTCGAATTGCACGGCCACCGCCTTGCCGTCCTGAATGCATACCTGCATCAGGAAATCGGCGTAGCTTTTCGCGGCCTGGGTCTGCGCGCTAATCATTGCTTTCAATGGACCTGCGATCATTTGATCCATTGGTAAAGCATTAATGACAGAACCGATAAAACTGGCGTCCATAACGGGCTCCTCGATGTAAGTCCGGCACCACGGATGTGTTGCCGATATTTAAATTACATAAGCGGGAAAGCGCGCGGTATGGCCTATCGGTCATGGTGGACGGCAGGTGCTGAAGCTTTGAAAAATGACCAAATAATTCAATCGAAGCGCGCATTAGTACATTCTTCACGGAGCGACGTACCTAGTGCGACTTTTTTGAAAGAGCGGTAAAAGCGAGCGCAGGAGACGCAATTAACATCACGCTTGGCGTCTCGCCACCGAGGGGTAAAGCGAAAATGAATGTCCTGATGATCGACAGCACGCCTTTATTCATTGCCGGAGTTGCCGATGTCCTGTGGAAACGCGACCGCACCTGCCACGTCTGGTCGGCCCGCGATCCGGCGGACATCGACCGGATAAGCTGTTGCGCGATGCGTTCGGCGCGGCGCCCTGGTTGTTCGTGGTCAGCGCGGTGTGTCGCCAGACCGTCGCCGACGCGATGCTCGCGGGTGCGGCGGGCATCGTCGAGCGCTACGCCGATGCCGACGAATTCGCCGACGCGTTGTGCCGGGTCGCGTCGGGGGCGATCTACGTACCGGCGCGCGACGGCTTCGGGCTGCACGCGGAGACCGACCGCCCGAACGGAGACCGCGCTTTCGAACGCCTGACGCCGCGCCAGCGCGAAGTGTTGCGGCTGCTGGCCGAAGGCAAGTCCAACAAGCAGATCTGCCGGGTGCTGAATGTCGCGGAAGGCACGATCAAGAACCACCTGTATGCGCTGTTTCGCCAGATCGGCGTCAGCAACCGGACCGAGGCCGCGCTGTGGCTGGCGCGGCACGTGACGATCGATATGCCGCGCCCGGCCGGCGCGCCGGGCGTCGCGGCGCGCGAGTGACGCGACTGCCGCCGGCGCGGCGCGCGTTCGCGCCGGCCGGACGCGCTGCGGAGCATCGGCGGCGTCGGTCGGGCCGGGGGCGTGCGCGCGGCGCGTCGTGCGGGTGGGCGCGCTCGCGCGCGCCGCCGGGCACGTTCGCATGGGCCGGAGCGGGCCGGCGTGAAGCGGTGCGGACCCGTGCGAGTTCCGAAGCGTCATGCCCCACCCGCGCCGCTCACTCCACCTCGACCTGCGGCGGCGCATCCGCGCCGCGGGTCGGATCGCCGGCGAGCATCGTGCGGGTGAAGTCGGCGAGGCGCGCGCGCAGCGCGTCGGCGGAACCGTCGCGATCGATCGCCTGCTGCAGGTCGAGCAATTGCGCGGCCAGCTCGCTTTGCCATTGCGTGCGTTCATGCGCCGCCTGCGCGTGGCGCGCCTGCAGCGCAGCGCGCGTATCGGCCGAGCGATCGCCGCGCACCAGCGTTTCGAGCGTCTCGACGAGCCGGTGCAGCAGCCGGTGCACGGCGGTGGCCGAGAAGCCGCCCAGCATCGCGAGCGCGGGCTTGCCGAAGCTGTGCATGCTGCCGTCCTCGAACAGATGCGGCGGCAACATCTCGACGAGGATCAGCCCGGCCATCACGCCGAGGATCAGGCGCGCGCCGTACGACGCGTCGTACTTCGGATCGTAGGTCGACGCCGCGATGTAGCGGTGCGCCTGGAACAGCGTCGCGAACGAGGCGCCGAGTCCCGCGCAGAACAGCAGGAACAGCGCGTTCCACAGCAGCAGGCTGCCGTGCGAATTGAGAAAGCCGCGATCGATGTTGTCGGAGGACACCTCGGACGACAGGCCGGTCGCGATCACCGCGACGAGAAACCCGAGCGCGGCGAGCGTCAGCATCCGGACGAGCGGCACCGGGCCGAGCCAGGCGAGCGGATGACGGCGCCAGCGCTGCGCGTCGAGCAGCGTCACCGCCTGCGGCGTGGCGGGCGCGATGGTCGCGGCGAGCTTGCGATGGATCGTCGCGAGCGCCTGCGGCGCGTCGGCGGCCATGCCGCCCTGCGCGTCGATCAGGCGGCCCAGCTGCGCGATCAGCTCGGGCGCGACCGGCAGCCCGTGATGCAGCGCGTAGCGGGCCATCGCGTCGCACTCGTCGCGCAGTTGCGCGCGCAGCGCGCCCGAAGCGGCCGGCGCGGGCCGCGGTTCGCGCGGCCCGGACGCGCGCATGAAGCGAAGCGCACGCATCTCATGACCCGGCCGACGCCCGCGGGGCGCGAAGGGGCCGTCGCGGCGCGGCGACGGCGGCGCGGCGGGCCTTCACAGGCCGATCCCGTGGCCCGACCAGTTGGTGAACAGCGCCTGGTCCTGAGTGAGTCGTAGCGTCATGATCGTCGGTGAGTGCCGGAAGGATCGCCGGGCGGCGCGACGCGGAAGGCGGCGCGGCGGGAGGCGCTGCCACTGTGCGCGGCGCGCCTGCCGCGCACAATGCGGCGAACGTCACGGAGGCAGGCGGGACCAACGGCCCGGGGCGGGCGTCGCGCGCCTCATTCGTCGCCGAGCAGGTGACGCACCGAGAACAGCTCGAGGTCGCGCGCGATGCCGAGCTTGCGGAACGCGGCCTGCTTCTGCGAACTGATGGTCTTGGGGCTGCGCGAGAACTTCAATGCGATGTCCGTCACGCTCATGCCGGCGAGGCAGCAGCGCAGCACCTCGTGTTCGCGCGGGCTCAGGTTCACGTCGCGCAATCCTGCGTGCGCGTCGCGGTCCGGCGCGTCCGGGTCGTCCCGGCCGGCCGGAGGCGGCGACGGCCGTTCGCCCGACGCGGCGGCGCCGACCTGCAGCGCGAGACCGTCGCGCAGATACAGGTGGCCGCGCGCCACCGTGCGGATCGCGCCGGTCAGTTCGCCGAGGTCCTGCTGTTTGCCGAAGAACCCGCTTGCGCCCGCGCGCAGCGCGAGCGCCACGGTGGCGGCGGCGTCGAACGCCGACGACATGAGGATCCGGCAGGCCGGATGGCGCGAGCGGATCAGGCGGATCAGGTTGAGCCCGTCGATCTCGCCGGGCCCGAGCGCATAGTCGAGCAGGATCACGTCGGCGCGATGCGCGCCGAGCCAGGTCAGCAAGTCGCGCGAATGCGCGAAGACGGCGACCAGTTCGAGCCCCGGCGTTTGCGCGAGATGGGCCTCCACCCCGCGCCGGACGATGGCGTGGTCGTCGAGCACGACGACGCGAATGGACGTAGGGTCGGGTCTCATCGAATGGCGTTCCTTCTGACTGCCGGGTGGTTCGGTCGGCATGGGCGAGTGAATCGGACCCCGGGCGCCGCGCCGTGCAGCGACCCGCATCGTCCCTATTTGGAGATATCCCGATCCGGCGCGACAGCCGCGGAAAGGTCGAGCAAGCTGCCGGCTTGGCCGGGAGCGGGCGTGGCGCGCCAGCGATAAAGGAGGTCGGGACAGCGTTCCTCGTTGTCGCTGCCGTCGCCGCGTCCGATCTCGACGAAGCCGTGCCGCTCGTAGAACGCGATCGCGGCGGCATTGGGCTGGAACGTGTGAAGCTGGAGCGCGACGGGCGTCAGCGCCTGCACGTGGGCCAGAAGGCGCGCGCCGATGCCTTCGCGCAGGCGCGTCGGGCATACGTAGAGCTGGTCGAGCCAGGTGAGCGGGCCGTCGTGCGTATGCGCGCTCATGCCGACCAGCGCATCGCCGTCGTGCGCGAGGGTGACGCCGCCCGACGGGATCAGCACGCGGGCGAGCCAGTCGCGCACCGCGGCGGGGGAATGGGCGAGCGGCGCGTAGGCGGCCAGCTCGCCGCGCGAACGCAGGTAGAGATCGCCGAGTGCGGCGGCATCGGTGGGCGCGGCGGGGCGCAGGAGCACGGTCATCGGCGGGTTTCCTGTCGGGGGCGCGACCGCCCCGGTTATGCCGGGCGCGGCGCGACGGATTCGGGTTGACGTTGGCATCGCGACGTCATACCGTATCACGCATTTTTTCACGCGCGGAGGCGGGAACGGTATGGGGCACGGAGCAGGAAAACTTCGGGTGGCGATCATCTTCGGCGGGCGCACCACGGAACATGAAGTATCGCTGCAATCGGCGCGCAACATCGTCGACGCGCTCGATCGCGAGCGCTTCGAGCCGGTCCTGATCGGGATCGACAAGGCGGGCGCGTGGCACCTGTCCGAGGCGTCGTCCTATCTGCTGAACCGCGACGATCCCGCGCTGATCGCGCTGAACCGCTCGAATCGCGAGCTGGCGATGACGCCGGGCAAGACGCGTGAACAGTGGGTCGAGCGCGGCGCGGGCGAGGCGATGCCGCAGATCGACGTCGTGTTCCCGATCGTGCACGGGATGCTCGGCGAGGACGGCGCGCTGCAGGGCTGGCTGAAGATGGCGAACGTCGCGTTCGTCGGCGCGGACGTGCTCGGCTCGGCCGTGTGCATGGACAAGGACGTCGCGAAGCGGCTGCTGCGCGACGCGGGCCTGCCGGTCACGCCGTGGGTGACGCTGACCCGCCGCACGGCGGCCGCGACGTCGTACGAGCGCGTCGCGGCGACGCTCGGCGACGTGCTGTTCGTGAAGCCGGCGAACTCGGGTTCGTCGGTCGGCGTGAGCCGGGCGACCAACGCGGCCGAGTATGCGGCGGCCGTCGAGCTGGCGCTGTCGTTCGACCACAAGGTCCTGGTGGAAAGCGCGGTCGACGGTCGCGAGATCGAATGCGCGGTGCTCGGCAACGACGAACCCGCCGCGAGCCAGTGCGGCGAAATCGCCCTGACGCGCGGTTTCTATTCCTACGACAGCAAGTACCTCGACGGCGAGGGGGCCCAGGTCGTGATTCCGGCTGCGCTCGGTGCGGCGACGAGCGACCGGATCCGCGCGGTGGCCGTGGATGCGTTCCGCGTGCTCGAATGCGCGGGGCTCGCGCGGGTCGACTTCTTCCTGAAGGCGGACGGCACGATCCTCATCAACGAGATCAACACGCTGCCGGGCTTCACCAACATCAGCATGTTCCCGAAGCTGTGGGAGGCATCGGGGCTGTCGTATCGCGAACTCGTCAGCCGCCTGATCGATCTCGCGCTCGAACGGCACGCGGCCGACACCGGGCTGAACCGTTCGCTGTCGGCGCCGGCGCAAGGCTGAGGCGCGGGATGCGTGAGGCGCGCGCCGACGCGGGCGCGCGTCATGCGCGCCCGCGGATCCGGTCGGCGATCGCGCGGCCGGGGCCCGACAGCGTGTAGAGCAGCACCAGCGCGTACAACGCCGCGCCCGCGCCGAGCGCGGCGAACGCGCAGGCCGCGCCGGTCGCGACCGCCAGCAGCGACAGCGGCCGCAGGCGGATGCGCAGCTTCTTGGTGCTGACGTAGGTGAACGGGCTGATCATCAGCAGCCCCGCGATCACCAGCGACCCGTTGACGAAAGTGGCGAACCACGCGGGCGGGGTCGCGCCATACCGGTCGAACGCGGCCCACACCGGCAGGATCACGAGTGTGGCGGCGGTCGGGCTGTTCAGCCCGAAGAACACCGACTTGTCGGGCTGGATGTTGAATCTGCCGAGGCGGATCGCGGCGCACACCAGGTACACGAACATCGCGGGCAGCGTCGCGTGCGTGCCGGCGTGGCCGCAATATGCCCAGGCGACGACGGGGGGCAGGATGCCGAACGAAACGACGTCGATCAGGCTGTCGAGCCGTTCTCCGAGCGGGCCGGTGGTGCCGCGCGCCCGCGCAACGAAGCCGTCGAGCCCGTCGCAGACCAGCGCGGCGGCGAACAGTGCGCCGATCAGCCCGAAATGTCCGGCGGCCACGAGGGACATCAGCATCAGGCTCGCGCTCAAGGAGCCGAGCGTGATCAGGTTGGCGAGGCTGAACAGCGCGGCATCGGGACGCATGGCAGCTTTCATGTCGATTGCCCTCTCGTTTTTATCGAAGGCCCGATTCTAATTGGCTCGGGCCTGAGGTGGATACAGTCGACGAACGCGCTGGGGCCGTCGCGTGCGGCAGCCTGCCGAGGGCGCATTCGATTTCGTCGGCAGGCCGTTGCTCCGTGTGCATGGCCGAGCCTGCGGACGAGCCGTGCGGGGCTGGCTCGGCGCAGGCGGAGATGCGTGCGTAGCTCGGTGTCGGGATGCGCGTTGTCGAAATTCGAGCGTCGAGGCGTGCCGGTGTATCGATTGATGCGCGCCCGGCGCGCCGGCTCAGACCAGCGCCGCCGCGCAGGCGTCGAACGAATCGATCAACTGATCGATTTCGCTCGCCGCGGTTTGCGGACAGACCAGCATCATGTTGTGGAACGGCGTGATCAGCACGCCGCGGTTCAGCAGGTAGAGATGCACGATGCGCTCCAGTTCGCCGTCGAGCTGCGCGCCGGCTTGCGCGCCGTTGCGCGGCGGCGTCGGCGCGAACTGGAATTCGGTGCGCGCGCCGATGCGCGTCACGCACCACGGCAGCCGATGCTGCGCGATCACGCGTTCGAGCCCCGCCGCGAGCCGCGCGGACAGCGCGAACATGTGCGCGTAGGCAGCGTCCGTCATCACTTCGGCGAGCGTCGCGCGCATCGCAGGCAGCGACAGCCCGTTCGCGGTCAGCGTGGTGCCGATGCCCGAGTGGCCGGGCGGCGCGTCCGCCTTCGCCTGCTGGGCGCGCGCCGCGCATGCCGCGCTGAAGCCGTACGCCGCGCACGGCACGCCGCCGCCGATCGGCTTGCCGAGCACCAGCAGGTCCGGCTCGATGTCGTGCGCGACCGCGTAGCCGCCGGGGCCGCTGCTGATCGTATGCGTTTCGTCGAGCAGCAGCAGCGCGCCGTGGCGCCGCGTGAGCGCGCGCGCCGCTTCCCAGTAGCCGGGCTCGGGCAGCACCATGCCGAGGTTCGTCATGGCCGGCTCGGCCAGCACGCAGGCGACGTCGCCGTCGCGCAGCGCGGCGTCCAGTGCGTCGAGATCGTTGAATTCGACCACGCGGGTGTGCGCGAGCAGGTCGTGCGCCTGCCCGAGCAGGCTGTCGCGCGGCGCGGGCCGGCCTTCGACGAGATCGACGAACACGTCGTCGACGGTGCCGTGGTAGCAACCGTTGAACACGACGATCTGCGAACGCCCGGTGATTGCGCGCGCCCAGCGCAGCGCGAAGCGGTTCGCGTCGCTCGCGCTCAGCGCGAACTGCCAGTAGGGCAGCCGGAAGCGCCGTGCGAGTTCGGCGCCGATCCAGGCCGCGTCCTCGCCCGGCAGCATCGTGGTGTAGCCGCGCGTGGCCTGTGCGGCGAGCGCGCGGGCCACGGGGGCGGGCGCGTGGCCGAACATCGCGCCCGTGTCGCCGAGGCAGAAATCGACGTAGCGATGGCCGTCCGCGTCGATGATCCGTGCGCCTTGCGCGTGATCGACCTGCAGCGGGAACGGCGTGGACCAGTCGCGCATCCAGTGCAGCGGCACGCCGAACAGCAGGTGGCGGGCCGCCGCGTCGGCCAGCGCGCGCGACCTGGGCCGCGCCTGCGCGAAGGCCTCGCGTTCCTGCGCGTACAGCGCGCGGGCGCGCGCGAGATCGACTCCGTGACGATGGGCCAAGCGGGACTCCTCGACGGTGGCAATGAGCGGGAGCTTCGCATATTCGCCGGCGTCGGTCGACCCGATGCGCGCGCGAGCGGCGGGCAAGCATGGAGAAACAGGCAGGAATGACGCAGGATCGGGCATCCGTCGCGCGCCATGGCGCTCGCATAATGAGTCACCCGCGGCGGCCGCGCCGGACAGGTGTCCGGCGCGGCCGCGCGATGGCATGTCTTGCAACGGGAGCGACCCTCATGCGTTACAAAAAACTCGGCAATACCGGCTTGTTCGTTTCGGAACTGTGTCTCGGCACCATGACGTTCGGCGGTCAGGGCCCGCTCTGGAGCCAGATCGGCAACGTGCAGCAGGAAGATGCGGAGCGGCTCGTCGGCGGCGCGCTCGACGCGGGCATCAACTTCATCGACACCGCCGACGTGTACTCGGAAGGACGCTCGGAGATCATCACCGGGCAGGCGCTGAAGAACCTCAAGGTGCCGCGCGAGAACGTCGTGGTCGCGACCAAGGTATTCGGCGAAACCGGCACGCGCGGGCCGAACTCGCGCGGCCTGTCGCGCTACCACATCATGGACGGCGTCAAGGCGAGCCTCGCGCGCCTGCAGCTCGATCACATCGATCTGTACCAGGTGCACGGCTTCGACGTGGCGACCCCGATCGAGGAGACGCTGGCCGCGCTCGACGCGCTCGTGCAGCAGGGGCACGTGCGCTATGTCGGCGTATCGAACTGGGCCGCGTGGCAGATCATGAAGGCGCTCGGCATCGCCGAGCGGCGCGGCTTCTCGCGCTTCGCGTCGCTGCAGGCGTACTACACGATCGCAGGCCGTGATCTCGAACGGGAGCTTGCCCCGATGCTGCGCAGCGAAGGCGTCGGCCTCATGGTGTGGAGCCCGCTCGCGGGCGGGCTGCTGAGCGGCAAGTACGGGCGCGACGGCGCGTCGGAGGCGGGCAGCCGGCGCACCACGTTCGATTTCCCGCCGGTCGCGCTCGACCGCGCCTACGACGTGATCGACGCGATGCGCGCGATCGCCGCGCCGCGCGGCGTGTCGGTCGCGCAGGTCGCGCTCGCGTGGCTGCTGCATCAGCCGGTCGTGACGAGCGTGATCATCGGCGCGAAGCGTCCGGACCAGCTCGCGGACAACGTGGCGGCCACCGCGGTGCAACTGAGCGCGGCGGAACTGGCGACGCTCGACCAGGCCGGCGCGCTGCCGGGCGAGTATCCGGGCTGGATGCTCGCGCGCCAGGGCGAGCCGCGCCAGCGGCAGGTGCTGGAAGCGTCGCAACGCTGACCTGACGGGCGGCGCGAGGTCGCGCCGCGGCTGTTTTCCCCTACGACGCCGGCGCGCGCGGACCTCCCGGCCCGCGCGCGCCGCGCGCTTTCCGGCGGCCCTCGCCGCGCGTCGCGGCGCGGCCAATGCGGCTCGACCACGCGCCCTGATCCCCTCGATGCGTCGGCCGGCGATGGAGGAGGAGACGGCGGCGCGGCGGCCCTGCAGTTCAGGATCGACGAGGGCGGCCAGATCAATGCGTTCTACCGGCAGGACCAGGTGGCCGCGCACCTGCTGGCGCGTTCGTCCGCGAAGCCCAGGCTGCTCGCGATATTTCCGGCGGGCAACAGCGGCACGGGCCTGTGGTTCGACGATACGCCGCAAGCGGTGAACTGGACGCTCGACGCACCGGTCGCGGCGGTGCATGGCAAGGACGCGAAGGGGCGCGACCTGTACGGGATCGGCGCGGATCTCACGGTCGACACCGATCAGCTGACGGTGCGCGCGGCGGTGCTGAGTTCCGTGCGCTTCCTGCGCGACTACAACGGCGGCGCGACGATTCCCGACGCGATCGGCGCGGTGCCGACCATCACGGGCTCGACCGTGAGCTGGGCGCGGGACCGCGTCGACGGCGCGCCCGGCTATGCATTGCGCGTGAGCCTGCGCGAGGGCGGCGGCGTGACGGCGGGGCCGGACGGCAAGCCCCGCCTGCGCGCGGCGGCCGGCGCGCGAGCCTTGCGCGTGCATGTGGAGGCGGTGACGGGCGAAACGCCGCTCACGCCGATCGACAAATCGGCGCTGTTCACGTCGGCGGTCAATCCGGACGATCGCAGCCAGAACGTGCTGGCGTTCCTGAGCTACGAGGACAAGCTGCTCGCGGGCTCGTGGCAGTACGACACCTACTTCGGCCGCGATACGCTGATCTCGCTGCGGATGCTGATGCCGGCCCTGCAGCCGGTGGCGGTCGAGGCCGGGTTGAGCGCGGTGCTCGCGCGGCTGGCGCCGGACGGGCGCGTCGCGCACGAGGAAGGAATCGGCGAGTTCGCGCTGATCGACAACCAGAAGCAGGGCCGCGCGAACGATCCGACGCCGACCTACGACTACAAGATGATCGACGGCGACTACCTGCTCGCGCCGATCCTGTCCGCGTGGCTGATCGAAGATCCGCGCGGCCAGGCGCGCGCGGCCGCCTATCTCGCGGAGGTCGGGCGCGACGGCGTGTCGAACGGCAGCCGGCTGGTGCGCAACCTGACGCGGGTCGCGGGCAGCGCGCAGGCGTTCGCCGCGCAGCCGGTCGTGGCGAACCTGATCCGGCTGAGGAGCGGCGAGATCGTCGGCAACTGGCGCGACAGCACGGACGGCCTCGGCGGCGGCGTGTATCCCTACGACGTCAACGCGGTGCTGGTGCCGGCCGCGCTGCGCGCGACGAGCGCATTCCTCGCGCGCGGGCTGCTCGATCCGTACCTGGACGCGGGGCAGCGCGCGCAGCTCGCGACCTCGACCGCCTCGGCGGCGGTGTGGGAAGCCGAGGCGCCGAAGCGTTTCGAGGTGACGGTGCCGGCCGCGCAGGCGGCCGCACGGGTGGCGCGCTACGCGGCGCAGGTCGGCGTGCCGGCGCCGGCCGCGCCCGGTGGGCCGCTGTCGTTCTACGCGGTGTCGCTCGATGCGCAGGGGCAGCCGGTCGGCGTGATGAATTCGGATGGCGGGTTCGCGCTGGTGTTCGGCACGCCGCCCGCCGACATGCTCGAACGCATCGCAACCGACAGGATGCGTCCGTTCCCGGCCGGACTGACGACGGATATCGGCATGCTGGTCGCGAACCCGGTCTATGCGGACGAATCGCTGTGGCCGAAGTTCTCGAGTTCCGCGTATCACGGCACGGTGGTGTGGTCGTGGCAGCAGGCGCTGTGGGCGGCCGGGCTCGATCGGCAGCTCGCGCGCCAGGACCTGCCCGCCTCGACGCGCACGCTGCTCGAACAGACCCGGACCGGGCTGTGGCAGGTGATCGAGAACGCGAAGGAGATGCGGGCGTCGGAGATGTGGACCTGGTCCTACGTGGACGGACGCTATCGCAGCGACGCGTTCGGCACGCGCAGCACCGACGTCACGGAATCGAACGCGGCGCAGCTGTGGAGCACGACGTACCTCGCGCTCCATGCGCCGCAGCAGCGGGCGGGGCGGTATTGGTGGGCGCGTGACGGTGTGCGGACCGGCGCGGTGCTGGCCCGCGCGGACTGATCGGCGCATGGGAGGCGGCTGCCCGACGATATCGACAGCGCCGGGCAGCCGCCATGTGGCCATGCCGGCATGGGGCGATTCCGGCGGGGGTCAGTCGATCGCGGCGCCGCCCTTCGCGCATGCGTCGCGCAGCGTCACGAAGACGCTGCCGTGCATCGGCATGCCGAGGGCCTGCGGATGGCCCGCGAGGTACTGATCGACGAGCGTGACGAGTTGCGTGTCCGTCAGATGGAGGTTGGTCACGCACTCCTTCAGTTTGACCACGCGCGACAGGTTCTGATAGGCGAACACCGGGCCGAAATAGAAGCCGTCGACGACGCCGTCGAGATAGCGCTGCTTTTCCAGCGCGCTGAATTTCTGATAGGCGTTGCCGTCCACGAAACCTTCCGGGATGCGAACGCCCTCGGCGAGACAGGTTGCCGAAGCGGCCAGCAAGGTCAGGGCAAGCATTGTTTTACGCATGGATACTCCGTCGTGGGTCGTGTCGTCGTTCGAAGCGGATTATCCCCGAACGCGCGGCCTCCGGGGAGGGGCCTCCAGTCAGTGAGACTTGTCCGAATATGGCGGATCCGGTGAACTCTTCGCGCCGGAAACACACCAACCCGGTTTTTGCTGGAAACGGCCGCCTGCGTCCGGCGGCCGTTCCACCCGTTGCGGCTGCGCCGCGAGGACCCCGACCCTGAACGATCTCACCATGGAATCCCTGCTCTCCCATATCCATCCCGACCGCTGGACCTTCCTCTGGAATGCGCTGACGACCTTCGCGGTCAGCCTGTGCACGAGCCTCCTGATCCTCGTCGTCGGCTGGTGGATCTCGAAGCGGGTGGGCCGCTGGCTCAACCGCGTGCTGACCCGTCAATCGCGCGTGGACGACACGCTGCGGCCGATCATCTCGGACGTGAGCGTCTGGAGCATCCGGATCGTCGCGATCATCGGCGCGCTTTCGCAGCTCGGCATCCAGACCGCGAGCATCGTCGCCGTGCTGGGCGCCGCCGGCCTCGCGATCGGCCTCGCGCTGCAAGGCACGATGCAGAACAGCGCGGCGGGCATCATGCTGCTGCTGTTGCGCCCGTTCAAGGTCGGCGACTATATCGACGGCGGCGGCGGCTCGGTGGCCGGCACGGTCGAGGAAGTGAGCCTGTTCACCACGCGTCTCACGAAGCCCGACGGCATCTGCGAATACGTGCCGAACAGCGCGCTGTGGAGCAATTCGATCCGCAACTACACGCGCAATGCCACGCGCCGCCTCGATCTCGAAGTCGAGGTGTCGATGCGCGACGACGTCAATCGCGCGATCGAAGCGCTGCGCGCGCTCGCGGCGCGCAGCGAGGGCGTGCTGGCCGATCCCGAGCCGCGCGTGATGGTCATGCGCTTCGACGACAGCACGGCGGTGCTCAACGTGCGGGTCTGGTCGAATACCGACGTGTTCTGGGACGTGCGCTGGGCGTTGGCGCGCCGGGTTCGCAAGGCGCTGACCGATGCGCAGTGCGCGCTGCCGGTGCGCACGCGCGAGCTGCACATCGTGAAGGACGCGGCGAACCTGCAATGAGCTTGCCGTGGGCGTCGCGAAGGGCTTCGGCCGTTCGCGGCGCACCGTGTCGTACGCGCCCGCCGGTCCGGCGGGCGTTTTTTTTGGGGGCGACGATTCGCGTGCGTCCGACACCGGCCCGTCGGGCCGTGTGACGGTACGGCGTCGAATCTGGCGCCGTCACGAATGCGGTCATGCGACTCGTATGGCAGCCCGAACGATCGTGGCGTCGGGCTCGCGCCGAAGCGCTGCACCTGCGCCCCCGCCCCACGGCGTCGATCGCCGCCCGGGCGTTACCGTCTTGCAACGCCCCTTCAATCCTTTCCCGCTGTTTCCCAATCATCACATTCGTGCCGTATCGGTTGCTTATGCTGGCGCGGCAATCGAGCCGATTGCGGCCGGGCGAAGACGGCGCGCCGTGCAAGGTCTTGCGATGGCCGCTGCCCGCCCGGCCGGACTTCTCTCCGTTGACACCTCCATGAGGGACACGTGATGACACAAGTTTTCAATGCAACGGCCGCCGCGGGCGGATTGACGGTCAAGGCATACGCCGGCGACCGCTGCGTGATGCTGGCGTTCAGCCTGGCCGATCACCTCGTCGACAAGCTCGCGGGCTTCGCGATCCGTCGCGCGCCTGCATCGAGCCAGCAGTGGACCTGGCTCGGCAACCGGCTGAATTTCGCGGGCGCCTACACGGATCGGGCCGTCTCGAAGACGGGTCAGTTCTTTCCATCCGATACGGCGCCGTTCCAGAAATTCTGGTGGCTGGATTTCCCGCCCGACGGGACGGCGGGCGCGTTCCGCTACGAAGTCGTCGTCAAGCGCTTCAAGGATGACGAAACGACCGACCTCGTCGACGACCAGCGCGTCGACCTCCAGATCGACGTCGGCCCGTTCAGGGAAGGCCCGATCGAAGTGGCGTTCACGCGCGGCTATCTGTCGTCGCAGGCCTATGCCGACAGGTTTCACAATGCGCCGTACGAACCGAAGCCGGGCGGCGACTGGCAGTTCGCGACCGGACCCTTCAAGGAGGAGTGGACCTGGCTCGGCGGCCATGCGCGCCAGGCGATCATCGATTTCCTCAACGATTGCCATGCCGATGCGACCTGCACGCTCGACGCGTTCGTCTACGACCTGAACGAGCCCGATCTCATCACCGCGTTCGAACTGATGGCAGGTGCGGGCCGCCTGCGATTGCTGGCGGACGACGATCCGCGCCAGCATGGCGACGCCACGGTCGCGGGCAAGGCCTTCGCCGCGATCGCGGCGGCGGCTGCCGACGGGCAGGCGGGGAATTTCAAGCGCGGCCATTTCGGGCGCTACCAGCACAACAAGGTGCTGATCAAGCGCGATGCACAGGGGCGCGCGGTGCGGGTGCTGACCGGCTCGACCAACTTCTCGATCACGGGCTTGTACGTCAATGCGAATCACGTCGTCGTGTTCGACAACGCGGCGATCGCAGGCGACTACGGTACGGCGTTCCAGGTCGCGTTCGATGCGGATCTGAAGCTCGGCCCCTTCGAGGCGAATGCGATCTCGCAAACGGAACTGGACCTGACGGAACCGGGCCTGCCGGCGGTGAAGCTGTCGTTCGCGCCGCACAAGTCGCCGACGTTCTCGCTCGACACGCTGCTGAGCGCGATCGAGCATGCGGACAGCTCCGTGATCTTCGCGGTCATGGAACTCAAGGGCACGGGCAAGGTGCTCGAAGCGCTGAGCAAGCTGCACGACGACCCGAAGATATTCTCGTACGGCATTTCCGACGATGTCGATCCGGCGGACGACACGGTGGACGGCACGCAGGTCTTCACGCCGAATCGCGGCGGCGAGCTGGTCTATTCGAAGGCGGACCCGGAAACCTTTCCGCCGCCGTTCAATACCGAACTCGAAGTGCACGGCCCGGCCGCGCACGTGGTGCACCACAAGTTCGTGGTGATCGACTTCAACGGTGCGAACCCGGTGGTGTTCGGCGGCTCGTCGAATCTCGCGGAGGGCGGCGAAACCCACAACGGCGACAACCTGTTCGCGATCTACGACCGCGCGATCGCGACGGCGTTCGCGATCGAAGGGCTGCGGCTCGTCGATCACTATGCATTCGCTGCCGCGCTGAAGCGCGTGGAAGCGGCGGGCAAGGAGGCCGCGCCGCTGTGCCTGAAGAAGAACCCGGCGAAGTGGTACGCGGCGTATTACCAGAACGGCAGCATTCGTCAAACGGAACGTTTGCTGTTCACGCGCTGACGCGCGCCGTGCGGCGATTTGACGTTCGCCTTCGCGCAAACCGTCGTTTACCATCCCGGCCGGCATGAAATGCGTCGACGCTGCGAAGGCGGCGTCGACGCGCGGCGTGCCGATCGGGGTGCGCAACCCGGAACGCTTCGCGACGCCGCGAAGACGACGCCCGGCGCGTCGCGGACGAAGCCGAAAGGCCTTGCCGCGCGGCCTTGCCGGGCGTGTCGCGGCGGGCTTTTCGAGGCTGGCGAGGCGTCGCTCCGGGTTGCGCGGGAGAGCGAGCCACAGGGGACAGTCGGCTGGATGACGCAAGGATTCCGGCGCAGCGGACGAACGGCGCGGCAGGCGATGTCGCGCGCGCGACGCCGCACGAACTGCCCGTTTTTATTGCATGAGAATGAAAATAAGTTTTACGCGCACAGGACAAATCGCGGCGTCGTTGGTGGCCGGCATGGTGGTGACGGACTACGCGAAGGCACAGAGCAGCATCACGCTGTATGGGTTGATCGACACGGCGATCGCCTACGTGAACAACCAGGGCAGCAACGGCAAGCCGCTCGGCAGCGGCTGGTCGGTCGGCATGGGCGGCCTCAACGGCACGCGCTGGGGGATCCAGGGCAAGGAGGATCTCGGCGGCGGCACGGCGGCGATCTTCACGTTCGAGAACGGCTTCTCGCCGAGCAGCGGCGCGATCGGCAACGGCGGCGACATCTTCGGCCGCCAGGCCTTCGTCGGCCTGCAATCGACGCGCTACGGCGCGGTCACGCTGGGCCGCCAGTACGACTTCATGATCGACTTCGTGTCGCCGCTCGGCGTGCCGGGCCCGGGCTGGGGCGGCAACCTCGCGGTGCATCCGTTCGACAACGACGACTCGATCAAATTCCAGCGCATGAACCACGCGGTCAAGTACGTCTCGCCCAGCTATCGCGGGCGGCGCGCGGGGGCGATGTATGCGTTCTCGAACCAGGCGGGGCAGTTCTCGAACAACCGCGCGTACAGTGCGGGCCTCTCCTATGCGAACGGGCCGCTGTCGCTCGGCGCGGCCTACGTGCAGATCGATCGCGATTCGAATCCGGCCAGCGCGAACCCGGGCGGCGCACTGAGCACGACCGACGGCGACGCGGCGATTCGCGGCGGGCGCGAGCGCATCTGGGGCGCGGCCGGCCGCTACAGGATCGGCGCGGCGTCGGTGGGGCTGTCGTGGACGCACTCGACCACGGACGACGTGACGGGCGTCTGGTCGGGCGGCAAGATCGCGCCGCTGAGCGGCCGCACGCTCACGCTCGACAACTACTCGATCGACGGGCGCTACCTGTTCACGCCGACCGTGTCGGCCGCCGTGGGCTATACCTACACCGACGGCCGTTTCGATGCGGGCTCGCGTTCCGCACGCCCGAAATGGCATCAGCTCGTGCTCCAGGGGGACTACAGGTTCTCGAAGCGCACCGACGTCTACGTCGAGGGCGTGTACAAGCGCTCGAACGGCGGGGGCGGCAATCCGGTGTTCAACGCGTCGGTGTACACGTTCGCGCCGTCGTCGAACCACGTGCAGGTGGTGGTGGCCGCGGGCCTGCGTCACCGCTTCTGAGCGCCGCCGCGGCACACGGCCGCGCTTCATGGCAGCCCGGCGCGAGACACGTTACCATGACAGGCGCGTGACGCCGGGCTTTCGGAAGCAGGACTCCGAACGACTGCGCGGCGCGCGACGGCGACGCGGTTCGTCGCTGCTTCATCG
>NZ_JAAGNW010000006.1:57802-68295 GCF_010645215.1 Burkholderia multivorans | reverse complement strand
TCGATGAAGCGTGAGCCGCCCGCCGGCCCGCGGCCTGGGGGGCGCGGGATGCTGGCGGCGTGTCTTCGAAGCCTATACCTGACCGGAGTGCATCAGCATGGCGTACTACAAAACAATCGTCGCAATGGCCGTTCTGGCATCGAGCGTGAGCGCGCACGCGCAGATCGCGGGCGCGCAGCCGCTCAGCGTGACCGTCGAGCAGTCGCAGGCGCTGCTCGAAGGCTGGAGCGTGAAGAAGAGCGTGCTCGGCAAGGCGGTCTACAACGACGACAACCAGAAAGTCGGCACGGTGCGCGATCTGATCATCGCGCCGGACGGATCGGTCTCGGCGGCGATCGTGTCGGCGGGCGGCTTCCTCGGCGTGGCGGCGCATGACGTCGCGGTGCCGATCGCGTCGCTCGACGTGCGCAACGGCAACATCTATCTGCCCGGCGCGACCAAGGATGCGCTGAAGGCGACGCCCGCGTTCCAGTATGCGAAGGTGCCTGCGCCGCCGAAGCCGAAGCAGGTCGACGCGAAGCATTGAGCGGCGCGCCGCCTGAGGCGGCGTTCGCGCAGGGCGGCGAATCGGGCGCGGACGCGCGCCGCGGTTCGTCGCGGCGCGTCTGGTGTTCCTTAGAGGTGCGGAGCGGCGGCGAGGGCGATCCGCATCGTCACGATCGGGCGCTCGCATGACGGCGACGGCTTCGCGCGGTGATTCGGTGTGCAGTGATTCGGTGTACGGTGATTCGGATTGTTGGCGAATGCGCGCGGCCGGACTTGTGATATATATCGCAGTTCAACACGGCGCCCGGCACGGTGGGGCATGCCAAGTGCGAGACACCGCGCGGCTTCGCGAGCCGGCCCGATCCACCTCGATTCGACAACCACGTCGCCCCAATAGCCGAACATGGAATTTCCGTCCCACGAAATCGAAGCCGTCATCGAGCCGATGCGCGAGAGCGATGAACTGCTGGTGCTCGTGCGCGAGCGGAACTCGGGCTCCACCTTCCGGATGGCGCCGCGCGAACTGAACGAAAAAACCTGGCTCGACAAGTTCTCGCGCAAGGACGTCGCCCATATCGGCTTTCTCAACGCCGCGGCCTACACCGACCAGCTCGTCCCGCTGTCCTACTTTCCCACGCGCAAGCTGCGGCTCACGCCCGCCGTGCTGCTGCTGTCCCTGATCTATGTCGGCTTCCTGATGTTGTCGAACGTGACGGGCGCGCGCGTGATCGAGATCCAGCTCGACTGGCTGCCGTTCCTGGGCACGGGCAGCGTCGGCATTCCCGCCGCGCTGATCGCGTTTCCGATGACCTACGCGTTCAGCACGATCATCACCGAGGTCTACGGCTACAGCGTGAGCCGCATGGTGATCTGGGGCGGGCTCGTGGTGAACCTGATGTTCGTCATCGGCATGTGGCTGCTGACGCTGCCGCCGGGCCTGCCCACCTGGGAAGCGGAGAATCCGACGCTGGCCGCGGCCTATCCCGCGCTCGCGCTCGAATTCGCACGCACCTTCGTCGCGTCGACGGTCGCCTACTTCTGCGGCGAGTTCGTCAATACGACCTTTCTCGCCAAGCTCAAGGTCGCGAGCGCCGGCCGCCATCTGTGGGCGCGCATCGTATCGAGCACGGGCCTGGCCGTCGTGATCGACAGCACGCTGTTCTGCCTGATCCTGTTCTGGGGCCGCCTGCCCGACGACGTCGTGTTCACCATGATCGGCATCCAGGTGGCGGTGAAGCTGCTGTACGAACTGATCCTGCTGCCCGTCGTCACGGCCGCGTCGCGCCGGCTCAAGCAGATGGACCAGATCGACTACTACGACTATCACACGCGCTTCAATCCGTTCTCGTTCCGGAACTGAGCGCGCCGGCCCGCGCCGAACACCCTCCGAACCCCTACGTAATGGTACGTATCGGCCATACGTAGTAATCCGCTTGTTAGCGTTGGCGCGAAAGCGAACAATAGCCGGTCCCGGTTCGCGCACGCGAGCCGGGCGCATGCTTTCACCGCGGCCGCACGCCGCCTATTTCAATAAAAGACAGGAGACGCCATGAATCGGGCATCCGGATATCTGATATGGACAGCGGTCGCGCTGCTCGGCGCGTTCGCGTTCGGCACGATCGCGCTCGCGCACGGGGAACGGATCAGCGCGCTGTGGATCGTGATTGCCGCCGTGTGCGTGTACCTGATCGCGTATCGTTTCTACAGCCGCTTTCTCGCGAGCAAGGTCGTGCAGCTCGACGGCTTGCGGATGACTCCCGCCGTCAAGTACAACGACGGCCTCGACTACGTGCCGACCAACAAGTACGTGCTGTTCGGCCATCACTTCGCCGCGATCGCCGGCGCCGGGCCGCTCGTCGGCCCCGTGCTCGCCGCGCAGATGGGCTACCTGCCCGGGATGCTGTGGATCCTGGCCGGCGTGGTGTTCGCGGGCGCGGTGCAGGATTTCATCGTGCTGTTCATCTCGTCGCGCCGCGACGGCCGCTCGCTCGGCGATCTGGTGAAGATGGAGCTGGGCACCGTGCCCGGCGTGATCGCGCTGTTCGGCGCGTTCCTGATCATGGTGATCATTCTCGCGGTGCTCGCGCTGATCGTCGTCAAGGCGCTGACCAATTCGCCGTGGGGCACCTTCACCGTCGCCGCGACGATTCCGATCGCGCTGTTCATGGGCGTCTACACGCGCTACATCCGTCCGGGGCGCATCGGCGAGGTGTCGGTGATCGGCTTCATCGGGCTGATGGCCTCGATCGCGTTCGGCCAGTACGTGCATGATTCGCCGACGCTCGCCGCATGGTTCACCTTCAACGGCACGCAGCTCACGTGGATCCTGATCGGCTACGGCTTCGTGGCGTCGGTGCTGCCGGTGTGGCTGCTGCTCGCGCCGCGCGACTACCTGTCGACCTTCCTCAAGATCGGCACGATCCTCGGCCTCGCGATCGGCATCCTGGTCGTCGCGCCGGAACTGAAGATGCCCGCGCTGACGAAGTTCATCGACGGCACCGGCCCGGTGTGGTCGGGCAACCTGTTCCCGTTCCTGTTCATCACGATCGCGTGCGGCGCGGTGTCGGGTTTCCACGCGCTGATCTCGTCGGGCACGACGCCGAAGCTGCTCGACAATGAAACCAATGCGCGTTTCATCGGCTATGGCGCGATGCTGATGGAGTCGTTCGTCGCGATCATGGCGCTGGTGGCTGCATCCGTGATCGAGCCCGGTGTCTACTTCGCGATGAATGCGCCGGCCGCCGTGCTGGGCACGACGCCGGAAGCGGTGGCGCAGACGGTGACGCAATGGGGCTTCGTGCTGACGCCCGAGATGCTGACCGAAACCGCGAAGGCGGTGGGCGAATCGACCATCATTGCGCGCGCCGGCGGCGCGCCGACGCTCGCGGTCGGGATGGCGCACATCCTGCATCAGGTGATCGGCGGCCCGGCGCTGATGGCGTTCTGGTATCACTTCGCGATCCTGTTCGAGGCGCTGTTCATCCTGACCGCGGTCGATGCCGGCACGCGTGCGGGACGTTTCATGCTTCAGGATCTGCTCGGCACCTTCCACCCGGCGCTCAAGCGCACGGAGTCGCTGCCGGCGAACCTGATTGCGACCGCGCTGTGCGTGGCGGCCTGGGGTTACTTCCTGTATCAGGGCGTGGTCGATCCGCTGGGCGGCATCAATACGTTGTGGCCGTTGTTCGGCATCTCGAACCAGATGCTGGCGGCGATCGCGCTGGTGCTGGGTACGGTAGTGCTGTTCAAGATGAAGCGCGAGCGTTATGCGTGGGTCACGCTGGTGCCGACCGCGTGGCTGCTGATCTGCACGCTGACGGCCGGGTGGCAGAAGATCTTCGATGCGAACCCGAAGGTCAGCTTCCTCGCGCACGCGGCGAAGCTGCAGGCGGCGCTCGACGAGGGGAAGGTGCTGGCCCCGGCGAAGTCGCTCGCGCAGATGAAGCGGATCATTTTCAACGACTATGTCGATGCGACGCTGGCCGGCCTGTTCATGTTCGTGGTGTTGAGCATCGCGGTGTACGGCGTGCTGGCCGTGCTGCGCGCGCGGCGCGAGGCGAAGCCGACTTCGCGCGAGACGCCGTTCGAACCGCTGCCGGCCGGGCAGGCGCTCGGCAGCGGCCGCTGACGGGAGGCCGGCGATGTTCTCCGATCTCGGCGGTGAACTGCGCAGTGCGGGCCGGTATCTCGGGCAGGCGCTGCGCTTGATGGTGGGCTTGCCCGATTACGATACCTATGTCGCGCATATGCGCGAGACGCATCCCGATCGGCCCCCGATGTCGTACGAGGAATTTTTCCGCGAACGGCAGAATGCGCGGTATGGGTCGGGGGCGGGGAAGTGCTGTTGACGTGACCGGCGCGTAAGCCGGATAGATCGCATAGGACGTGTGAGCGCCATGACCTGGGTCATGGCGCTTTTTTGTTTCTGTGCGGAGCGGCGGGGAGACCCACTGTAGTCAATCTGTATATCGCAGCGGACGTCCGCTCTACCGAAACATGGGAATTGGTCCGTATGTTGGTGATCGAGACTTCGGTAGTGATTAATGCGCACTACTACCACCGCAAAGACTCCCTCTGTGCAGAGAGGTCAGCTCGCTCAGCCTCGCACAGCCAGCTATCCGCGATCCTCATTAGCATCGCAGCCGTGCGTGGATGCTCAGGCACGACATCGGCCCATTCGCGAGACTGCCTTGCTAGAGCACGCTCTTGGTCTCCACCTTCACCAATCGCTTTCCAGTAGGCACCACGCATATTGAAGCGCTCAATGGCCACACCACGTTCGAGTTCGTCTGACCTGAGCTTTTCGATGACTGACCTGACAGCTTCATGCGGCCATGCGTTGTCATTCTTGCTTGCTGGGGAATGAGCAAAGATTGCTCCAATCCGTTGGTCAGTAATTTTCACACGGTCAACCTCTATGGCGAGGCGGCGTACCTTAGTGCACCAATCAAGGAGGGCCTGCTCGTCTACGCCGTCATCTGTTTGACCGGGAAGAATATGGATGCCCGTGAGTAGCTCATAAGCTGCGACTGCTAGCTTTTCGGCACCCTTGGCAGGCGCCTCGGCTTCTCCGTTTGCTGGCCTGAAGGCAGTGCAGATTGCATCCATGAACAACTGAGGTCGCTTTACCACTAGTGTATGAAGTAGCAGCGGCTTCTTGCCGGCATGAAACACAGGCAAGTATCTGAACTCTATCGCAGCGATATCGTCTGGTTCGGCGTCTGTTCTCTTGCGTAGTTCATCGAAAGCCCGTTCGATGTTATAGAGGGACCTTGTTCCTCCTGCTTGCCAAGAGGCATTGATTTCTGTCACCGACTCATCCATTAGATTCATGAGTTTCTTTGTTGGAAGGTCAGACATCCTATGAGTAGCTGAATCCAATGCAGCGAGAGGACGATGCCGAGCCAAGTAGTTGTCGACTGCAAACATGAGCTCTTTAACGCTTCCTCTGATGAAATAAGAATTCTTGCGCCGCCAGTACAAGTCGTTGACTTCGTCACCATACGCCATGATGTAGTCCCACACGGCCGTTGATTCGTCGAGCACCGTCAGGAGTTCGGCGATTTTCTCTGGGGCAATTCGATCCGCAGTCAGTACTTCTTTGACGAACGCCATCCACCGGCTATCAAAGCGCAGGACACCTTCCGCCAGAAGCGTACTTGCGACGACGTCTAGCTGCTGGCCAGCATGCAGCGCCTGAATAAAGAATTTGCCAAGCGCGTCGAAATCCAAACAAAGTCCTTGCGCTGCGTATGCGACGTGCTGAGGCAACTTTACTCTTCCGGCCAGCTCAATCAGCCCCGCCGTTCCCGACTCCTTTATCACCTCGCGAACAGCATCTAGACGAGTCGCGTTGATTACAGCTTCAGGGTCGCTGTCCTCTTGATTTTTTCCGGGGACGTCGGGCATCCAGTCGTCGAAAAGCCACGTCGAGCGAGCGACCGCGGCAGTTGGCGCGAAGGTCTGAACCAACGCGTCAAGTTGAGATAATGCTTCTTCTGACAACGCCCAATCCGTACCGGCATACGTTCGGTGACGATTAACCTCCTTCCGCAAAGTGTCCCATACGACGAAGTGATCATCAGCAGTTGTAGATAGCAGTACACCCTCGAGCGACCTAGCAGTTTCCTCGAAGGCCTGCTTGGGGAAGTAACCAATTGCGTCGATAAGAGTAACCCACCGTCCGCATTCATTGCCTGCATACTGAATCGCTAGGTCGACAACAAAGGCCTGACTTTCCCAAACCACGCCGTACGTAAGGAGTTCTGCGTTGCTCTCTACGAATTCTCGGAAGGCCGGTCGCTGCGTAGGACTTGAAGTATCGTGCGCCGAGGGTAGCAATTTGGTTATCAGCGGCCACGCGATGGAAGGCACCGACTCAAGTACACGCGCGAGCACCCCCATCCGTTGCTGTGCGGTTGCACTCGTGTTCGGTGCCCAAGAAAGAAAGATGGCTCTAAGACTATTGATTGGGCGATTGGAGACTGATCCGCCTGGGTCAATCTCTGCTAGTCGCGCGAGACATAACGATGCTCGAAGGAGCATCTTCGGATCCCATGCCAAAAGTTCGAGGCCCCAGAGGACGCCATAGTGGTAGCTGTGGGAGCTAATGAGGCCCTTGTGCTCTTCAAAGATAGACCGAATGCCAGCAGCATCGCCCTCGAGCAGACGTTCGAGGGCCTCAACGAAAGGGATCGGTGCCGCCTCCGCAAGCATCGCCATTTGGTCTTGCAGGCTAGTCAGAAGGCGATGGTCACTCGACAAGCCTGGTATTCCGCGAACTACGCTGTTAACGTATTCTTGAGGAGTAGTGCCGGCGACGGTAAATTCCGCTTGCTCATGAAGAACCGCCATATGGAGGAGCGTGTTCATCATGCCGTCACGCAGCCACCTACTATGTGAGTCCACAGCCCTTTGCGCAGTTGGTCTGAATACTTCATCCGCCTTCGGCCGCTCCAGCACCTTACCGAAGACAGTCTTAACCGCTTCGGAAAATCTAGCCAAATGCTCGGGCCCGATGAGATGGCCAAGATAAACAAAGGCATCGACCGAGGCTCTTAGCGCCCACACATCTGCGACGTAATCGATAGGCGGGTCCTGTAACCTCGCGAGAGTTCGAAGCGGAGCCTCGTATGCTGCATAATCATGCACCGCAGCCAAGCTACACAGCACTTCCTGATCAGTCTTAGTAGACACATGCCAAGCACCTGCCAGGAGCGCGGGCAGCAACAGCGCGCCACTTTCCATCCACTCTGGCTTTGGTGCTGTGCCGCTGGGCTTTAGTCGTGCGAGTACCGCGAGGCTTCTTCCACAGCGGCGCGCAAGTTCGTAGCCCTCCTGCTCTGCGAATCCCATGCCCGATAGAGCCTTCCCAAGCTCGGTGCTCGAGGGTCGACGCAGTACTTCGTGGTCGTGCTTCTTATCGTCCGCTCCGGCACTGACCACCGTTGGCCCTTTCTGGGCAAGGTACCCGGCCAGTCCGCGGGCCTGTGCTCTGGGTAAAAATGAAAGCCCTGAAGTACCTGCAAGTTGACGAGCCGCATCTTCGGTGTCGACGACTATGGTCTTTGCTTCTAGGAAATACCGAACTGTCGGGCCCGAACTCCGAATTGCGGCAATGGCAAAAGCAACGACCTCGTCCGGCGCATCGGCCGCATACGGAATCTTACTTACTCCCTCACACAGCTTGCGAATCAATGCTTCCGCTTGCGATTCGCGCCCTGCTAGTAACACCTGCTCTACCAACTGTGGGGTGAACCGGCTTGAATACTCCTCCCAGAACTCGTCGGTGCTACGCGCGCCGGTGACGGGAAATAACTTGAGTTCAAATCTTGCATACTTGGCCGCTACGGCAGGAGAGCAACTGAGCCAGTCCTCGACCATCGAGCCGTCCAAGTAGACGACATCTTTCCATAGGTCGAGCCTTCGCTTAGCGTCGACCCAGTCTGCGAGCTTTTCATTGCCGTTGTTCCACGTTCGTGGTGTCACAAAGACGAACGTCGTCTGTTTTCGTTGCGCTTCGTCGACTTCCTTGGCTCGCTTATCGAAGTCCGAATTTGCTTTGGCCGCCGCGTCTACGCCGACGCCGAACTCCCATATCGAGAGCACCATCGAACCCTCTGACTTGCCCCTTGTCACCGTTGGGAAAGCGAATCGTGGAGATGTTTTGCGCCGATGCGCGAATGAGGTCGGCGACCATGCCCGGAAAAGTGTTCCGTGCCCCATGCGTGTCCGCCCATATCTGCAAGTTGAGTGCAGTGATCCAGCGCAATTTTTCTCTCTCATTTCTAATGTATTCGCAGGGACCGCAAGCCCTGCTGTTTGGCACGCCGTCTGGCGACCCTAATCAGCTCTGCCGGAAGCCCGGGATAGGCAGGTGCAACTGCCCCCCCGATAATCCTATACTCCGTCGCGTCTTAGGCAAGGGGATCCCTTCAACTGTATCAAGCTACCGGGCGGCTATTGCCCAAAGTGCGGAGATGGTCGAGTGCCGACGGTCAGCCATTCAGTCGCGGGAAAAAATCAACGGGTGCCAGGGCGTTCGCCCATCGCTCGGAACGGATGCTCTCGGCGGGCGGCGCCGGCCGAAATAGATTTGCAGCGCAGGTAACGCTTTCTTATAATCGCGGCACCACGGAAAGCGGGGCTGCGTGGGCAGCGCATCGCGCCCTCCCTTTTCCCTTGGCGGCCGTACGCTCGCGCATAGATTGCTCGCCGGTGTCGACATGCTGGAGCATTATTGCTTCAAAATGGGTCGGAATAAGGAAAATATTCCCCGCACACGGAGCGCTGTATGCTCCCGTATCCCGCGCGCCCGAGTGGTCAGGCCGGATCGGTGCGCAGCCCCTCGTCGCCGGGATGCCCAGCCCCCGCATGCCGGCCTCCGCCTGTCTCAACACCGCCACGACGTCGTGGCGACCGCATTCCAGCACTCATGTTACGTCTAAGCGAAGTCAAACTCCCCCTCGACCATCCCGAAAGCGATCTCGAAGCCGCGATTCGAGCGCGCCTCGCGGACCTCGGCGTGGCGGCGGACGAACTCCTCCGCTACACGGTGTTTCGCCGTGCGCACGATGCACGCAAGCGCTCCGACATCAAGCTGACGTATATCGTCGATGTCGAGGTCAAGGACGAAGCCGCCGCGCTCGCGCGGCTCGCCGGCAAGCCGCATTGCGGCGTGACGCCCGACATGGCCTACCGCTTCGTCGCGAAGGCGCCCGAGCACACCGAGGCCCTGCGCCCGGTCGTCATCGGCATGGGGCCGTGCGGCTTGTTTGCCGGGCTGCTCCTTGCGCAGATGGGATTCCGCCCCATCATCCTCGAACGCGGCAAGGCCGTGCGCGAGCGCACCAAGGACACCTTCGGCCTGTGGCGCAAGGGCGTGCTCGATCCCGAATCCAACGTGCAGTTCGGCGAAGGCGGAGCCGGAACGTTTTCCGACGGCAAGCTCTACAGCCAGATCAAGGATCCTCACCACTATGGCCGCAAGGTGCTGGACGAATTCGTCAAGGCGGGCGCGCCGGAAGACATCCTGTATCTGAGCCGGCCGCACATCGGCACGTTCCGCCTCGTCAGCATGGTGGAAAAAATGCGCGCGACCATTCACGAACTCGGTGGGGAAGTCCGCTTCGAGACCCGGGTGGACGACATCGAGATCGATCAGGGCAAGGTGCGCGCGCTCAAGCTCTCGAATGGGGAAACGCTCCGCTGCGACCACGTGGTGCTGGCGGTGGGCCACAGCGCGCGCGACACCTTCCAGATGCTGCACGATCGCGGCGTCTATATCGAAGCCAAGCCGTTCTCGCTGGGTTTTCGCATCGAACAGCCGCAGGGGCTGATCGATCGCAGCCGCTTCGGCAAGTTCGCGGGCCACAAGCAACTCGGCGCGGCCGACTACAAGGTGGTCCACCACTGCAGTAACGGCCGGGCCGTCTACAGCTTCTGCATGTGCCCCGGCGGCACGGTGGTCGCGGCGACCTCCGAGCCCGGCCGCGTGGTCACCAACGGCATGAGCCAGTACTCGCGGGCCGAGCGCAACGCGAATGCGGGCATCGTCGTCGGCATCACGCCGGAAGACTATCCCGGCGGCCCGCTCGCGGGCATCGCGTTCCAGCGCAAATGGGAAGAGCGCGCATTCGAACTCGGCGGCGGCGATTACTCCGCGCCCGGCCAGCTGGTCGGTGATTTCATCGCGGGCCGGCCGTCGACGTCGCTGGGCTCCGTGGCGCCGTCGTACAAGCCCGGCGTGCACCCGACCGATCTCAGCACCGCGCTCCCGGACTACGTGATCGAAGCGATCCGCGAAGCACTGCCCCAGATCGACAAGAAGAGCGCGGGCTTCGCGATGCACGATGCCGTGCTCACCGGCGTAGAGACGCGCACGTCGTCGCCGATCCGGGTTCGCCGCAAGGACGATTATCAAAGCATGAACGTCGAGGGCCTGTATCCGGCCGGCGAAGGTGCGGGGTACGCGGGCGGCATCTATTCGGCCGCCATCGACGGCATCG
>NZ_JAAGNW010000006.1:38399-57792 GCF_010645215.1 Burkholderia multivorans | reverse complement strand
GAAGTCGCGCAGGCGGTGGCGCTCAATCTGGCGTCGGCGCGCGCATCCTGATGCGCCGGGTCTCGCTCGACTCGCGAAGGTTCGTGAGTCGAGCGGCATGCCGCTGGGCGGCGCTTGTCACGAGGCGTTTCGCAACACCGCGCGCGTTACCCGCATTCACGCCAACGGCGTAGGTTGCGCCGGGCTGTCGAGCCAATGCACGCTGAACAGATTCGCGTCGTCGATCCAAACCGGCCCCGGCACGAACCCCGCCTCGCGCGCCAACGCGTGAAACCCGTCGATCG
The DNA here is from genome assembly GCF_010645215.1 of Burkholderia multivorans. Taxonomy (GTDB): domain Bacteria; phylum Pseudomonadota; class Gammaproteobacteria; order Burkholderiales; family Burkholderiaceae; genus Burkholderia; species Burkholderia multivorans_A. The sequence continues at coordinate 57,508 of NZ_JAAGNW010000006.1, read as the reverse complement.
TGAACTTATGCGAGTTCTCGGTGTGCAGTGTTTCGCCCTGCGCGAAGCGGAAATGCCGGCCCGCGACCTGCACGGCCTGATCGCGGCGGCTCACCAGATGCATTTCGATCCGTTGCCGGATCCCATCGTAGAACGCGCGATGCGCCCACGCATCCAGCGCGAAATCGGCCGCCAGTTCCGCGTTCGCCCGCCGCAGCAGATTCAGATTGAACGCGGCCGTCACGCCCGCCGCATCGTTATACGCGCGATGCAGAATGGCCGGATCCTTCACCAGATCGACCCCGATCAACAACGCGCCGCCCGCGAGCAACGCCGCCGCGTGACGTAGAAACGCCGTTGCCTCGGCAATCGAGAAATTACCGATCGTCGATCCCAGGAAGCACCCGACGCGCCGCCCGTCCAACTGCTCGAGCGGCCGCCACTGCGTCGGCTGCAGGTAGTCGGCCACCACCGGCCTGACATCGAGCGACGGATAGGTCGCGCGCAACGTCAGCGCCTCGCGCGCAAGATGCTCGGCGGAAATATCCACCGGCAGGTAAGCGCGCGGCGCGAGCCCCGCCGAGTTCAACGCGTCGAGCACGATCCGGATCTTCGCGAGCGAGCCCGCGCCGAACTCGATCAACTGCGCTTGTGCGCCGATCCGTGCAGCAATCTCGCCCGCATGCCGACCGAGAATCGCGTATTCGGTGCGCGTCGGATAGTACTCGGGCAGCGCGCAGATCCGGTCGAACAACGCGGATCCGGCCGCGTCGTAGAAATACTTCGGCGCAATGCTGCGCGGCGAGCGGCCGAGCGCTTCCAGCAGATCGCGGCCGAACGGGCTGGCGCGCATCGTATCGAACGCGTCGCGCGCGTCGAGGTCGTCAGGCATCCTTTGCAAGGCGTACTCCCGAGAACTGCCAGCGCGCCGCCGGCGGAAAGAAGTTGCGATAGGTCGGTCGCGCGTGGCCGGCCGGCGTCGCGATGCTGCCGCCGCGCAATACCTGCTGCCCGACCATGAACTTGCCGTTGTACTCGGCCGCGATGCCGGGCAGCGGCCGGAAGCCGGGATAAGGCGCATAGGCGGAGCGCGTCCACTGCCACACGCAGCCGTCGATCTGCGCGATACCGGGCACGGTGCTCGCCGCCTCCCATTCGAATTCGGTCGGCAGGCGCGCCTGCGCCCATTCCGCATAGGCGGCGGCCTCGTAGAAGCTCAGATGCGCGACCGGCGCCGCGCGATCGAGCGCATGCGCACCGCCGAGCCCGAACACGAGCCAATCGTCGCGTATCTCGCCCGGCAGCCAGTAGAGCGGCGCACGCCAGGCTTCGCGCTGCACGCTCGCCCAGCCGTCGGACAGCCACAGCTCGGGGCGCGCATAGCCCTCGTCCGCGATGAAATCCGCGTATTCGCCGTTGGTGACGAGCCGGTTCCCGATCGAGTAGGGCTGCAGCAGCACCGGATGGCGCGGCCGTTCATTATCGAAGGCGAACCCGCGCCCCGCATCGCCGACCTCGCCCGCGCCGCCCGGGTGCGACAGCCAGCGCAGCGCGCCCGACGGCGCGACCGCGCGCGGCGCGGCATGCGTGCGGTACGCAGGCAGCAGCGGATTGAGCGAGAACGCATGCAGGATGTCGGTCAGGATCAATTCCTGGTGCTGCTGCTCGTGATGCAGGCCCAGTTCGATTTCGGCGGCGAACGCGCCGCGCGCGCCCTCCGGCGTGTCTTCCAGCAAACGCAACAGCGCAGCATCGACGTGCTCGCGGTAGCGCCGCACCTCGTCGAGCGACGGCCGCGACAACAGCCCGCGCTGCGGACGCGCATGTCGCGGGCCGAGCGCTTCGTAATAGGAATTGAAAAGATAGGCGTAGTGCGCGTCGAACGGCGTGTAGCCGCGCGCGTGGCGCGCGAGCACGACGGTCTCGAAGAACCAGGTCGTGTGCGCGAGATGCCACTTGGTCGGGCTCGCGTCCGGCATGGACTGCAAGGCCTGATCCTCCGCGCTCAGCGGCGCGGCGAGCGCGGTGCTGTGCGCGCGCACATCCAGGAAGCGTCGGCGCAGGGCGTCGCCCGGCAGACGTGTCGGAGCTGCTCGTTCCGTCATCGGCTGTCATCCTGACTGGGGGGCCCGCTCGGCGCGCTCGCGGGCTGCGGCGACGCCTTCGTCGAGACGTCGTCGGGCTTCGGCGTGCGGCTCGCGGCGCGCACCGGTTCATCATAGGCGCGTGATGACAACCCGTGACAGTCGTCGCACGCAGGGCATGGTATCGGGACGCGCGCAACGGGCCGGGCGTGAAGCCGGGCGGCGGGTCCGCGCCTTGCGCACGGCGCCGGGCAGACGTCGTGAACGTCGTTTTCGCGGGCTGACGTTTGACTTGCGGAAAGTCGATGATCCGACGCGCAGGCGCGTCGGATCATCGTATTGATATGACGTTTGAATGGGTTCGCCGGCTCGGGCCGCGGCGCGCAGCCGCGACCCGAGGCCGTTGCGCGCCGGGCGCGGCCCGCTCAGCGCGCGGCGTGCAACTGCCGCGCCAGCGTGGCGGCGATCAGGTTCGAGCCCGCCGGTGTGAGGTGCGCGTCGTCGAAGGTGACGATCTTGCCGGGCTTGCCCGCCGGCGCGTCGTCGTCGAGGCGCGTCAGGCAGCCGCCCGCATCGCAGAACGCCTCGTAGGCGGACAGGTAGCGGATGCCGAGCGCCGCAGCGGTCGCGCGCGCGTGCTGGTCGATCGCGTGGACGTCCGTCTCGAGTCCGAAGGTCGAGCGGATCGGCAGCGGCGCATGCTCCGCGCGCCAGTAGCGCCAGTAGACCTTCGGCAGCGAATCCTGCCAGCGCGGCACAGGTCCGATCAGCACGATGTCCTGCACGCCGGCGCGGCGGATGGCTGCCACGGTCGGCCCCAGTTTCGGCAATTGATCGTCGAGCCAGCGGCCCGTCAGCAGGACGGTGGCGGGATGCGCGGCGGCGAGCTGGCGCAGGATGCGTTCATGGATGGCCGCGCAGCGCGGCGCGACCGCTTGCGCGCCGATCAGCGGCGGGCAGCCCGAGGCGGTGTATTGCGCAATCCGCATGCCGAGCGCGTCGCGATGCCGCGCGAGCCCCGGATACAGCGCCGCGGCGTGCGAGTCGCCCCACAGGAACAGCAGGGGGGCGGTGCCGGCGTCCGTGCACGCGGGCGCGAACGGCAGATCCTTGTCCGCGTCGCCTTCGAGATAGCAGGCATGCTTGCGCCAATCGCGGCTGAGGTCGAAGTCGACGTCCTGCGTGAAGCGCGTGACGAAGTGCGACATCCGGAACGCGAGGCCGTCGCGCCGGTACGTGGTGTAGCCGGCGTAGGCGATGCCCGCCATCAGCATGACGAGCGCCGCGACCTTGAGCGGCGTGCGCGCGCGCCGGCGCAGCGGCTGTTCGATGAAGCGGTAGGTGAGCCACGCGAGCGGCAAGCCGGCCAGCACGAGCGCGGCGCGCAGCGTCCACGGCGGCGTTTCGCCCCACGTGATGCGCGCATAGGACAGCAACGGCCAGTGATACAGGTAGAGCGGATAGCTGATCAGCCCGATCGAGACCATCGTGCGTTGCGACAGCAGGGTGCGGTTGATCCACGCCTGCGGGCCGGCGTCGATCAGCAGGCATGCGCCGAGCGTCGGCAGCAGCGCCCACCAGCCCGGGAACGCCGCGTCCTTGTCGAGCACGCAGATCGACAGCGCGAGCAGCACGAGGCCGGTTGCGGACTTGCGGTCCGCCTGGGCGGACGACGCACCGGGCGCGGTGTGATGGCGGATCGCCAGCATGCCGCCCATCATCAGTTCCCACCCGCGGGTGAGCGGCGAGTAGAAGTCGGCCACCGGGTACAGCTTCACCGTCAGCACGTTGGCGAGGAACGACGCGAGGCCCGCGCCCGCGACGAGCAGCGCGATCGACATGCGCCGCCGCCAGGCGAGCCACAGCGCCATCGGCCAGAGCAGGTAGAACTGTTCCTCGACGCCGAGCGACCACAGGTGCAGCAGGGGCTTCAGCTCGGCCGAAGTGTCGAAGTAGCCGGCTTCCTGCCACTGCACGAGGTTGGCCACCGACAGCGCGCCGCCCATCAGGTGCTTGCCGAACGTCTTGAACTCGCCGTCGAGCAGGTTGAACCAGCCGAACGCGTAGCTCGCGAGGCCCATCAGCAGCAGCGCGGGGAACAGCCGCTTGATGCGCCGCGCGTAGAAATTGCCGAACGAGAAGGTCTGCTGCTCCAGTTCGCGCAGCATCAGCGCGTGGATCAGGTAGCCGGAGATGACGAAGAAGATGTCGACGCCGACGAAGCCGCCCTGCAACAGGTTCGGAAAGGCATGGAACAGGACGACGGAGACGACGGCGACCGCACGCAGCCCGTCGATGTCGGGCCGATAGGCCGGATGCGCGCGGGTGACGGCCGCGACCTGGCTTCGCGCACCCTCCATCGGCGCGACGACGCGTGAACCTTGAACTTGGTCCATCTCTTGATAACCCCGTAGCTGTATTGCTGTCTTCTAATTAATCCGCGCACTCTCGCGCGTAACTCAATAATCGAGCCCGGATTCTAGGGGCATTATTGAGATAAGACGAGGAATTGTTGCGTCGTGGTTGACGAACGCGCTGTTCGACGCGGGGGCGCGGGCGGGCCGGCCGTGAGCGCGGCCCGCCCGCCGGCGCTTACTTGCTCGCGTCCGCTGAAAGACCGATGAAAGGCATGGGCGAATGCGGCGACATGTAGGTCGGCAGTTTGCCGTCCCAGCGATTGATGGCCTGCAGGCGCAGATATTCGTCGCCGCCGTTGGTCTTGATCGCCTGGGCCTGGATCGCGATCGACTTGGCTTCGCCTTCGGCCTGCGCGATCTTCTGGTCGGCCTCGAACTTGACGCGCTGCAGCTCGCGCTCGGCCTGCTCCGCTTTCTGGCTCGCGGTGACCTTGGCTTCGATCGCCTGGTCGAACGCTTCGCTGAACGCGAAGGCGGTGATGTTGATGTCCTGGATCACGAAGCCGTACGGCTTGAGCTTCGCCTCGAGCGAGGCGAGGATGTCCTGCGACACGAGCTGCCGTTCGGTGACGAGCTGCTCGGCGGTGTAGCGCGAAACCACCGCCTTGAACACCTCGAACATCGCGGGCTGGACGTAGTCGGACTCGTAGGTCAGCGACGGCGCCATCGCGGCGAGCGCCCGCACGCGCGCCGGGTCGACGCGGTAGTTCATCGTGAGGTCGGTGTGCACGGATTGCAGATCCTTCGACGCCGCCTGGGCTTTCTCGACCCGCGCGACCGCGACACCGACGAAGACCTCGTGCACGTTCGACACCGGGCTGACCACGTGCAGCCCCTCGGGCAGCGTGTCGGCCTCGATGTGGCCGAAGGTGGTGACGACGCCGTAGGTCGACTGCCGGACCTGCGTGAGCGACATGAACAGCAGCCCGGCCAGCGTGATGCCGATGAATGCGGCGATCCCGACGGACGGACGCAGCTTCCTCGGGCTGGAGCGGGCGGCGAGGCCCGCGGCGAGCGCGAACGCGATGACGCTCGCGAGAATCACGATGAAGATGATCTTGCCCATCTTGTTGTCCTTCTTATGGTCTCTCAGTGGTGTGTGTCCACCTCCGCGGCGTGGCACGCGCGGCGGCGCCGGCCAGTGTAGCGGAACACGCGTTTTTTCTCATCGATCGGGGAAATTGTCTCGAATATCGTCAATGACCTATTGCATGAGGTCACGCATGCCTATTCCGAGCGTTCTATCGGATGGCTTTAAAGAGGCTGGCAGGCCCGCGGGCAAAGGCATTGAAGCTGAATGAAGGCATCCGGGAGAGGCGATTCATGCATGCCGTTTCCGGTGCGGCAACGTTGAATTGTGATTTCAAATATTCATTCGATTTGAGCGGCCAATTACGATGCTTTCAAGACATCGCGCCAGGGGCGCGGTCGGATTGTCATTCCGGAGGCCACGATGAAATCGCTCGTATCCCTAATCGCACTGTCCGGCGCGCTCGCCGGGTTGCCCGCCGTTGCATGCGCGCAAGCGGACGGCGGCGCGGGAGCGTCCGGCTGGTGGGCGGCGCGCGCCGATACGGGCCGGCAGCTGCTGCAGCTGCAGCGCGTCGGCTATCGCGTCACCTCGGCCGGTAACCAGCGCTACCCGCTCGACATGCAGCGCGCGCTCGCGCGCGTCCATCATCCGAGGCCGGACCGCTCCGCCGAGGAGCGGGCGGCGATGGAGGCGCGCGTCGCCGAGGAGACGCAGGCCGGACGCCCGGTGCGGGCGTTCTTCGTGAAGAGCGCGTACTACCTGAAGGGCGAAAACACATTCTGAGCGGTGCGGCGTGCGCTCGGCGCGGCATGTCCCGCGCGGTTTTGGGAGGACGAGATGAAACACGGGAACAAGGGAAAGGGGCGTCGGCCCCTGACGAAGGAGTGGCTGCTGCCGATGCCGCCCGCCCAGGTGCGGTCGATCTCCCTCAAGTACCACCTGGCGCTCGTCGCGATGCGCGGCGGCCATGGTGATATCGAAATGCTGCGGCGTCTGCAGACCGCCGTCTACCTGGTGTTCCTGCTCAGCGATCTGGCCGACGCGCCCGATGCGCAGATCGCGTTGTGCGTCGAGGCGGAGCGCGCGCTCGATCGCGGGGAGGCGCGCTGCGCGATCGACGCGGCCGACAGCCCGGTGCTGGAGCGCCTCGTCACGCTGCAGGACGATTATTTCGCGACCCTGCCGAGATATCGGCTGTCCGAGCTGTGGCAGCACGTGTCGGCGTTCGCGACCAGCGACGTGAAGCGGCCGGTTGCGGCGGCGCTGGCTGCGACCGAGGCGCGCCCGGTCGCGCGCGGCGGGCTGCGTGCCGCCTGACGCGCACCGACGCGGCCGTCCGCCTGCTAGTCGGTCAGCCCGGCCAGATTCAACGTATACGAACGCCCGATCCAGGTCGCGCAGGCGCGGCGGTCGCGCAGTTCGTCGCGGGTGTTCGGATGCAGGAAGATGTCGAGCGCGCCGTGGTTCAGCACGAGCCACGGCACGATGTCGTTGAAGTGTTCGCGCCCGAACGCGAGCTGGTACGACCAGACCGGATGCGGGCCGACCGGCTGTTCGTGGAAGCGGCCCAGTTGCAGCCGCGCGCCGAACTGCTGGTCGACGACTTGGCGGAAGGCCCAGGCGGCATCGCGATGGGCGGCGTCGAAATACACGTGCGCGTGCCAGCTTTCGATGGCGGCGGGATCGAGCAGGGACATGACGGTTCTCAGGCGGAAGGACGCGCGGCATCACGGCCCGCCGCGGACGAAACGAGGATAGTAGCGCGTGCGCGCAAGGGGCGTGCGGCGCGCCAGTCAAAAGGGCGTCACGGACGAGGTCCGTGACGCCCCTTGGCGTCGGTCAGGCTGCGCGGCGCGCGCGGCGCCGCGCAGCGCTCAGGCCGCCGCGGCCGACTTGGCCGGCTTCTGCAGCTTGCCCTTGCCGGCGCGCTGGATTTCCTCGAGCTTGATCTCGACGTGGCGCGAGAACACATACTCGGCCGGCCGCTGATTGTCGATCGGGATGTCCGGCGCGAACGCGCCTTCGGTCTTGATGCCCTTGCGGCTCACGGCGAACGCCTTCAGCGGATGCGCGATGGTGTCCATCACCGCCGTCGCTTCGAAGCCGCAGTGGACCATGCAGTCCGCGCACTTCTCGTAGTTGCCGACGCCGTAGTTGTCCCAGTTGGTGTCTTCCATCAGTTCCTTGAAGGTCTTCACATAACCTTCGCCGACCAGGTAGCACGGCTTCTGCCAGCCGAACACGGTGCGCGCGGGGTTGCCCCACGGCGTGCACTTGTAGGTCTGGTTGCCGGCCAGGAAGTCGAGGAACAGCGACGACTGGCTGAACGACCAGCGCTTGCCGCCGTCGCCGCGCTTCAGGATCTCGCGGAACAGGTTCTTGGTCTTGTCGCGATTCAGGAAGTGCTGCTGATCCGGCGCGCGCTCGTATGCGTAGCCCGGCGACACCGTGATGCCGTCGACGCCGATCGGCTTGAGCGTGTCGAAGAACTTCGCGACGCGCTCGGGGATTGCGTCGTTGAACAGCGTGCAGTTGATGTTCACGCGGAAGCCGCGGCGCTTCGCTTCCCTGATCGCCGCGACGGCCTTCTCGTACACGCCGTCCTGCGACACCGCGTGGTCGTGCATGTCCTTGTCGCCGTCGAGGTGGACCGACCAGACGAAGTACGGGCTCGGCTCGTAGTCGTCCATCTTCTTTTCCATCAGCAGCGCGTTCGTGCACAGGTACACGAATTTCTTGCGCTTCATGATGCCCCGGACGATCTCCGGCATTTCCTTGTGCAGCAGCGGCTCGCCGCCCGCGATCGAGACCACCGGCGCGTTGCACTCGTCGACGGCCTGCAGGCATTCCTCGACGGACAGGCGCTGGTTCAGGATGGGATCCGGATAGTCGATCTTGCCGCAGCCGTTACAGGCGAGATTGCAGCGGAACAGTGGTTCGAGCATCAGCGCGAGCGGGTAGCGCTTGTTGCCGGAAAGGTGCTGGCGCACGATGTAGGCGCCGACGCGGACTTGTTGGAGCAGCGGAATAGACAAGAGATGTCCTCCTTAGACTTCGCGGGCAACAGCTTGCAACAGCTTCGCCGGCAACTTGAATTCAACTTTTTCTTCCCGGCCCGCCATCGTGACGACGTCGACGGGACCCAGGGCGCGCAAGGCGCCGATCACATCTTCAACCATTTCCTCCGGCGCCGATGCGCCGGCCGTCAGGCCCACCGTGGTCGCATTCGCGAACCATTCCGCACGGATCTCGGAGCCGTCCGCGACGAGATAGCTCGGCACGCCGCTTTCGGTGCCGATCTCGCGCAGGCGGTTCGAGTTCGAGCTGTTGGTCGCACCGACCACGAGCAGCACCTCGACCTGCGCACTGAGCTCGCGCACCGCCGCCTGGCGGTTTTGCGTCGCGTAGCAGATGTCGCGCGTGTCCGGGCCGACGATGTCGGTGAACTTGCGCGGCAGCGCCTCGATGATGCCCCGCGTGTCGTCGACCGACAGCGTGGTCTGCGTCACGTACGCGACCGGCGTGTCGACCGGCAGCGTCAGCCCGTCGACCTCGGCCTCGCTCTGGACGAGGACCACCTCGCCCGGAATCTGGCCGATCGTGCCCTCGACCTCCGGATGGCCGGCGTGGCCGATCAGGATCAGGCGGCGGCCGGCTGCCACGTACTGGCGGCCCTGCACGTGCACCTTGGTCACGAGGGGGCAGGTCGCGTCGAGCACGTCGAGGCCGCGGGCCTCGGCGTCGCGTTCGACGGTCTGGGCGACGCCGTGCGCGCTGAAGATCGCGACGGCGCCGTGCGGCACCTCGTCGAGCTCCTCGACGAACTGCGCCCCTTTATTTCTCAAGTTTTCCACGACGTGCCGGTTGTGGACAATTTCATGCCGCACATAGACCGGCGCGCCATGCTGTTGCAGCGCGCGATCGACGATCTCGATCGCGCGGACAACCCCCGCACAAAAGCCACGGGGCTGGGCAAGGATGACTCGCATATTTGGGCGAACTCCGACGACAGACGCGGGGTTCGAGAGAGCCGTGCAGGCCGGCCCGATCGCCCCAACTTAGATGTTATGAATGCGGGAACGGAACCCGGCACCCCGAATTAATCGCGCATTTTAACCCTATCGGCCTTTGCGTGCTTTACCGTTCCTGACGATGTTGCAACCGGCACAACCCCGAGGCTCGGCGCCGGGCCGCGCGGAACCCAGTAAACTACGCGGTTTTGCAACCGTTCGCGCGGCGTCTGGGCGCGCGAACCCGAGGGCAGGCTTGATGGACGTCGATTTTTACAAAACTTACAGCCGCGCGGCGACGCATGCCGCACATCGCTCCCCGGCGGCGGGGGAACGCGCATGATGCTCGCGATCGTGTTCCTGCTGTCGTGCCTGTCGCTCGTGATCTGGCTCGTATTGTTGTTCGCGCGCGGCGGCTTCTGGCGCGCGCGCCCGGCGCGCCGCCTGCCGCCCGAGGCGCGCGGCGCGGCGGCCGCCCGGGACGGCTGGCCGGCCGTGGCGGCCGTGGTGCCGGCCCGCGACGAGGTCGACGTGATCGCGGCGGCGGTCACCTCGCTGCTCGAACAGGATTATCCGGGGGCGTTCCACCTGATCGTCGTCGATGACCACAGCACCGACGGCACGGCCGACGCCGCGCGCGCGGCGGCGCTCGCCATCGGCCGCCCGGAGCGCCTGACCGTGCTGAGCGCGCAGCCGTTGCCGGCCGGCTGGTCGGGCAAGGTGTGGGCGCAGTCGCAGGGCATCGCGGCGGTGCGCGCGCTGGGGCTGCCGGCCGACTACCTGCTGCTGACCGATGCCGACATCGGCCATCCGCCCGACGCCGTGGCCCAGCTCGTGACGCGCGCGCAGGCCGAGCAGCGCGATCTGGTGTCGCTGATGGTGCGGCTGCGCTGTGATTCGTTCTGGGAGAAGGCGCTGATCCCGGCGTTCGTGTTCTTCTTCGCGAAGCTGTATCCGTTCTCGTGGATCAACGATCCGCGCAATCGCACCGCCGGTGCGGCGGGCGGCTGCATGCTGGTGCGCCGCGCGGCGCTCGAGGAGGCGGGCGGGATCGAGTCGATCCGCGGCGCGCTGATCGACGATTGCAGCCTGGCTGCGCAGATCAAGCATCGCGGCGAGGGCCGGCATCCGATCCGGCTCGATCTCGCGGATCGCAGCGTGTCGCTGCGCCCGTACGACAGCTGGCGCGACATCTGGAACATGATCGCGCGCACCGCGTTCACGCAGCTGCGCTATTCGTCGCTGATGCTCGTGGGGACGCTGTTCGGGATGGCGATCATCTACCTGCTGCCGCCGGTTGCCGCGCTCGCCTATGGCGCGCGCGCCTGGCCGGCGTGGCTCGCGTGGGCGTCGCTGTGCACCGCGTACGCGCCGATGCTCGGCTATTACCGCCGTTCGCCGCTGTGGGCGCCGGCCTTGCCGCTCGTCGCGCTGTTCTACGTGGGCGCGACCTTCGCGTCCGCCGTGCGCTACTGGCGCGGCAAGGGCGGCCAGTGGAAGGCGCGCGTGCAGGCGCCGGTGGAGCGCTGAACGCACGGGGCGGCAGGGCCGCCCCGCCATCCGCTCACTTCTGCGTGAGCAGCATGTAGAGCTGGATCACCACATCGGGCGAGAACGTGAACGGCACCCAGCCGTAGCCCGAATGCCGCGCGATCAGCAGGCGGTCGCCGTTCGACTGCTTCTGCACCGCCATCATCGGATTCTTCGTCGACACGAAACGCCAGCCGGACGGCACGCCCGCCGGCTGCTCGACGCTCATCGACGCACGTGCGTGCGACAGCTCCTCGATCAACTGGCTCAACTGCATCGGGTGCAGCGATACGGCATGGTTGCGGATCGCTAGCGTGATCTCGTCCTGGGTGGGGCGATTGACCTGCAGCGTCGGGCGTTCGTCCGCCTCGGCCGGTTGCGCGGCGTGGGGCTGGGCGGGCGTCGGCGCGGCGTCGCGCTCGACGGCGGCCTGCGCGGCGAGCGTTTCGGCGGCCGACTTGTCGGCGGCGGCCTGGGCGCGCGCCGTTTCGGCGAGGTCGCGATCGGTCGCGGCCTGGGCCGCGAAGGCTTCGGCCGAGGCGCGGTCGGCGGCGGCCTGCGCCGCGAGCATTTCCGCCGCCGCTCGATCCGCGGCGGCTTGCGCGACCAGCAGCTCGGCGCCGGTGGGTTGAGCGGCTTCGGCCGCGGCGCGGGCGTCGGCGTTTTGCGCGGCGAGCGCTTCGGCCACCGCGCGTTCGTTCGCGCGCTGCGCGGCTTCGGCCGCGGCGCGATCGTCGGCGGCTTGTGCTGCGCGCGCTTCGACGGCCGCGCGTTCGTCGGCGAGTTGCGCGGCTGCGGCTTCGGCCGCGGCGCGGTCGTTGACGGCTTGAGCGGCGAGCGCTTCGGCTGCCGCGCGTGCGTCGGCGAGTTGCGAGGCTGCGGCTTCGGCTGCGGCGCGATCGTTGGCGGTTTGAGCGGCGAGCGCTTCGGCTGCCGCGCGTTCGCTGGCGAGCTGCGCGGTTGCGGCTTCGGCCGCGGCACGATCGTTGGCGGCTTGAGCGGCGAGCGCTTCGGCGGCTGCGCGTGCGTCGGCGAGCTGCGCGGTTGCGGCTTCGGCTGCGGCGCGATCGTTGGCGGCTTGAGCAGCGAGCGCCTCGGCGGCTGCGCGTGCGTCGGCGAGCTGCGCGGTTGCGGCTTCGGCCGCAGCGCGATCGTTGGCGGCTTGAGCGGCAAGCGCCTCGGCCGCCGCGCGTTCGGCGGCGAGTTGCGCGGCTGCAGCCTCGGCTGCGGCGCGATCGTTGGCGGCCTGCGCGGCAAGCGCTTCGGCTGCCGCACGTTCGCCCGCGAGTTGCGCGGCTGCGGCTTCGGCCGTGGTGCGATCGTCGGCGGCTTGCGAGGTCAGCGCTTCGGCTGCCGCACGTTCGGCGGCGAGTTGCGCGGCTGCAGCCTCGGCCGCAGCGCGATCGTTGGCGACCTGCACGGCAAGCGCTTCGGCCGCCGCGCGTTCGCCGGCGAGCTGCGCGATGGCGGCTTCGGCCGCCGCGCGGTCCTCCGCGGCCTGCGCAGCCAGTACCTCGGCATGCGAGCGGTCGGTGACGGCCTGCGCGGCGGCCGCCTCGGCAGCGGCCTGCACCGCTTCCGCCTGCTCGGCGAGCGCCTGGGCCGCAGCCTTGTCGGCGCTCACCCGTTCATGGGCGGCATGGGTCGAGACGGCGGCGTCGTTGGCCGCCCGCGCGGCGCGCGCAACGGTGCGCGCGGTATGGATGAGCTGATCGATCTGTTCGTTCAGGTTCATGCGGTATTTCTCTACGTAAGACCGGGGATTTTACCCGTTGCGTCCCGGCGGGCAGACGCTTGCGTGTAACAAAATGCGCATTGCGCGAGCCGCCCGGGCAGGCGTCACGCGTTCAGGTAGCCCGCTTCGCGGAACCACGCCAGCGCATCCTCGAGACCCTGCCGGTACGGCCGCGCGCGATAGCCCAGCTCGCGCTCCGCCTTCGCCGACGTGAAGTACATCTTGTTCTTCGACATCCTCAGACCATCGATCGGGACGAACGGTTCGCGCTTCGTCACCTTCGCGACCAGTTCCGCGCCCGCCGCGAGCGGATACAGCGGCCAGCGCGGCAGCGCGATGGTCGGCGGCTTGCAGCTCGTGAGCTGCGCGATGTCGGCAAGCATCGTCTGCAGCGGCAGGTTCTCGCCGCCGAGGATGTAGCGCTCGCCGATCCGGCCGCGCTCGAGCGCGAGGAAATGACCGTGCGCGACGTCGTCGACGTGCACGAGGTTCAGCCCGGTATCGACGAACGCGGGAATCTTGCCGAGCGCGGCCTCGACGATGATGCGGCCGGTCGGCGTCGGCTTCACGTCGCGCGGGCCGATCGGCGTCGACGGATTGACGATCACGGCGGGCAGCCCGTCTTCCGCGATCATCTTCTCGACCGCGCGTTCGGCGAGCACCTTGCTGCGCTTGTAGACGCCGATCGCCTGGTCGGCCGCGAGCGGCGCGGTCTCGTCCGACGCCTGCCCGGACGGCGTGACCTTCAGCGTCGCGACGCTGCTGGTGTAGACGATCCGCTCGACGCCTTCCGCGCGCGCCGCCCGCATCGTCGCGAGCGCGCCTTCCAGGTTCGCGCGTTCGATCTCGCTCGGATCGGGCGCCCACAGCCGGTAGTCGGCGGCCACGTGCAGCAGGTAGCGCACGCCGCGCAGCGCGCGGCGCATCGACGCCTCGTCGCGCATGTCGCCCGTGACGATCTCGGCGTCGAGGTCCGCGAGGTTGGTGCGCGGGCTCGTCGCGCGCACCAGCACGCGCACCGCGTAGCCCTTCTCGCGCGCGATGCGCGCGACGGCGGAGCCGACGAAACCGGATGCGCCGGTGACCAGAACGAGATCGCGTGGTGTATCAGTCATGCCTGTCCTCATGGCGGCGCGGCCGGGGCCGCGCAGCGGTTGCGTATCGGACGGGATTGTACGTGCTTGTGCGGGTTTGCCCCGGGGTGCCGTGCCTACGGGATGCACGCGGCGCGACTACAATGCCGGGCTTGGACGATATCGGTACAGGGGAACACGATGGGCAGCAACGATCTGGACGAACGGATCGAGACGTATTACGTACGGGTGCGCGGCATCGTGCAGGGCGTCGGATTCCGTCACGCCACGGTGCGCGAGGCGCATGCGCTGAAGTTGCGCGGCTGGGTGTCGAACCTCGAGGACGGGCCGGTCGAGGCGATGATCCAGGGTCCCGCGCCGCAGATCGATCGCATGCTCGCGTGGCTGCGGCACGGGCCGCCCGCCGCGCGCGTGACCGAGGTCAGCTTCGAGGAGCGGCACACCGACCGGCGCTTCGAACGCTTCCAGCAGCAGTGAGCGCCGTCCTGCCGGATGCACCGGGCGCCGCGCGCGGCGTCGCGCTGTCGGTGGCCGCGTCCGCGCTGTTCGCGCTGCTGTCCGGCTATGCGCAGCTGACGGGCCTCGACATCTTCGCGTGGCGCGTCATCTGGACCGTGCCCGGTGCGCTCGCGCTCGTCGCGCTGCGCGGCAACGGGCCCGCGCTCGCGGCGCTGGCGGCGCGCCTGCGCGCCGAGCCGCGCACCGCGCTGATGCTGGTCGCGGGCGCGGCGCTCCTGGGCGTGCAGCTGTGGCTCTTTTTATGGGCGCCGCTGCATGGGCGGATGCTCGACGTCTCGCTCGGCTACTTCCTGCTGCCGCTGACCATGGTGCTGGTCGGGCGGTTCCACTATCACGAGCGGCTCGCCGGCCTGCAGTGGCTCGCGGTCGCGTGTGCGGCGGCGGGCGTCGCGCACGAGCTGTGGACGACGCGCGCGTTCGCATGGCCGACCCTGGTGGTCGCGCTCGGCTATCCGCCGTACTTCGTGTTGCGCCGGCGCATCCAGGCCGATTCGCTCGCGCTGTTCGCGTGCGAGATGCTGCTGCTGTTGCCGATCGCCGTGGCGACGCTCGCCGCGAGCCCGACGCACGTGGCCGCGCATCCGGCGCTGTGGCTGCTGCTGCCGGGGCTCGGCGCGCTCAGCACGCTCGCGCTCGCGAGCTACCTGAAGGCGAGCCGCCTGTTGCCGATGACGCTGTTCGGCATTCTCGGCTATGTCGAGCCGATCCTGCTGGTGGTGGTCGCGGTGCTGTTCCTCGGCGAGCCGCTCACGTCCGCGCGGCTCGCGACCTACGGGCCGATCTGGCTCGCGGTCGCGTTGACCGCATGGCATGGCGCGGCGCATCTGCGGCGGCGCGGCCGCGTCGCACGCTGACGATTCGTCGACAGGGTGCCGGGCGTCGGGGCAAACCCGGACGCCGGAACGGGACGGACACAAGGAGAACGGCGCGCCCGTGCGGGCGGCGCGTGACGACGGACGCCGTCAGTGAGGTGAGCTGATACGGGAGCGGACCGTGAGCGCGGCGTCGTCGAAACGCTGCGCTTCCGCGTCGTCCGGATCGGGCTCCGAGGGCCCGGCCAGCACCGCGTCGGCTTCGGCCGCCGCGGCGGCGGCGCGTAGCGCGGTGCACCGCTGCGCATGCCGGATGTCCGACAGAATGCGCAGCAGCCGCGTGGTTCTGTTTTTCATCGTGGTTCCCCTCGTCGTGGTGCATCGTGGTCCGATGGACTCTATGCATCCAGTGTAGGACGGGTGCGCGCATTTGGCAGCGGAATGGCGCGCGACGAGGGAATTCACTGAATAGGGAAATTACTGAGCGTTACTGCGGCGCGGCCTGCGCATTGCGCTGTTCGTTCACGCAGCGATGATGCTCATGCGACAGCCGGCGCATCAGCGGCAGCAGCAGAAGCGAGACGCCCATGCCGCCCGCGGCGAGCCAGCCGAGCCACATGAACAGGTTCGTATACAGCGGCAGCGACGCGCTGGCCGGCAGGTCGTGCGACGGCATCTGCGCGAAGTTCGCGATCACGCTGCCCAGATACTGCGACACGCCGGTCGCGACGAAGTACGCGCCCATCATGAAGCCGCTCATGCGGGCCGGCACGTAGCGCGCGATCATCGCGAGGCCGAGCCCGCTGACCAGCAGCTCGCCGAGCGAGTAGAGCCCGTAACCCCACACCATGAACCACGACGACACCCGCCCGTCGATCGCGAAGCGGCCGCTGATCGAGAACACCAGGTAGCCGATCGCGACCGAGCCGAAGCCCACCGCGTATTTCACCGCGACCGGAATGTCGTGGCCCGCTTTCGAGAAGCGGTTGTAGAGGAGCACGAGCAGCGGGCTCAGCAGCATGATCCAGATCGGATTCAGCGCCTGGAACTGCGCGGCGCTCCACGTAAACAGCGTCGTGCCGAACAGGATGAAGCGCGGATCGACGTTGCGCAGCGCGAACAGCGTGAGCGAGGTCGACATCTGCACGTAGAAGATGAAGAACAGGATCACCTGGGCGATCAGCACCAGCGCAGCGATCAGGCCCGCGCGCTCCGAGCTGTCCGATTTCGCGATCATGTACGCGAAGATCGCGAGGATCGCGAACGCCGCCGTCCACACGCTCGCGACCGCGAGCGCCTTGTGTTCGAGCACGTACATCGTGATCAGCGCGAGCGCCGCGCCGCCGGCGACGACCGCCAGCGCGCGCCGCCAGTGCACCGGCTCCGCGTCGGGCGGCGAGCCGATGGCCGCGAGCGTGCGGTGCATGAGCACGAAGTTCAGGATCGCGAGCAGCATGCCGGCGCTGCACACCGCGAAGGCCGCGTGCCAGCCCCAGTGGTCCTTGATCCACGGCGTCGCGAGAATCGAGGTGGTCGAACCGATGTTGACCGCCATGTAGTAGATCGTGAACGCGCTGTCGATGCGGCTGTCGTCGCCTTCGTAGATGCGGCGCACGAGGTTCGCGGCGTTGGCCTTGAAGAGCCCGTTGCCGACCACGATCACGCCGAGCGAACCGTACAGGTAGGCGAGATGTTCGTTCGGCATCGCGAGCATCAGGTAGCCGACGCACAGCACCACCGCCCCGACGATCATCGTGCGGCGCGTGCCGAGCACCTTGTCGCCGATCCAGCCGCCGATCGACGGCGACGCGTAGACGAGCGCGGTGAACGCGCCCCAGGTCAGGTTCGCATGGCTGTCGGTGAAGCCGAGCTGGTTGACCATGAACAGGACGAGCAGGGCCGCCATCCCGTAGTAACCGAAACGCTCCCACATTTCGATCAGAAAGACCGTCGTAAACGATCGTGTCTGCGAGACACGTGCTGTATTCATCATGGACCTCTGTATGAACGGATCGGCCGGCGCGCGCGGGCGCGGCCTGTCTTGAATGATGCGCCGATGCACCGATGCGCCGGCCCTGGATGCGGGACGCTCGCAGGGGCGGGCGGAATGGGCGAGCCGCTAGATGCGCGGCGGATCGGCGTGGCCGTGGGCGCGCCGCTGCGTGGGCGCTGCCGCCGGCGGGATGGCGCCGGTAGGGTGGCGCGCGGCGCGCGCCGGTCGAGCAAGTACGGTCATTTCAGTGCGACTGCAGGGGCGCCGGGTCGCGGCGCGCCATCGGCCCGCGCGCGCCGCGGTATAGGCCGCGCGGGCGGATCGGTAGAACAGGAACCGACCCCCGACATGAACGAGGGGCCGCGGAACGGCCGCGATTTTCGCGGCGAGTGGCGAATTCGTCACTCAGGGTATTCCCCGAAATCTTGCGGGTTTTCCCCAGTGGCGATGTTGTCAGACGATTGAGCCTGCCGGACCGCCCGCCCTCCACCAAAACCCTCAAAGCCTCACCGTAGCAGCCTGTGAAGGTTTTGAGTCTGGCAAGATAGCGCGTCGCCGCCAATATGGCCTGGCGGTCTTGGTCCAGTTTTCATCTTCATGACATCGCTCAACAAGACGAAGACTAAGCCATATTCATCAAACTTAGTTATTTTCCATCAAACAATTTTTGACGATCAGATTTCGGCCTGCTATGGTTCCTCCCACTGAAAACACGCGGCCTGCCAATGCGGCAATTGCGCTTGGCGGCAAGATCCGGGCGTTGCGACAGCGCTTGAAGCGCACGCTCGACGAGACGGCCACGGCCGCGGGTATTTCCAAGCCGTTCCTGTCGCAGGTCGAGCGCGGCCTGGCATCGCCGTCCATCACGTCGTTGGCCGGCATTGCCCATGCGCTGGGCGTCACGGTGCAGTATTTCGTCGAGACGCCCAGTGAAGAGCGTTCGGTTTGCCGCGGCGATCAGCTGCGCTTTTTCAGTTTTGCCGATTCGGCCAATCTGTTTGCGCGCCTGACCAACGTGCCGGAAGGACGTCAGCTCGAGGCGATTCTCGTGCGGATGCCGCCGGGCCAGAAGCGGTCGGAGGTGACGACGCATGCGGGCGAGGAATTCCTGTATGTGATCGACGGAGAAGTGTCGCTGACGCTGGAAGGCAAAACCTTCGTCCTGCATGCCGGAGACAGCGCGCATTATCAGTCGACCGTTCCCCATAGCTGGGTCAACACTGCGAAAATCGAATCAGTGGTAGTCTGGGTCGGGACGCCGAGGTTGTTCTAATGCATGGGTATTCCTCATTTCGTTTTCGAATGGAATGCCCTTCGAAAGAAATGTAAGGAATACTAAAATGACGAGACATCAGCACCAGGGGCCGCCTCTGTCGTTGCAGCCCTAAGCGTCTCAGGCGCCCGGCGCGTTCGCGTCGCGCGTTCTCTCCGTTACTTCAGCCAACTCTGCATATCCATGAAACTTACGCATGCCATGACGGCCGTGCTGGCCGCGCTCGCCCTGACGACGATGCATCCCGCATCCGCCGTCACCGTTCCCGCCAACGTCGCGCTCGCCGACCAGCAGGATCTGACGCGGCAGGTGCCTGCCGAGGTCGAGTCGCTCGATCCCGCGCACATCGAGTCGTGGACGGCCAACACGGTCAGCCTCGACCTGTTCGAGGGGCTCACGCGGATCGCGGCGGACGGCACGGTGGTGCCGGGGGTGGCGCAGTCATGGGAGCGCAAGACGCCGGAGACGTGGGTGTTCAAGCTGCGCCGCGATGCGAAGTGGAGCAACGGCCAGCCGGTGACGGCGGCGGATTTCGTCTATGCATGGCAGCGCGTCGCGGATCCGAAGACGGGCTCGAAGTACACGATCCTGGTCGAGTTCGTGAAGAACGCGACCGACATCATCGCCGGC
>NZ_JAAGNW010000006.1:32969-38389 GCF_010645215.1 Burkholderia multivorans | reverse complement strand
GAGCTGACCGCGATGTCGACGCTCGTGCCGATCAACAAGGACGTCGTCACGCGCCTCGGCGATGCCTGGACCCGGCCGAAGAACATGGTCAGCAACGGCCCGTACGAGCTGGTCGACTGGCAGCCGAACAACCGCATCGTGGTCGCGAAGAGCGACAAGTACTGGAACGCGCGCGGCGTCGTGATCCGCAAGGTGACCTACCTGCCGATCGAGAGCGACGACACCGCGATGCGCATGTACCAGTCGGGGCAGATCGACTACACGTATTCGATTCCGGCCGGCGTGATCAAGCAGGTGACGACGCAGTTCGGCAAGGAGCTGCGCCAGGGCCTGCAGCTCGCGAGCTATTACTACTACATGAAGAACAGCGAGCCGGTGTTCAAGGACAAGCGCGTGCGCCAGGCGCTCGCGATGGTGCTCGACCGCGACATCCTGACCTCGAAGCTCACGCAGGCGGGCGAGGTGCCGATGTACGGGCTGATGCCGGCCGGCACCAAGGGCATCGATCATCCGTTCAAGCCGGACTGGGCGAGCTGGCCGATGGCCAAGCGCGTCGAGTACGCGAAGAACCTGCTGAAGCAGGCCGGCTATTCGGACGCGAATCCGCTGTCGTTCACGCTGACCTACAACACCAGCGACCTGCACAAGAAGGTCGCGCTGTTCTCGGCGTCCGAGTGGCGCACCAAGCTCGGCGTGAACGCGAAGCTCGAGAACGTCGAATTCAAGGTGCTGATGAAGCTGCGGCATGACGGCAAGGTGCAGATGGCCCGCGACGGCTGGTTCGCCGACTACAACGACGCGATGACCTTCTTCGACCTGCTGCGCTGCGGCAGCCCGCAGAACACGGTCGGCTACTGCAACCCGAAGGTCGACGCGCTCGTCACCGAAGGCAACCAGAAGCTCGACGACAAGGCGCGCTCGGCGCTGCTCACGCAGGCGCACGACCTCGCGATGAACGACTACCCGATGCTGCCGCTGTTCCAGTACACCGCGGACCGGCTCGTCAAGTCGTACGTCGGCGGCTATTCGCTGACGAACTTCATCGACATGCGCGCGTCGCAGGACCTGTACCTGATCAAGCACTGAGGGGGAGCGCACCCATGCTGGCCTATGCCTTGCGTCGCACGCTCTGGGCGGTGCCGACGATCCTCGCGGTGATCACCGTCTGCTACCTGCTGCTGCATTTCACGCCGGGCGGCCCGTTCGACGGCGAGAAGCAGCTGTCCGCCGCGACGCTCGCGAACCTGAACGCGAAGTACCACCTCGACCAGCCGCTGTGGAAGCAGTACCTGATGTACCTGAACGCGCTGCTGCACGGCGATCTCGGGCCGTCGTACCGCTACATCGACTGGACGGTCAACGATCTCGTGCGCAAGGCGTTTCCGGTCAGCCTCGGGGTCGGCGGCATCTCGATCCCGATCTCGATCGGGTTCGGCGTGCTGCTCGGCACGATGGCCGCGGTATGGCGCGACAGCTTCGTCGACCGCATCGTGATGCTGATCGGCAACTTCGGCAACGTGATCCCGCCGTTCGTGCTCGGCCCCGTCCTGGTGCTGATCTTCGCGATCCTGCTGAAGACCGGCGAGGGCAACGGCTGGCTGCCGGCCGGCGGCTGGGGCGACGGCGGCTGGCGCTACCGGGTGCTGCCGATCCTGCTGCTGACGCTGATCAACGTGTCGCAGCTCGCGCGCGTGATGCGCGGCCCGATGATCGAGACGCTGTCGAGCAACTACATCCGCACCGCGCGCGCGAAAGGGCTGCCGCGCCGCACGATCGTGCTGCGCCACGCGCTCAAGCCGGCGCTGATGCCGGTGGTGTCGCTGGTCGGCTCGGTGTGCATCTCGTCGATCACCGCGGCGGTCGTCACCGAATCCGTGTTCGCGCTGCCGGGCCTCGGCCAGCTGGTCGTGAACGGCGCGATCAACCGCGACTACACGCTGGTGCTCGGTCTCGTCGTGCTGACGACGGTGGTGGCGGTGTCGTTCAATCTGCTGGTCGACCTCGCCTACGCGTGGCTCGATCCGCGCATTCGTTATTGAGGAGGCGCCCGTGACGCTTGCTACTCCCTCCGTCGAGCTGCCCGAGCAGACCGATGCGCCGCCGCGCTCGCGCACGCCGCTCGAACTGGCGCTGCGCCGCTTCGGGCACAACCGCGCCGCGATGCTGAGCCTCGCGATCCTCGTGCTGATCGCGCTCGCCTGCGTGTTCGGGCCGATGCTGCTGGCGAACGATCCGACCGCGAGCGACTGGTCGTCGATCAGCCTCGCGCCGACCTGGGCGAACCAGCACTGGTTCGGCACCGACGAGCTTGGCCGCGACCTGCTGGTGCGCACGCTGATCGGCGGGCGCGTATCGCTCGAGGTCGGCCTGCTCGGCACGCTGGTGTCGGGCCTGTTCGGCGTCGCGTGGGGCGCGACGGCCGGCTTCGCCGGCGGCCGGATCGACTCCGCGATGATGCGGGTCGTCGACATGATGTACGCGATCCCGTACCTGCTGATCGCGATCCTGATGATGACGCTGTTCGGCCGCTCGTTCATGCTCGTCGTGCTGACGATCAGCGCGTTCTCGTGGCTCGACATGGCGCGCGTGGTGCGCGGCCAGACGCTGTCGCTGCGCAACCGCGAGTTCGTCGATGCGGCGCGCGCGATCGGCGTGACGCCCGCCTCGATCGTGGCGCGCCACATCGTGCCGAACCTGCTCGGCGTGGTGGTCGTGTATGCGACCGTCAGCGTGCCGGGCGTGATCCTGACCGAATCGGTGCTGTCGTTCCTCGGGCTCGGGGTGCAGGAGCCGATGACGAGCTGGGGCGTGCTGATCCAGGACGGCGCGCAGAAGCTCGATTCGATGCCCTGGCTGCTGCTCGCGCCGGCGATCCTGCTGTGCGTGACGCTCTACTGCGTGAATTTCGTCGGCGATGGCCTGCGCGACGCGCTCGACCCGAAGGATCGCTGACATGGCCCTGCTCGAAGTCAATCAACTCGGCGTGCGCTTCACGCGCAAGGATGCGCCGCCCGTCGACGCGGTGTCCGGCGTGTCGTTCGCGCTGGAGGCCGGCAAGACCCTCGGCATCGTCGGCGAATCCGGCTCGGGCAAGAGCCAGACCGTGATGGCGCTGCTCGGCCTGCTCGCCGCCAACGGCGCGACCACCGGCGAGGCGCGGTTCCACGGCGAGAACCTGCTCGCGATGAACACGCGCCAGCTCAACGCGGTGCGCGGCAACCGGATCGGCATGATCTTCCAGGATCCGATGACCTCGCTGAATCCGTTCCTGACGATCGAACGCCAGATGACGGAAAGCCTGCAGCTGCACCGCAAGCTGTCGCGCCGCGCGGCGATCCGGCGCGCGATCGAAGCGCTCGAAGCGGTGCGGATTCCCGACGCCGCGCGCCGCATCCGCATGTATCCGCATGAATTCTCGGGCGGCATGCGCCAGCGCGTGATGATCGCGCTGACGCTGCTCTCGGAGCCGGAGATCCTGATCGCCGACGAGCCGACCACCGCGCTCGACGTCACCGTGCAGGCGCAGATCGTCGAACTGCTGCGCGAACTGAACCGCGAGCGCGGCACCTCGATCGTGCTGATCACGCACGACATGGGCGTGGTCGCAGGGCTCGCCGACGACGTGATGGTGATGTACGCGGGCCGCACCGTCGAGTACGCGAGCGCCGAGGCGATCTTCGCCGCGCCGTCGCATCCGTACACGATCGGCCTGCTGAACGCGCTGCCGCGTCTCGACGCGCCCGACAACGCGCCGCTGATCGCGATTCCCGGCAATCCGCCGCTGCCCGGCCAGATTTCGCAGGGCTGCGCATTCGCGCGGCGCTGCGACTACGCGTCGGCGCACTGCCGGACGGATCGTCCCGAACTCACTCGCTACTCGGAAGCGGGCGCGGTGCGCGCCTGCCATCGGCCCGTGGCGGATATCTCCGGAGGACTGCGATGAGCGCGGCCGGTCTCACTTCCCCGGCCGCGGCGCCTGCCCCGGCCGGCGCCGCGCGCGGCGACGACGCGCTGCTGTCGGTGCGCGACCTCAAGGTGCATTTCCGCGTGCCGCTCGGCGGCTACCCGTGGTCGCGCAAGGGCACGCTGCGCGCGGTCGACGGCGTGTCGTTCGACGTGCGGCCCGGCGAGACGGTCGGGCTCGTCGGCGAGTCGGGCTGCGGAAAATCGACGCTCGCGCGCGCGCTGATCGGCCTCGCGCCGATCACGGCGGGCAGCGTGGCGTGGCGCGGCAAGCCGCTCGTGCAGGGCGCGCGCCGCGATATCCGCACGATGCGCAGCGAAATGCAGATGATCTTCCAGGATCCGCTCGCGTCGCTCGATCCGCGCATGACGATCGAGCAGGTGGTCGCGGAGCCGCTCGTCACGCATCAGCCTCAGCTCGGCCGCAACGAGATCCGCGTGCGCGTGCTCGCGATGCTCGAACGCGTCGGCCTCAATTCGCATCACCTGCTGCGTTATCCGCACGAGTTCTCGGGCGGCCAGTGCCAGCGTGTCGGGATCGCGCGCGCCCTGATCGCCGAGCCGCGCCTCGTGATCTGCGACGAGCCGGTGTCGGCGCTCGACGTGTCGATCCAGGCGCAGATCGTCAACCTGCTGCGCGACCTGCAGCGCGAACTGTCGCTCTCCTATCTTTTCGTCGCGCACGACCTCGCGGTGGTGAAGGCGATCAGCCAGCGCGTGCTCGTCATGTATCTCGGCCGCGTGATGGAGTTCGGCGAGCGGCGCGACGTGTACGGCGCGCCGCAGCATCCGTATACGCGCGCGCTGCTCGCCGCCGCGCCGGTGCCGGACCCGGTGCGCGAGCGCGCGCGCCGGTCGCTGCTGCTGTCGGGCGAGATGCCGTCGCCGCTCAACCCACCGTCGGGCTGCGCGTTCCGCACGCGCTGCCCCGATGCGATCGACGCGTGTTCGCATGAAACGCCGCAGCCGGAAGTGCGCGGCGGATCGGCGGCGCGCGTCGCGTGCATCCGGGTGGGCGCGCGCTGACGCGCAACACACACAAACACAACACATCGACAACCGGTTTTCAAGGGGCGGCGCGGGGTGAATTCCGCGCCGTTGGGACGGTGCGTTCGTTTTTCGGACGCGCCGGGGTGTTGCCGGCCGAGAGAGACGGCCGGCAATGGTGGTTCACACACACATATAAAAAGTGACGGTCATGGGAAAAAATAAATCGAGGAAGGTGGCCTCGAGGGCGGTCAGGCTCGCATGGAGCTGGCCGGCAGTCGCGGGGCTCGCATTGAGTCCCGCAGCGTGGGCGGACGATGCGCCGGCCGCGGGCGCATCGGGCGCGACCTCGATCGCGCAGCAGGCGACGACGCCGAACGCGATCGTCAACGCGGAGGCCACCCAGGCGGTGACGCCGCCCGAGCCGAAGTCGAGCCAGGCTCAATCCAGCGGTTTCATCGCCGACAGCC
>NZ_JAAGNW010000006.1:31846-32959 GCF_010645215.1 Burkholderia multivorans | reverse complement strand
CAGCCACCTGAGCGTGCTGTTCCGCAACTACGCCGACGTGCTCGACGCGAAGGGCGGCCCGCACCGCCACGCGTGGATCCAGGGGGCGATGGCGAATTTCGAATCGGGCTACACGCAGGGGCTGATCGGCTTCGGCGTGGACGCGTCGCTCTACGCGGCGCTGAAGCTCGACGGCGGGATGGGCGCGGGCAACATGGTCCACGTCGCGAAGGGCGGCGGCGGCTCGAACCAGCTCGCGTGGGCGTACCCGGGCATCTACGACGTGAAGGCGCGGATCTCCAACACGGTGGTCAAGTACGGTTTGCAGGCGGTCGACAATCCGTTCATGGAGCAGCACGACAACCGCGCGCTGCCGCCGACCTTCCTCGGCGCGACCCTCGTCAGCAACGAGTTCCGCAACGTGATGCTCGAAGCCGGCAGCTTCACGAGGACCAACGCGCGCGGCCGCACCACGCTGACCAACCTGACGACGCAGTACGGCGGCACGCGCGTCGATCGCTTTACCTATGCGGGCGGTACTTGGGACTACTCGCCGACGGGTTCGGCGTCGCTGTACGCGAGCCAGGCGGACGACGTGTATCGGCAGTACTACGCGTCGGTGAAGCAGAGCTACGGCGCGCCGCAGACGATCAAGTGGACGGGCTTCGGCAACGTCTATTCGAGCCACGACACCGGCGACGCGCGCCAGGGCAAGATCGACAACAACGCATACAGCCTGTCGCTGGCCGCGCAGCACGGGCCGCACGAGCTGCTGCTCGGCTTTCAACAAATTCTCGGCGACCAGTTCTTCGACTACCTGAACGAGACCAACGGCATCTTCCTCGTCAACTCGATGAACGTCGACTACAACGCACCGCACGAAAAATCGCTGCAGTTGCGCTACACGTTCTGGGGCAAGGACGCGGGGCTGCCCGGCTTCAAGGCGATGGTGTGGGCGCTGGAAGGCTGGGGCGCGGACGGTTCGGCGAGCGCGGCGCTCGATTCGAGCCAGTCGAGCATGTACTGGAAGAACGGCGCGCCGATCCAGGGGCGCCACCACGAGTTCGGCTTCATCCCGTCCTACACGATCCAGAGCGGCAAGTTCAAGGACACGAAGATCACCTTCATCGCGAT
>NZ_JAAGNW010000006.1:22466-31836 GCF_010645215.1 Burkholderia multivorans | reverse complement strand
GCATGCGGGTTCGATGCACTACTCGGACAGCGGCAACCAGGAATACCGCCTGGTCGTGAACATGCCGGTCAAGGTGTTCTGAGTTCGGCCGTGCGGCGCGCGGCGGGCCCGGCCCGCACGCGTCGAGGCAGGGCGCTCAGGCGGCGCGCGGCGCGAGCTGCGGCGCGTCCGCCGCGGGCGGCGCGAGCGTGGCCAGCGCGCGGCCCGTGTCGCGCCATGCGTCGAGGCCGCCGCGCAGCGCGAGCGCGTCGCCGAAGCCCGCGCGGTTCAGGCGGCGCGCGGTCAGCGCCGCCGTCACTTCGTTCGGGCATGCGCAGTAGATCACGAACTTCTGCGTGAGCGGATAGCGCGCGACGAACGCCTCGAACGCGTGCTCGTCGGGAAACTGCGCGCCGGGGATCGCATACGGATCGAGGCGGCGGTGTTCGGGCGAGCGCATGTCGAAGATCACGGGCGCCGGGTCGCCCCGCAGCAACTGGTCGAGTTCCTCCACCTCGATGCGCGCGCTGGCGAGCTGGCGGATCAGCGCGCGCCGGCGTGTCCAGCGCACGGCCGCGTACAGCGCGAGCAGCGCGACCACCACCACCAGCGCCGCGCGGCCGAGCCGGCTCGCGCCCGCGAACAGCCAGTCGATCTGCTTCGAGAACAGCAGGCCCACGAGCAGGCCGCAGGCCGCCCACAGCAGCGCGCCCAGCGCGTCGTAGCCGGCGAAGGTGCGATAGCGCGTGCCGAGCGCGCCCGCCATCGGCACCGAGATCAGCGACAGGCCCGGAATGAAGCGCGCGACCGCAAGCACACGCACGCCCCAGCGGCCGAAGAAATGTTCGGTCTTGCGCACGCAGGTGTCGCGCGACAGCGAGAGCCGGCACAGCGTTTTCAGCGTGCGGCCGCCGAAGCGCCGGCCCGCCCAGTACCAGACCGTATCGCCCAGCAGCGCGGCGAGCACCGCGAGCAGCAGCACCGGCGCGAGCTGCGCGCCGAGCACGTCCGGATGCATCGCCGCCGCCGCGCCGAACAGCACGAGCGTGGGCATCGCGGGCACCGGCAGCCCGACCGCGGCGGCGAACACGTTGACGAAGACGATGAGCGGCCCGTAGCGGGCGATGAGGTCATGCAGCATGGCGGATCGAATGGGCGTATACGACGGAGATGCGCCGATTATCGGCCATTTTCAAGACCACGAAGAGACTGGGGAAAAGCCGGACGAACGACGACGGTGAGCGTGCGCGATCGGCGCTCGCTCACCGTAGGGGGAAGGGGTCAGATAGTGCTGCGGGCGAGCGTGACGGCGCCGTGGCTTTCGCCCGGCAGCTCGGCGCCGTGCGAACGGATCGTGGCGATCAATTCTGCCGGCGTGATCTCGTAACGCACCTCGCGATGAATGCCAGGCTTGCGTTCGTCGACCTCGATCAGCAGCACGCTTTTACCGTCTCCGGTGGCTTCGAGGCGCAGCGAGCGTAGCTCGCGGCCGTCAGCCGGATCGAATTCGGTCAGCAGGGTCATGGCCCCGGAAGAACCGGTAGTGCGCATCGAACATGTCCTCGTGTCGTGGATTCGAAAATGTCGTTTTGCGAACTGCTTCGACGCAGTTTAACGCGAACTGAGGTTCCGCAAAGACAATTTCGAGATGCACCCGAACGGTGCGCGGCGGGCCAAACATCGGAGTTTTGCCGTCGCCGCGGCGCGCCGCGCGGTGCGGTGCCGGCCCGCGTCGGGCGGGCCGGCGCTTCGGCTTCAGACGAGCCCGGTCAGGTAGTACACGGCGATCACGAAGAACACCGCGAGCGTCTTGATCACGGTGACCGCGAAGATGTCGCGGTACGACTCGCGGTGGGTGAGCCCCGTCACCGCGAGCAGGGTGATCACGGCGCCGTTGTGCGGCAGCGTGTCCATGCCGCCGCTCGCCATCGCGACCACCCGGTGCAGCACTTCCATCGGGATCTGCGCGGCCTGCGCGCCCTTGATGAACAGGTCCGACATCGCGGCGAGCGCGATGCTCATGCCGCCCGACGCCGAGCCGGTGATGCCGGCGAGCGAGCTGACCGACACCGCGGCGTTGACGAGCGGATTCGGGATGCTCTTGAGGGCGTCGCTGACGACGAGGAAGCCCGGCAGCGCGGCGATCACGCCGCCGAAGCCGTACTCGGACGCCGTGTTCATCGCGGCGAGCAGCGCGCCGCCGACGGCCGTCTTGGTGCCGGTCGCGAAGCGCGCGCTGACGCGCTTGAACGCGGTGATCACGACGAGCAGGATGCCGAGCAGCAGCGCGGCCTCGACCGACCAGATCGCGACCACGGTCTTGATCGAGGCGGTGACGGGCGCGTGCACGCCGGGCAGCACCTCGGGCGGCACCGTATACGATGCGCCGCCGTACCACACGGGGATCAGCTTGGTGAGCGCGAAATTCGCGACGCCGACCAGCACGAGCGGCGCGATCGCGAGCGCGGGGTTCGGCAGCGACTGGGTCTCGACGCGCTCCGGCTCGTTGACGAGCGAGCTGCCGTAGCCTTCGCCCTTGGCCATCGCGGCGCGGCGGCGCCATTCGAGATACGACAGGCCGACGATGATGATGAACACCGAACCGATCGTGCCGAGCCAGGGCGCGGCCCAGGCGGTGGTCTTGAAGAAGGTGGTCGGGATGATGTTCTGGATCTGCGGCGTGCCCGGCAGCGAATCCATCGTGAACGAGAACGCGCCCAGCGCGATCGCGCCCGGCATCAGGCGCTTCGGGATGTTGCTCTGACGATAGAGTTCGGCCGCGAACGGATAGACGGCGAACACCACGACGAACAGCGACACGCCGCCGTAGGTGAGCAGCGCGCACACCGCGACGATCACCGCGTTCGCGCGCGAACGGCCGATGTAGCGGATCGCGGCGGCGACGATCGACTCGGAGAAGCCCGACAGCTCGATGACCTTGCCGAACACGGCGCCGAGCAGGAAGACCGGGAAATACAGTTTCACGAAGCCGACCATCTTCTCCATGAAGATGCCGGAGAACACCGGCGCGACGGCGGCCGGATCGGTCAGCAGCACCGCGCCGAGCGCGGCGATCGGCGCGAACAGGATCACGCTGTAGCCGCGATAGGCGGCGAACATCAGGAACGCCAGCGCGGCGAGGACGATCACGAATGACAAGAGAGTCTCCTGGTTCTGGTTGTTGTATGGGCGCGCCGGCGGCGGGCGCGACCTGCGGCGGCACGTGCAGGTTTCGTGCCACCGGCCGTCCGGCGGGTTCCGCGCGCTCGCGCGGCGCACCGCCGGGACAGGGCGCGGTTGATTCTACCGAAAATGTCTCCAGGAAGAGACGACGCGGCGCAAGCCGGCCGCCGATGAATACGCCTGTGCCTTGTGCGGCGTGCCGTGGCGCGCTGTCTCAAAAATGAGATAATCCGTCCCGGTTGGGAGACGACGATGCTGGCGGACGATCAAGACACGATGATGAACGACTGGGCGGACTGGCCCGCGAACTACGGCGACGTGCTGCGGCGGGCGGCCGAGTCGCTGTTCAAGACCTTCGAGCATTCGAGCGCGGGCACGCTGATCGTCGACCGCGACGCGCGGGTCGTGTGGATCAACCAGCGCTATGCGGCGCGCTTCGGCTATGCCGATCCGGGGCAGGCGATCGGGCGCGACTGCGAGGCGGTGATTCCGCAGAGCCTGATGCGCGAGGTGGTGCTGACGGGCCGGCCGATCCTGCTCGACATCATGGAGACCGGGCGCGAGCCGCTCGTCGTCACGCGCCTGCCGCTGAAGGACGAGGCGGGCGCGACGATCGGCGCGATCGGCTTCGCGCTGTTCGACGAACTGAAGACGCTCACGCCGCTGTTCTCGCGTTATCTGCAGGTGCAGCAGGAGCTGATCGCGACGCAGCGCTCGCTCGCGCAGGCGCGCCGCGCGAAGTACACCTTCGCGAGCTTCATCGGCACGAGCGCCGCGAGCCTCGAAACCAAGCGGCAGGGGCGACGCGCGGCGCAGGTGGATTCGCCGGTGCTGCTGCTCGGCGAGACCGGCACCGGCAAGGAGCTGCTCGCGCATGCGATCCATGCGGCCTCGGCGCGCGCGCTGAAGCCGCTCGTGACGGTCAACCTCGCGGCGATTCCGGACGCACTGCTCGAAACCGAATTCTTCGGTGCGGCGCCCGGCGCGTATACCGGCGCGGACCGCAAGGGGCGGGTCGGCAAGTTCGAACTCGCGGACGGCGGCACGCTGTTCCTCGACGAAATCGGCGACATGCCGCTGCCGCTCCAGGGCAAGCTGTTGCGCGTGCTGCAGGACAAGGAGTTCGAGCCGGTCGGCTCGAACCGGATCGTGCGCGCCAACGTGCGGATCATCGCGGCGACCTCGGCGGACCTGCCGGCGCTCGTCGACGCGGGGCGGTTCCGCGCCGATCTCTATTACCGCCTCAACGTGCTGACGATTCACGCGCCGCCGCTGCGCGAGCGCGTGTCCGACATCGAGGCGCTGGTCTACGCGACGCTCGAGGAGCTGGCCGCGCAGCACGGCCGCGCCGCGCATTGCGAACTGACCGACGACGCGCTGCGCGCCCTGTGCGCGCACGCGTGGCCGGGCAACGTGCGCGAGCTGCGCAATACGCTCGAACGCACGCTGATGCTGTCCGAGCGCGCGGTGATCGATGCGCGTGCGCTCGCACCCATCCTTGGGCCCGCGCGGGCGTCGATCGCGGAGGCGGGCGAGGCCGCGCCGCTCGATGCGGACGCAACGGCCTACGCGGATGCGTTCGCGGCCTGGGAGCGCGGCTTCCTCGCCGATGCGCTGAATGCGTGCGAGGGGCGGGTCACCGATGCAGCCGCGCGAATCGGCATCGGCCGCGCGACCTTCTACAAGAAACTGGCGGCGCACGGCCTCGCACGCTGAGCGCGGCCGCGCCCGTTCCGGGAGACGCGGATGAGGCGAATCGGCATCGCATGGTGTGCGTGCGCGTGGTGGGCGGCGCAGGCGTTCGCGCAGGACGGCGCGCCCGAGGCGCTGCGCAATTGGTACGACGATCCGTTCATCGCGCTCTCGCAGTCGTTCGCCGCGTGCCCGACGCCGCTCGGGCCGTTCACGACGCGCCGCCAGATGGAAACCGATGCGCACTACCGCGTCGAGCAGGGCACCTCGTGCTGGCTCGCGCATGAATGCAGCAAGCCGAATTCCTATCTCTACGACGCGCCGATCGCCGCCGCGGCGAAGGCGCGTTTCGCCGCCTCGCCGCTGCTGGCCGGCACGAGCCTTTGGCTTACGATTCAACGACGCTTCATTTATGCGGAGGGATGCGCGGGCGCGTCATTCGATCGCGCCGCATTCCAGCACGCGCTGGAAACGCTGCCCGATGTGCAGCGCGTGTACCTGCGGATTACCGATGATCCGCGCGGCCCCTTGCCTTACCGGACGCATCCCGATCCGAATTGACGCGCGCGCCTGGCCGCATGGCATACTCGCGACGTTCGAAAAGAGATTGACAGGTCAGCCCATGAAACTTTTGCCGGTATCGGCATCCTCGCGGCGCATTACCGTATTGCGGATGTTTTTTTCCATTGCTCTAATGTCGGGGCTTTCTGCCTGCGGCGGCAGTGCGCCGCTGTTCACCTCGGACGGCCGCTCGACGACGCTCGTGCAATGTCCGGCGGGCGGACCTTGGGAAACCTGCACTCAAAACGCACAGGGTATTTGCGGCGGCGATTTCGACACGATCCAGCAATCGGTCGACAATGGAGTCAGGAACCTTCTCTTCGCATGCAAACCAAAAAAAGCGGATTGACACCGGGCTTGCAATCTATGAAAGCCAAAGAAAAAATGCACGTTTGAAGACGTTTTAATTTATATACTTTCTCTATAAATAACGAGACGGAGTTCCATTCTTATGGCGACCTATAGGCAACTGACCGCGCAACTCGAGAAGCTGCAGCAGAAAATCGACAAGGAGCGTGAAAAGGCGATTTCCGACGCGATTGAAGACATCAAGGCGAAGATCGCGGAGTACGACATTACTCCGGAGGAACTGGGTTTCAGGAGTGTCGCGGCGCTCAAGCCGAAGCGCCCGTTGCCGCCGAAGTACCTGAACCCGAAGACGGGCGAGACCTGGAGCGGCCGCGGTCGCGCGCCGGCCTGGCTCGGCAAGAACCGCAACCGTTTCCTGATCAAGGACTGATCCCGAAAACGCTCACCTTTGGCGCCTTGGACGACGGTGCGACCGGCAATGCCGCGGGTCGCACCGTTTTGTTTTGGGCAGGTCGTCGCACCGATTGAATCCTTTTCCCAAGCATCCATGAACCGCCGGGCCGGACATAATCCACCGCATATCACGCTGATTTGACGGCATTTGCGTGCTTTCAGGCGCGCTGCACGCCAGTTTCGTGCTCAAACCCGCCTGCGCCGATTCTCGCCGGCAACGGTGGGGCAATTAAGCGCTGCACGCTCACTTTCGGGTTTTTTCGACGACCTCGCACGAATCCCCGAAAACCCTCACCTTGGATCCCGAAAACGCTCACCTTCGCGCGGCGCGCGCATGGACCTTGACCTGGCCCGACCGCCGTGCGGGCCATGGATAGGCAGCGTCACGCGCTTCGCCTATGCTTGGGGGCGGGTATCCGGCCGCGTTTGCCGCCGCTGCATACCGCGCGTGTTCTCCCTTTCCCCTCCGCTGGAGTTGTCGTGACCGTCCGCAATCTCGATGCGTTGTTTCAGCCGAAATCCGTCGCCGTCGTGGGCGCTTCGTCGCGCGTCGGCATCATCGGCGCGATGGTGTGGGCGCGCGTGCGCGACGGCGGCTTCGGCGGGCCGGTGTGGCCCGTCAATCCGAAGTACGGCGAGCTGGACGGCGAGCGCGTCTATCCGCAGGTCGACCAGCTGCCGCACGCGCCTTCGGTCGCGCTCATCTGCACGCCGCCCGCGACCTGGCCCGGCATCGTGCGCAAGCTCGGCGCGCTCGGCGCGCGCGTCGCGATCATCGTCGGTGAAGCGAAGTCGAGCGCCGGCCGCACCGCGCTCGAACGCGCGCTCGCGGCCGCCAAGCCGCATGTGCTGCGGATCGTCGGGCCGGGCAGCGTCGGCGTGGTGTCGCCTGCGCTGAACGCGCATTTCGGCGCGCCCGCCTGCACGGTGAAGGCGGGCGGCGTCGCGTGGGTGTCGCAGTCGAACGCGCTGACCAACGCGGTGCTCGGCTGGGCGCATGCGCGCGGCCTGGGCTTCTCGCATGCGGTCGCGCTCGGCGATGAAGCCGACGTCGACGCCGCCGACGTGCTCGACTATCTCGCGAGCGATCCCGGCACACGCGCGATCCTGCTCGAACTCGATACCGTGAAATCGGCGCGCAAGTTCATGTCGGCCGCGCGCGCGGCGGCGCGCAACAAGCCCGTGCTCGCGCTGCGCACCGGGCGCGCCGATCCCGGCGACGCGTTGTATACGGCGGCGTTCCAGCGCGCGGGGCTGGTGCGTGTCGATGCGCTCGACGACCTGCTCGACGAGATCGAGACGCTGGGCGTCGGCCGCGTCGCGACGAGCGGCGCGGCGACGCTGCTGACGAGCGACGCGGGCGTCGCGAAGCTGGCGGTCGATGCGTTCGACGACGCAGGCGCTGCACTCGCGCAGTGGCCGCAGACGGCCGTCAATGCGGTGGCGGGGCTGTTGCCGCAGGGCATCGCGGCGGGCGAGCCGCTGCTGCTCGGCGACGACGCGCGGCCCGAGTATTTCGGTTCGGTGCTGCAGGCGCTCGCGCCGCATCCGCAGACGGGCACCGTGTTCGTCGTGCACGCGACGTCGCACAGCGCGCCCGTCGACGCGGTGGCGCAGGTGCTGATCGAGGCGCGTCCGTTCGCGCATCGCGGGATCCTCGCGTGCTTCTTCGGCGGCGTCGACGCGGCGACGCGCGATGCGCTGCACGCGCACGGCATCCCGGTGCACACCACGCCGCAGCGGCTCGCGCGCGCCTATGCGCGGCTCGTCGACTATCGGCTCGGGCGCGAGCTGCTGATGCAGACGCCCGAGGGCACGCCGCTGCAGCCGGCCGCCTCGGTATCGGCCGCGCGCGAGGCGGCGCGCGCGGCGCTCGACAGCGGCCGCGCGGTGCTGGACGGCGCGGCGGCGGCGCGCTGGCTCGCGCATTTCGGGCTCGTTGCGGACGATGCGGCGAACGACCGCGCGGACGAGGCGATCGTCGACATCGCGGTCGAGCTGTACGACGACGCGAATTTCGGTCCGGTGTTCCGCTATACGGTGCCGCCCGCCGACGGTTATTCCGCACCGTTCGTGGTTTACGGGCTGCCGCCGTTCAACATGGTGCTGGCGCGCGCCGTCGTGCAGCGCTCGCCCTACGTGCGCCGCGAGGCGCCCGAGCCGCTGCTCGCGGCGTTCACCGAACTGTCGCAGGCCGTGTGCGACGTGCGCGAGCTGGTGGCGATGTCGGTCACGCTGCGGGTGCTGCCCGGGCGCGTGGTGACGGTCGCGCCGCGCGTGCGCTTCGCGGCCGGGCGCAGCCGGCTCGCGATCATGCCGTATCCGCGCCAGCTGGAGCAGAAGCTCGACTGGCGCGGCCGCACGATCACGCTGCGGCCGATCCGCCCGGAGGACGAGGAGGCGCACAACGAACTGCTTGCGTCGATGACGCCGGACGATCTGCGCATGCGTTTCTTCGGTGCGGTGCGCAGCTTCGATCATTCGCAGGTGGCGCGCATGACGCAGATCGACTACGACCGCGAGATGGCCCTGATCGCGACCGCCGACGACGAGGCGGGCCGCGCGCATACGCTCGCCGTGGTGCGGGCCGTGACCGATCCGGACAACGAAACGACCGAGTTCGCGATCGCCGTGCGCCCCGATCAGAAGGGCCAGGGCCTGGGCCGCCTGTTGATGACGCAGATCATCGACCATGCGCGCGCACGCGGCACCGCGTGGATGATCGGCGAAGTGCTGCGCGAGAACACGCCGATGATCGCGCTCGCGAAGGCCTGCGGGTTTACGGTGGCGCCGACGGAGGAGCCGTCGGTGGTCGGCGTGCGGATGAAACTGCAGCCGTGACGGATGGCGTGCGCGTCGAGGTGAGGGTTTTCGGGAGCCGAGGTGAGGCTTTGCGGGAGGTGCGGCCGACGCTGATGCGCGGCTCACCGCAGCGTATCGGCGCGGGTCCTTGCCTGCGCGCCTCGGGCATGCGTCACGCGCGGCGGCCGCCGTCGTCGTCGCGCATGCCCCTGCGCGACGGCGCAGGCCGTCGCGCGGCGGAACTCAGGCGGCGAGCTTGGTCGACGCTTCGTCGACCTGGTCGCGCGAGATCGCCAGTTCGTCGAGCAGCGTGTCCGCGTAGATCGCGCCCGTTTCGCGTTCGAGGCGCGCGATCGTCAGCGCGCAGCGCGCGCCGTCTTTCGGCATCGCG
>NZ_JAAGNW010000006.1:20358-22456 GCF_010645215.1 Burkholderia multivorans | reverse complement strand
ATCGAACAGCGGCCCGCGCACTTCGTCGGGCAGCGTTTTGGTCCATTGATACGGCTTGCCGTTGAAGGTCAGCGTCGGCGGCAGCGCGCGTTCCTTCTTGCTCGCGGTGATGAGGCCGTAGGTGCGTGCAGCTTCGCCGATCTGTTCCGGCGAGAACAGTTCGTCCGGCGTGATCGCGAACTGCTCGCTGTGCTGCTCGATCGCCTGCATCGCGGCGGCGCGATCGTCGCGCTTCTTCTGCGCGTGCGCGACGATCTCGCGCAGTTCGTCGGCCTCCTCGGCCGTGATCGTGAAGCTTGCCTGCTTCTGCTGAAGTTCGGAGAAACGCTGGAATTCGAGATCGGTCAGAAGTTTGGCCATGAGATCCGTGAGACGCGCCCGCCGCCGCCGGGCGAGCGGGCGAAGTATTGAAAAGGGCCGCCATTTTAGCGTAACGCGGCGGGTGCGACGTTCGAGGCGGGGGCGGGTGCGGCAGGCGAGCTTGCGGCAGGCGTGCAGCCTGGTTGGGCCCGGCGTGCGCGTAGCCGTGGGCCGCACGCTCGCAACCAGCCGCTGCCTGCCCACCCTTCGAGCTTCAACCCGCGTCGCGCAACAGCCGATCGAGCGCGCGCGCGATCGCGAGCAGGCGCCGGTCGCTGCCCGCCGGCCCTTCGAGCATCAAGCCGACGGGCGCGGGCGCTTGCGCGACGCGCCCCGCCGGCAGCGACACCGACGGCACGCCCGCGAGCGTCGCCGGGCTGGTCTGCCGCAGCACGCGGGAGAACAGCGCACCCGCCTGCGCCGGCGCGAGGTCGTGCCGGCTCGCGCTCATGAGCGGCGCGACGCAGGACACCGTCGGCATCAGCAGGCAATCGACACCGCTATGACGAAATGCCTGGTCGTACCAGTGGATCATCGTGGTGCGCGTGTCGAGCGCGGCCGCGTAAGCCTGGCTAGACGGCGGCGCTTCGAGCAGCGCCTGGAACAGGTTGCGCACGTCTTGGCTCGCGAGCCGCGCGACGAATTCGGCGAACGGCAGCCCGAGCCGATCCGCGCTGAAGCGCCGCCAGTACGCGAGAGTCTCGAACGCCACGATCGCGAAGCCGCACGCCTCGTCCGCGTCGTGCAGCGCGCGCGCGTCGATCGGCACGAGGCGCGCGCCCGCCTTCGCGAGCCGTGCGTGCGCGTCGTCGAGCGCTGCGGCGACGAACGGATCGAAGCCGTCGGTGTAGGGCGCGCCGGGCACCCCGATCGTCAGGCCCGCGAGCGGCGGCGCGACGGGCTCCGACGCAGCGCCGGCGAGCACGCTGTCGAGCAGCAGCAGGTCGTCGAGATCGTGACCGATCGGGCCGACGGTGTCGCGCGTGTGCGAGAGCGCGAGCACGCCGTCGGTCGAGTAGCGGTGCAGCGTCGGCCGCAGCCCGTAGACGCCGCAGAACGCGGCCGGGATCCGCACCGAGCCGCCCGTGTCGGTGCCGAGCCCGAACGGGATGCCGGCCGCGACGGCGGCCGCGGTGCCGCCGCTCGACCCGCCCGCGACGCGCGCCGGATCGTGCGGGTTGCCCACCGCGCCGTAATGCGCGTTCGCGCTCGTGATGCCGAACGCCAGCTCGTGCATGTTCGCCTTGCCCACGGGCACGGCGCCCGCGTCGAGCAACTGCCGCACGGTGGTCGCGTGGCGCGGCGCGGCGAAGCCTTCGAGCGCGGGGCTCGCGCCCGTGGTCGGCTGGTCCGGCGTATAGAGGTTGTCCTTGATCACGAACGGCACGCCGGCGAGCGGCAGCGTGCGGCCCTCGGCGCGCGCCGCGTCGACGCGCGCCGCCGTCTGCCGCGCCAGCGCCGCGTCGACGTGCGTCATCGCGTTGAGCGGCGCGAGGCGCGCGAGGCGTTCGAGCGCCGCTTCCGCATGGTCGGCGGCGCGGCTGCGGCCGGCGTTGACGGAGGCGGCGATCGACCGCGCGCTGGCGGTCGAGACAAGGTCGGGCTGAGGTGACGGCATCGATCTCGCTCCAGGTGGCGCGCACCATCCGGACGCGGCGCGCGTTGCGCGTGAACGCAAACCCCAGATCATTTCACATTCCGTCAGATGAAAGCATTCCTCGACATCGATAAACCGCGC
>NZ_JAAGNW010000006.1:14401-20348 GCF_010645215.1 Burkholderia multivorans | reverse complement strand
CGTAGGCGTCGATGCGCCGCAGGTACGGGCAGGTCAGCGCGGCGATCGCATGGCCGGCCGGCCCGAGGATCGGGTAGGTGAGGTCGGTGACGCCGAAGGTCTGGCGGCTCTCCTGCTGCAGGTGGCCGCGCGTGCGGATCGCCTCGCAGCGGTGCGCGAGCGCGTCGGTGTCGAGCGTCGTCTCGCCCTTGACGCGGGTGTGCTCGGCCAGCATGTGGGTGCGCTGGTCGGCGGTCTGGAACGCGAGCATCACCTCGCCGGACGCGGTGTCGACGAGCCCCACCCGCGAGCCGAGCCGGACCGAGATCCCCCAGGTGCCGGGGCCGTCCACCTGCGCGATCACGAGCAGGTTGCCGCGATCGTAGACGGACAGGTGGCACGACTGCTCGGCCGCGTCCGCGAAGCGCTGCATCGGCGGCAGCGCCTCGGCGATCAGCCGGCTCATCGGCGGGTGGCGATGCGCGAGCGCGAACAGCTTGAGGCTCAGCGTATAGCGGTCGCCGCCCGGCGAACGCATCACGTACTGGCGCACGACGAGCCGTTCGAGCATCCGGTAGATCTCGCTCGCGTTGCGGCCGAGCTCCTTGGTGATCTCGGTGCGGGTCAGGCCTTCCTTCTGCTCGGCCAGCAGCTCCAGGATGTCGAGGCCCTTGTCGAGCGCAGGCGCGCGGTAGCGCTCGACTTCGTCGCTGTCTGGTTCGTCCTGGTCGTCGGGACCGGGGGGCTGTGCTTTCGTGGTCTTCATGTACGTGGGGTCAGGGCTAGGGAAAGTCCGGAGTAATGGTGCACCGCACCTTGCTTGACTTCAAAAAATCCGTCTATGAATAATACGTTTACCCGTGAATGAATTGCATGCGATCTACATAACAATACCGGCGCCATTACGCAGCGGGTAGGCGTTTTACTCAAGATTACTAAACGCATATAGGAGACAGGCATGACTCCGATCAATCGTCCCCGTTCCTGGGCTGTCTGCGTCGCGCTCGCCTGCGCGCTCGCGGGGCCGCCCGCCCGCGCCGATGCCGGCAAGGTGGGCGCCGACCTGCCCTTGCTGACGTCGCCGTTCTGGCAGTCGTACCACGCGTATCTGCCGCACTATGCGAAGGTGCTGGGGCTCGATCTGCTCGCGCCCGTCAACTCGAACGGCGATCCGGCGCAGCAGATCACCGACGTTAACACGCTGCTGAACCTCGGCGCGCGCGGCATCGTAGTCGGGCCGCTCGATTCGGCGGCGATCGGCCGGGCGCTCGATGCGGCCGCCGCGCGCAAGGTGCCGGTGGTCGCGGTGGACGTCGCGCCGACCCAGGGCAAGGTCGCGATGGTGGTGCGCGCCGACAACCACGCTTACGGCGAGAAGGCGTGCCGCTACATCGGCGCGCACGTGCCGCGCGGCAAGGTCGTGCAGATCATGGGCGATCTCGCCTCGGTCAACGGGCGCGATCGCTCGGAAGCGTTCCGCGCCTGCCTGAAGGGCTTCCCGCAGCTTGCGCTGCTGGAGATTCCCGCCGCGTGGCAGGGCGATGCCGCCGCCGCCGCGCTCGACAGCCTGCTGGCCGCGAATCCCGACGTGAAGGCGATCTACATGCAGGCGGGCGGGGTCTATCTCGCGCCGACGCTGCAGACCCTGCGCCGCAAGCAGCTGCTGTTCCCGGCCGGCGATCCGCGCCATGTGGTGATCGTCAGCAACGACGGCATTCCTCAGGAGTTCGAGGCGATCCGGCGCGGCGACATCGATGCGACCGTGTCGCAGCCGGCCGACCTGTATGCGAAGTACGGGCTGTACTACCTGAAGGCGGCGCTGGCCGGGCAGACGTTCCGGCCGGGGCCGACCGATCACGGCAGCACGATCGTCGAGCGCGGGCCGGGCCTGCTCGAGGATCAGCTGCCCGCGCCGCTCGTGACGAAAGCGAACGTCGACGACCGGCAGCTGTGGGGCAATACGCTCAAATGAACGCCTCATCGTCCGGCGCGGCGGGCGCGCCCGTCGTCGAGGCGCGCGGCGTCAGCAAGCGCTTCGGTCCGCATCTCGCGCTCGCGGAGGTCGAGCTGTGCGTGCGGCCCGGCGAGTCGCACGCGCTCGTCGGCCGCAACGGCGCGGGCAAGTCGACGCTGGTGTCGATCCTCACCGGGCTGCGCGCGCCCGACGCGGGCGAGGTGCGCTTTCACGGCGCGGCCGCGCCGCCGCTCGCCGATCGCGACGCGTGGCGCGCGCGCGTCGCCTGCGTCTACCAGCATTCGACGATCGTGCGCGAGCTGAGCGTCGCGGAAAACCTGTTCATCAACCGCCAGCCGCTGCGGCGCGGCGCGATCGACTGGCGCGGCCTGCGCCGCGACGCGCGCGCGCTGCTCGATCACTGGCGCCTCGAGGTCGGCGAGGACACGCGCGCGGGCGACCTGGGCGTCGAGTCGCGCCAGCTGGTCGAGATCGCGCGCGCGCTGTCGTACGGCGCGCGTTTCATCATCCTCGACGAGCCGACCGCGCAGCTCGACGGCGACGAGATCAAGCGGCTGTTCGCGCGGATCCGCGAATTGCAGCGCGACGGCGTGACCTTCCTGTTCATCTCGCATCACCTGCAGGAGGTGTACGAGATCTGCCAGGCGGTGACCGTCCTGCGCGACGCGCGGCACATCGTCAGCGCGCCGGTGGCGGCGCTGCCGCGCGACGCGCTGATCGACGCGATGACGGGCGAGCGCGGCGGCGTCGCCCCGGTCGACGCCGCGCGCCGCGCGCCGTGCGCGGCCGACGCGCCGGTCGCGCTGCGGGTGGAGCGGATCGCCGGCGACGACTATCGCGAGGTGTCGTTCGAGGTGCGGCGCGGCGAGGTGGTCGGGCTCGCGGGCGCGACGAGCAGCGGCCGCACGGGCGTCGCCGAGGCGGTCGCGGGGCTGCGCGCGCCGCGCCTGGGCGCGATCCGCGTCGATGCGCACGCGCTGCCGCCGGGCGACGTGCCGGCGGCGCTCGCGCTCGGCGTCGGCTGCGTGCCGAAGGATCGGCATCGCGAAGGGCTGGTGCCCGGCCAGTCGATCGCCGAGAACGCCTCGCTGACCATCGCCGATCGATTCGGTCCGCTGGGCTTCGTATCGCCCGCGCGTCAGCGCGCGTTCGGCGTGCGCATGATCGAGGCGCTCGGCATCGTCGCGCAGGGGCCGCGGCAGGCGGTCGCCGGGCTGTCGGGCGGCAACCAGCAGAAGGTCGTGATGGCGCGCGCGCTCGCGAACGAGCCGCGCGTGCTGGTGCTGATCGATCCCACCGCCGGCGTCGACGTCAAGTCGAAGGCCGCGCTGCTCGCCGTGGTCGAGCAGGTGCGCGCGGCGGGCACGGCGGTGCTGGTCGCGTCGGGCGAGCTGGACGACCTGCGCGCGTGCGACCGGGTGCTCGTGATGTTTCGCGGCCGCGTCGTCGCGGAACACGCGGCCGGCTGGCAGGACGCGGATCTGATTGCATGCATTGAAGGAGTCGAACGCCATGAAACCTGAACTGATGCGTCCCGCGCTCGCCGCGGGGAATCCGGCCGTCGGCATGCGCGGCGGGCCGCGCCGGCGCTTCGTGCCCGCGCGCCTGCGCGATCTCGCGCTGGTGCCGGCGCTCGTGCTGCTGATCACGATCGGCGCGCTCGTGAGCCCGAGCTTCCTGACCCGCGCGAACCTGACGAGCGTGCTGGGCGCGTCGGCGGCGCTCGCGCTGGTCGTGCTCG
Source organism: Burkholderia multivorans (assembly GCF_010645215.1). Lineage (GTDB taxonomy): Bacteria > Pseudomonadota > Gammaproteobacteria > Burkholderiales > Burkholderiaceae > Burkholderia > Burkholderia multivorans_A. Next base: position 16,653 of record NZ_JAAGNW010000006.1, on the reverse strand, counting down.
CCGAGGCGCTGATCGTGCTGACGGGCAAGTTCGACCTGTCGCTCGAATCGACGGTCGGCGTCGCGCCGGCGCTCGGCGCGATGCTCGCGATGCCCGCCGCGTCGGCCGGCTTCGGCTTCGAATGGCCGGTCGCGGCCTGCCTCGCGGCAACCGTCGCGGCCGGCGCCGCGATCGGCTGGGTGAACGGCTTCCTGGTGGTGCGCATGCGCCTGAACGCCTTCATCGTCACGCTCGCCATGCTGATCGTGCTGCGCGGCGTGCTGGTCGGCGCGACGCGCGGCGGCACGCTGTTCGACCTGCCGCCCGCGTTCCTCGCGCTCGCGACCCTGCTGTTCCTCGGGCTGCCGCTGTCGGTGTGGCTCGCGGCGGCGGCGTTCGGCGCGGCCGCGTTCATGCTGCGCTATCACCGGCTCGGCCGCGCGCTGTACGCGATCGGCGGCAATCCGGAGGCCGCGCGCGCGGCGGGGATCCGCGTCGAGCGCCTCACCTGGGCGGTGTTCGTGCTGGGCGGGGTGCTCGCGGCGCTCGGCGGGCTGGTCGTGACCGGCTATGTCGGCGCGATCAACGCGAACCAGGGCAGCGGCATGATCTTCACGGTGTTCGCGGCGGCGGTGATCGGCGGCATCTCGCTCGACGGCGGCAAGGGCAGCCTGCTCGGCGCGCTCACGGGCGTGCTGCTGCTCGGCGTCGTGCAGAACCTGCTGACCCTCGCGCAGGTGCCGTCGTTCTGGATCCAGGCCATCTACGGCGCGATCATCCTCGGCGCGCTGATGGTCGCCCGCATCGCGGGCGCGGATGCGCCGGCATGAGCGCGCCGTCGACCGATCCGCGCCTCCTGCTGTTGTCGCCCGACGACAACTGCCTGATCGCGGCGACCCGGCTCGAGGCCGGCACGCGCGTGCTGATCGACGGCGAGCCGGTGGCGCTCGCGCAGACGGTCGAGCTGGGCCACAAGGTCGCGCGCCGCCCGCTCGCGGACGGCGACAAGGTGCGGCGCTACGGCGCGCCGATCGGCCACGTGGTCCGGGCGGTCGCGCGCGGCGAGCATCTGCATACCCACAATCTCGTCAGCGATTACCTGCCGACCTATACGCACGACGCGGGCCACGCCTTCGTCGAACGGTGACGCGCAGCCGCGCGCCCGAAGGAGGACGCATCATGACCCTGACAGCATCCACCGCCGCCCAGCCCGGCGTCGCCGCCGCGATCCTGGCCGGCTATCCGCGCAGCGACGGGCGCAAGGGCATCCGCAATATCGTCGCGGTGGCCTATCTGGTCGAGTGCGCGCACCACGTCGCGCGCGAGATCGTCGCGAGCTTCCGCACGCCGCCGCGCGCGCCGGATGCGCCCGAATGCGCCGCGCCGCCCGTGCACCTGATCGGTTTCCCGGGCTGCTATCCGAACGCCTATGCGGAGAAGATGCTCGCGCGGCTCGCGACCCATCCGAACGTCGGCGCGGTGCTGTTCGTGTCGCTCGGCTGCGAGAGCATGAACAAGCACTACCTGGTCGACGCGGTGCGCGCGAGCGGCCGGCCGACCGCGGTGCTGACGATCCAGGAAGCGGGCGGCACGCTGGGCACGATCGACGCGGGCGTCGCCTGGGTGCGCGACGCGCGCACGCGGCTCGCCGCGCAGCGCAAGGCGCCGATGACGCTCGACGAACTGGTGGTCGGCACCATCTGCGGCGGCTCGGACGGCACGAGCGGGATCACCGCGAACCCCGCCGTGGGTCGCGCGTTCGATCTGCTGATCGCGCAGGGCGCGACCTGCCTGTTCGAGGAGACGGGCGAGCTGGTCGGCTGCGAGCCGCACATGGCGCAGCGCGCCGCGCGTCCCGAACTGGGGCGCGAGATCGTCGGGGCGGTGCGCAAGGCCGAGCGCTATTACGCCGCGCTCGGCCACGGCAGCTTCGCCGTCGGCAATGCCGACGGCGGCCTCACGACGCAGGAGGAGAAGTCGCTCGGCGCGTATGCGAAGAGCGGCGCGTCGCCGATCGTCGGCCTCGTCAAGCCCGGCGACCTGCCGCCGACCTCGGGGCTGTACCTGCTCGACGTCGTGCCGGACGGCGAACCGCGCTTCGGCTTTCCGAATATCAGCGACAATGCCGAGATCGCCGAACTGATCGCGTGCGGCGCGCACGTGATCCTGTTCACGACGGGGCGCGGCTCGGTGGTGGGCTCCGCGCTCGCGCCGGTGATCAAGGTGTGCGCGAATCCCGCCACCTTCCGCAAGCTCGCGGGCGACATGGATAT
>NZ_JAAGNW010000006.1:12169-14391 GCF_010645215.1 Burkholderia multivorans | reverse complement strand
CGGAAGCGCTCGGCCATCAGGAGTTCATCTTGACGTACAAGGCATTCGAACCGCTCGGCCCGTCCTGCCTGCCCGGCGGCGTCTCGTCGGGGCCGCGCGCATGACGGCGGCGGATGCGCCGCCGTCGCCGCGCGCCTCGGCCGCGCTCGGCCTGCGCCGCCCGGTGGGTGCGCGCGGCCTGACGCTGACGGCGCTCGGCCTCGGCACCGCGCCGCTCGGCGGCCTGTATCGCGACCTGTCGGACGCCGACGCGCAGGCCACCGTCGACGCCGCCTGGCAGGCCGGCATCCGCTATTTCGATACCGCGCCGCACTACGGCCACACGCGCGCCGAGCATCGGCTCGGCGCCGCGCTGCGCGCCTATCCGCGCGCCGACTACGTGCTGTCGACCAAGGCGGGGCGTCGCTATGTGCCGCGCACGACGCCCTACGACGGCAGCGAGGGCTGGCGGCAGCCGCTGCCGTTCGAGGCGGTGTACGACTACAGCCACGACGGCATCCTGCGCGCGTTCGAGGACAGCCAGCAGCGGCTCGGCCTGCCCGAGATCGACATCCTGCTCGTGCACGACATCGGCCGCCTCACGCATCGCGACCGGCACGCGCACTACTGGTCGCAACTGACGACGGGCGGCGGCTTTCGCGCGCTCGACGCATTGCGCGCGGCGGGCGCGGTGAAGGCGGTCGGCCTCGGCGTGAACGAAAGCGCGGTGATTCTCGACGCGCTCGCCGCGTTCGACATCGATTGCGCGCTGCTCGCCGGCCGCTACACGCTGCTCGAACAAGGGCCGCTCGCGGACCTGCTGCCGGCCTGTGAGCAGCGCGGCGTGGCGCTGCTGCTCGGCGGCGTGTTCAATTCGGGCATTCTCGCGCGCGGCGTGAAGGGCGACCTCAAGTACGACTACGGCGCGGCGCCCGCCGCGGTGATCGAGCGGGTCGCGCGGATCGAGGCGGTGTGCGACGCGTACGGCGTGCCGCTCGCCGCTGCCGCGCTGCGCTTTCCGTATGCGCACCCGGCGGTGGCGACGGTGCTGACGGGCGCGGCGTCGGCGCGCGAGGTGCGCGAGAACGTCGAGGCGTTCGCGACGCCGATCCCGCCCGCGTTCTGGGACGCGCTGCGCGACGCGGGGCTGCTCGATCCCGCCGCGCCGACGCCGCGAACCTGAGCATGAGTATGAGCATGACGGCCCTCTCGATCGACGCGCACCAGCATTACTGGGATCCCGCGCGCGGCGACTACGGCTGGCTCACGCCCGCGCTCGCGCCGCTGTACCGGCCGTATGGGCCGGCCGACCTCGCGCCGCTGCGCGCGGCGGCCGGCGTGACCCGCACGATTGCGGTGCAGGCCGCGCCGACGCTGGCTGAAACCCACTGGCTGCTCGAGCTGGCGCGCGCCGATGCGTCGCTCGCGGGTGTGGTCGGCTGGGCGCCGCTGCGCGCGCCCGACGCAGCGGAGATCATCGCCGCGCTGGCGCGCGCGCCGCGCTTCAAGGGCGTGCGGCCGATGCTGCAGGATTTGCCGGACGACGCCTGGATCGCCGATCCGGCGCTCGCGCCCGCGATCGACGCGCTGCTCGCGCACGACCTCGCGCTCGGCGCGCTCGTGCAGCCGCGCCACCTCGCGCCGCTCGTCGTGTTCGCGCGGCGCTTTCCGCGCTTGCGGATCGTGGTCGACCACGGTGCGAAGCCGCCGATCCGCGCGGGGCGCGAGGCGTGGCAGCCGTGGGCGGACGGCATCGCGCAGCTCGCTGCGCTGCCCAATGTGTGGTGCAAACTGTCGGGGCTTGCGACCGAGGCCGCGCCGGGCTGGTCGGACGCGACGCTCGCGCCCTACGTCGCCCATCTGGCGGCGTGCTTCGGCGCGACGCGGCTGATATGGGGCAGCGACTGGCCGGTGCTGAACCTGAACGGCGCTTACGCCGGCTGGCGCGCGAGCGCATTGCGCCTGACCGACGCGCTGGGCGGCGCGGCGCAGGACGCGATCTTCGGCGGCAACGCCGCGGCTTTCTATCGGCTGACAGCGGCCGAAGCGGGCGCGTCCGCGCAGTGAATGCTCCAATACTCGTTATGTCGTTGCTGTCATTTCATCGGGAGTCGCAGATGGTAAAAAGACTGGCAGGCAAGCTCGCGCTCGTGACCGCCGCCGCGCAAGGCATCGGCCGCGCGACGGCGGAGCGGTTCGCGCACGAGGGCGCGCGCGTGATCGCCACGGATCTCCGCATCGAT
>NZ_JAAGNW010000006.1:0-12159 GCF_010645215.1 Burkholderia multivorans | reverse complement strand
GTTCCTGCCGGCGATGCTGGAGCGCGGGCGCGGTTCGATCATCAACATGGCGTCGGCGGCGTCGAGCGTGAAAGGGGTGCCGAACCGATGCGCGTATGGCGCGTCGAAGGCGGCGGTGATCGGGCTCACGAAGGCGGTCGCGGCGGATTTCGTCACGCACGGGATCCGCTGCAATGCGATCTGCCCGGGCACGGTCGAATCGCCGTCGCTCGATGCGCGCATCGTCGAGCAGGCGCGCGCGCAGCATGCGACCGTCGACGCGGTGCGCGCGGCGTTCGTCGCGCGCCAGCCGATGGGCCGCATCGGCACCGCCGACGAGATCGCGGCGCTCGCGCTGTATCTCGCGTCGGACGAATCAGCGTTCACGACCGGGCACGCGCATGTGATCGACGGCGGCTGGTCCAATTGATGATGTAAACAGACCCTGGAGAGGACACGTCATGAAATTGCTGCGTTACGGCCCGGTGGGCCAGGAAAAACCGGGCATCCTCGATGCGCAGGGCGCGCTGCGCGACCTGTCGGCGCGGGTGTCCGACATCGCGGGCGAGGCGCTGACCGACGCGGGCCTCGCGCGGCTGCGCGCGATCGACCCGACGACGCTGCCGCGCGTGCCGGGCGAGCCGCGCATCGGGCCGTGCGTGGGCGCGATCGGCAAGTTCGTCTGCATCGGGCTGAACTACGCGGACCACGCGGCGGAGGCCGGGCTGCCGGTGCCGACCGAGCCCGTGGTGTTCGCGAAGTGGACGAGCGCCGTGTGCGGGCCCAACGACGGAATCGAGATTCCGAAGGGCTCGCTCAAGACCGACTGGGAGGTGGAGCTGGGCGTCGTGATCGGCAAGGCCTGCAAGGATGTCGACGAGGCGCATGCGCTCGAACACGTGGCCGGCTATTGCGTGGTCAATGACGTGTCGGAGCGTGAGTGGCAGCTCGAACGCGGCAGCCAGTGGGACAAGGGCAAGGGCTTCGATACCTTCGGGCCGATCGGGCCGTGGCTCGTCACGCGCGACGAGATCGCCGATCCGCAGCAGCTGGATCTGTGGCTCGATGTGGACGGACATCGCGACCAGAACGGCAATACCCGCACGATGGTGTTCACGGTTGCGCAGCTGATCGCGTATCTGTCGCGCTGCATGAGCCTGCAGCCCGGCGACGTGATCTCGACCGGCACGCCGCCGGGCGTCGGGATGGGCGTGAAGCCCGCGCCGGTGTATCTGAAGCCGGGCCAGGCGCTGCGTCTCGGGGTCGCCGGGCTGGGCGAGCAGTGGCAGCGCACGCGCGCGGCGCGGTAGGCGCGGGGCGCGGGACCGTGAGGCAGCGCGGCATCGGTATGTGACGCAACCCATGCCGCGCTGCCGCTGATCTCCTCACTGCGAACGCGCCACGGCATGCGCCGAAGGGCGGGACGATCAGCGTGCCGTCGATCCTTCCTTCGTGCGTTCGGCCGGCTCGCCGCCGCGCGTCAGATAGCCGTAGCGACGCGCGAATTCCCAGTCGTAACGACGGCCGCTCACATCGACGCCATCATCCCAGTTGGCCGACCAGGTCATGAGTCCGCGGATCGCGTGACCCGCCTTTTTCAGTCGCGCCAGCGCGCCGGTCACACTCTGCGCATCGACCGCATAGCCCGTTTGGGCGGCGTTGGCATTGCTCGGCAGGCCGATCGCGAATTTGTCGGCGGGAATGCGCGTGAACTGGCGCGTGCCGGTCACGAGGCTGTCGGTCAGGTAGTACAGGAAATCCTCGCGCGTCGCGTCCTCGTTGCATCTGAGCGTGCCGAGACCGTCGACCCAGACGCCGTCGCTGCCCTGGTTGTAGTACTGCGGCGCGATGAAGTCGTAATAGCCGTCGAGCGCCTGGAGGTAGGGCACATAGCCGCCGTTCTCGCGCAGATAGGGAAATTCCGGCGCCATCGAGATGATGAAGTGCTGGCTTTCCTTGGCGTAGTGATCCTTGACCAGGCGCAGCGCGGCCGGGATCACCGTCGTGTTGCCGGCGGACGTGATCGCGGATTGTTCGAGATCGATGTCGAGCCCGTCGAACCCGTAGGTCTCGACGAGACGGATGATTTCGTATGCGAGCGCGTCTTCCTGCCCGGCGTGAAGTTCGATCTGCGCTTCGGCGCCGCCGAGCGAGATCAGCACCGCGCGCCCCTGTGCGTTGAGTGCGCCGACCTGCGCGCGGAACTCGGCATCCGAGCCTTTGTATGGCTTGAAGGTCGGGATGCCGCTGCCTTTCATGAAGGCGACAGCGATCACGTTATAGGCGTCGTCGATCCCGGTCAGCGCCATGTCGGCGAACGCGCCCTCCCGGTAGCCCTGGCCGGGGCTGCTTGCCCAGTTTTGCCAGTAGGCCACCAGGATGTTCTTGCCGGTCAGGCCCGGCATGCGCGAGGCGTCGTCCTGGGCGGTGTTCTTGAGTTGGCGAAGCATTTTCGGGTCCAGCATGGCGCATCTCCTTGAGGTTCACAACACCGTGAGTCGGTACGCGATCCGGAGGTCTCGTGGTGACGCGACGCCGCAGGCCACGCGTCGCGCGGACGCAGTGCCGGTGTCATCCGGAAAGAATGGATCGCCCGTCAATCGATTCGAATGCCAAACGATGGCTTGGGAGTGACTGTGTTCGTCCCGCCGAAGAGGACGCGGCGATGTCCGGGCTGTGACGGATGGGGGGAAATGTTTGTCGATGAGTACGTGGCTGCTTGAGGGCTTGCTTCCCGGGCATGGCATGGGATTACGCTGGAACCCACGAAGGCCTGCTGTGCTTGGTTTCCTAAAAAGATAGTGCTGTCTGGCCTCACGCCATGACCGGACAGCTTGCGACACATTTTCCGATGCCGTGGCGCCTGGCTGGTTCCTGCGCCCGATCCCGAGCCAGGAGGCGTCGTGACTGAGCACAAGCTCACCTAATCCGCTGTCGATGCGGTTGGAGCTACCAGCAAAGACCACGTATGGCGCTCGGCGTGGCATTACCATGCTCAAGATGATCCCGTGCGGGTGGCCGGCGAGAAGGCTGCACCGTCGACTACCTGTCGCACTGGCGACGGAAATTCCTGTAGTTGTGGTGGGTGACAAGGCTCGTGGCAGTCGGGGCAACTACCGCTCATCCCGACATCGCAAGGAAAGAGTCGTGCCGGAACTGCAAAATCGACCGTGGATTTCGCCGGGCGGACCTACAAGGCCTTCGTCGGTGACTTGAAGAAGAGGATTGCCGAGTCCCGTCACCGCGCCAGCCTGTCGGTCAATCGCGAATTGATCCTGCTTTATTGGGGTATTGGCCGTGACATTTTGATTCGACAGGGGCGGGAAGGTTGGGGGGCCAAGGTGATTGATCGGCTGGCTGTCGATCTGGGCCGGGCATTCCCTGAAATGACCGGACTTTCGGCCCGAAATCTCAAATATATGCGTGCCTTTGCCGACGCCTGGCCCGATGGGGAATTTGTGCAACGAGTCGTTGCACAATTGCCCTGGGGGCATAACGTCAGCCTTCTCGATACCGTCAAGGTGCCCGAGGAGCGTGCATGGTACGCACGGCAGACCATCGAACACGGCTGGAGCCGCGCTGTCCTTGTTCACCAGATCGAGAGCAAGCTGTTCGCGCGCCAGGGCAAGGCGCTCACCAACTTCCCACGGACGTTGCCCGACGTACAGTCCGAGCTTGCCCAGCAACTCTTCAAAGACCCCTATACCTTCGACTTCCTCGCGCTTGGTCCCGATATGTTGGAGCGTGATCTCGAACATGGTCTGATCGAGCACCTGCGCGCGCTGATCCTCGAACTGGGCAAGGGCTTTGCCTTTGTCGGCAGCCAGTACCATCTTGAAGTCGGCGGCCAGGATTACTACCTCGATCTTCTCTTCTATCACCTGCGATTGCGCTGCTTCGTCGTCGTTGAGTTGAAGATCGACGAATTCAAGCCCGAGTTCGCAGGCAAGATGAACTTCTACCTTTCCGCTGTCGACGACCAGCTTCGGCACAAAGACGATCAGCCGACCATTGGCATCATCCTGTGCAATGGCCGTAATGAGGTGATCGTCGAATATGCCTTGCGCGATTCGAGCAAACCGATGGGCGTTGCCCAATACCGGCTCTCACCGGCGCTGTCACCGCAGTTGCAGCAGGCGCTGCCAACCGCCGAAGAGTTTGCGCGCGAGTTTCCGCTGCTGTCCGTCGTCAAGTTGCGCATCGAGATCGAGCGGACCTTACGGGATATCCTGTCCGACAACGACCCTGCTTCGACGCTGCCCGCGGGTATCGGCAATATGTTGCGTGAATTGCATCGACGCGGCATGGCACCGGCCAGCACCGAGCGCTTTCTCGAATTTCTCCGCATCATGAATGCGACCGCGCACGGTGAGGATGTAGAACCAACGAGCGCCGAGCAGGCCGTGGAAATCAGTACGGCATTTCTGGCGGAACTCAGAGGCATGCGGCAATGACGCGAACGGCCCCTCTCCAAGCAAGCTGCCAAGTGCTGGCCGACACGGTACATGGGCTCACGGGCGCGCAGAAGATCGCGTGGTGGCTGCAGGAGATCAATATCGTTGGCATACACTGCCGGGCTTGAACCGTGATGGTGCCGACCTGGTGAGCAGGGTGTTTTCTGGTCGACAGCCCGTCCGGGTGTCAAGGTCGCTCATCACGAAGGAGGACATGCACATGCCGATCGACATCATCATCGCAAGCGAAGCGGACCAGCCGCTGCTGAGGAATTGGCTGTCGGCCTACCTGCGCGAACTGGGCGCGGACGACGACTATCCCTACTTCGACGCTTACTGGCAGGACGGGGAACCGCGCTGGCCCTATCTCATCCGCGACGCGGACGAACCGATCGGGTTCGCCTTTGTGCGCGCGCCGGGCGACGAAGGCGTGGATTTTTCGAGGGCGGAGTTCTATATCGTGCACGCGGCGCGGCGCGCGGGCCGCGGCGTGTCGGCCGCGCTCGCGCTGTTTCGCGCGCATCCGGGCCGGTGGGAGATCGCCGTCATGCGCGACAACGCACCCGCACGGCGCTTCTGGCCGAAGGCGATCGCGGCGGCGCGCGCGTCGGCGATCCGCGAAGTCGAGACGGCGGACGGCATGGCCTATCTCTGCCGGATCGACGCCCCGCCCATGAAATAAGGGGGCCGCGCGGCCCCCTCGTCATGCGTGATGCACTCTGCGCGTCAGCTTGCCGCGAGCGCCTGATCCAGATCCGCGAGCAGGTCGTCGATATGCTCGATCCCGATCGACAGCCGCACCGTTTCCTCGCGCACGCCGGCCTTCGCGAGCTCGTCCGGCGACAGCTGCCGGTGCGTGGTCGATGCGGGGTGGGTCGCGAGCGATTTCGCGTCGCCGATGTTGACGAGCCGCGTGAACAGCTTCAGCGCATCCTGGAACGCCGCGCCGCCCGTGCGGCCGCCCTTCACGCCGAAGGTCAGGATGCCGGGCCCGCGCCCCGACAGGTAGCGCTTCACGAGCGCGTGGTCGGGGTGGTCGGGCAGCCCCGAGTAATTGACCCATTCCACCTTCTCGTGCCGCGCGAGATGCTGCGCGACCTTCAGCGCGTTCTCGCTGATCCGGTCGAGGCGCAGCGCGAGCGTCTCGATGCCCTGCAGGATCTGGAACGCGTTGAACGGCGAGATCGCCGCGCCGGTGTTGCGCAGCGGCACGACGCGCGCGCGGCCGATGTACGCGGCCGGGCCGAACGCCTCGGTATACACGACGCCGTGATAGCTGACGTCGGGCTGGTTGAGCCGCTTGAAGCGGTCCGCGTGCTCGCTCCACGGGAACTTGCCGGAATCGACGATCGCGCCGCCGAGGCTCGTGCCGTGGCCGCCGAGATACTTGGTCAGCGAGTGCACGACGATGTCCGCGCCGTGCTCGAACGGCCGCAGCAGGTACGGCGACGGCACCGTGTTGTCGACGATCAGCGGCAGGCCGTGGCGAGGCGCGATGTCCGCGAGCGCAGCGATGTCGGTGATGTTGCCGAGCGGATTGCCGACCGATTCCGCGAAGATCGCCTTGGTGCGCGCGTCGATCAGCGCCTCGAACGACGCCGGGTCGCGCGGATCCGCGAAGTGCGTGGTGATGCCGTACTGCGGCAGCGTATGCGCCAGCAGGTTGTAGGTGCCGCCGTACAGCGTGCTCGACGAGACGATGTTGTCGCCGGCCTCGGCGATCGTCAGGATCGAATAGGTGACGGCCGCCTGGCCCGAGGCGAGCGCGAGCGCGCCCACGCCGCCCTCGAGCGCGGCGACGCGCTGTTCGAGCACGTCCTGGGTCGGATTCATGATCCGCGAATAGATGTTGCCCTGGACCTTCAGGTCGAACAGGTCGGCGCCGTGCTGGGTGTCGTCGAACGCGAACGCGACGGTCTGGTAGATCGGCACGGCGACCGCGCGCGTGGTCGGGTCGGGACTGTAGCCGCCATGGACGGCAATCGTTTCGAGGCGCCACTCGGGGGCGGTCGTGTCGGTCATCGTTGCGCTCCTGTCTCCTTGTGAAGGTCGACCGATTATAGGAGCGCGGCGCAGGCCGCCTTAGCTTGTTTGGTGACTAGCTTATGCCGCCTGTTCATGGGTTGCGAGTCAACGCCGTTCGCTGTTTACCACGGTGCAACGATCGATGTGCGCGGAGGCAGGCGAACCCGGATTCGGATCTATTGTCATCGGCGGAGCGTGGCGATATATATAGCCGATCCCGATTGTTCCGCGGCTGGGAAACCGGGAAACGGACGGCATGCACCGTCACGATACGTACCCGGCAGCGCCGTGCGCGCCGACCGGGCGCGCTGCGGGGACCTGAGGGACACGGAAATCATGGACGCATTTCCTGCGGAATTTGCCGACCTGCTGAACCGGCGCGGGCGCCGCCTGCTCGAACGCGGGCCCGACTCGCGGGCGGCCGGCCCCGCGCCGCGGCTCGACTTCTTCACCGGCCTGATCGATCCCGCCGTCGCGGCGCGCTGCCATGCGCTGCTCGATACCCATCTGCGCCGCCACGTGAAGCCGCTGGTCAAGGCGATTCCATCCGACAGCATCTGGGGCATGACGCGCGACTACAGCGAGACGCTCGGCAAGGCGATGCGGCAGAAGACGATCTATTTCGCGTCGGCGCGCACCGAAGCCTACCGGCAGGCGCAGCGGATCGGACTGATCGCGATGCTGCGCTCCGCGTCGCTCGCCGCGTTCGCCGAGGCGGCCACCGGGTTCCGGCTGGAGCGCGGCAACGGCGTGCAGGCCACGCTGTACGAACACGGCGACTACGTGGGGCCGCACAACGATCACCATCCGGAGGAGGCGCATCTCCGCGACGGCTATGTCGACGTGCACCTGTCGTTCGTCAACGCGTCGGTCGGATCGCAACTGCTGATCTGCGAAAGCGCCGACGGTCACCTGAACGTGCCGTTCGCGGTGTACCGGCTGCCGTTCTGGCATCAGGCGACGCCGCTGCAAGGCAAGCGGCAGCGCGAGCGCGATGCGCGGCGCTGGTTGCTGATGGCGTCGTATTGCGTGGATGCGTGAGGGGGAGGGGAAGCCGGCCGTGCCGAGATCGGGTGGGCGGCGCGGCGATGCCTTGGCTGCGGGCCTTTCGCACTGCGCGGCCGCCGCTCGGCCGGATCACGCGGGTGCCGAGCCTGCGCGCTCAGGCCGCCGTGGTCAGCGCCGTCGTCAGCCGGTGCGAGGCGATCGCCTGGGCCTCGTCCAGCGTGGCGACGACCCGATAGGGCACGCCCGACGCATGCATCGCCGCGCGGCAACGCGTGATCGCGGCGGCGCGTCGCGCCGCGTTGTACTCCACGAAGATTCGTACCTTGCAGAGCGGCTGCAGCGCCTCCTGGCGCTGGCTCAGCCAATGCGCGCGCCGCTGGCGTTCGTCTTCGCTTTCGTCGAGCGGCGTGCCGTGATGGATTACCGCGAACGGCAGGGCCTGCGCGATCAGCGCATCCATCTCCGCTTCCCACTGCGGCGCGAAACCGGGCGGAAGCGTATCCAGCCGCACGCTGACGAGCGGAAAGCGGCTGATGTCGTGCAGCACGAAGGCGGCGGAATCGAGGGGCATCGTCGTGTCGCTCAACGGGTGGGGGCGGCGGGCCGCGCGTCGGCGAACGTCGCGTTCTTGGCCGACAACTGCGTGATCAGGCCGTCGATGCCGTCGCGCCGGATCGTCTCGCTGAATTGCTGCCGATACACCTGCACGAGCCATACGCCGAGCAGATTCAGGTCGTAGACGCGCCAGCCGGCCCGGGTGCGGGACAGCCGGTAGTCGATCTCGACGGGCTGGCCGTTGTACATGGCGATGGTCCGGACCACGCAGTCCTCGGCGGTCGCGCTCACGTTGGACGGCGGGTACTGGAATTGCAGGCTCGGCGTCAGGAGGCCGAGCGCGCCCGAATAGGTGTGCACCAGCAACTGCGTGAATTCGCGGATCAGCGCGGCCTGCTGCGCCGGCGTCGCCGTGCGCCAGTGCTGGCCCATCACGAGCCGGGTGGTGCGCGGCAGGTCGGTGTACGGCAGGATGTCGCGATTGACGATCTCCATGATCCGCGCGGTGTCGGTCGGATCGATCGCACGCGCGGCGACTTCGCTCTGCACCTGGGTCGTGATCGTCTGGATCAGCGCGGCCGGCGCGGATTGATCGTCGATGCGCACGGCGGCCTGCGGGTCGGCGGCCTCGACGCTCACGGTCAGTCCGCCGCATGCGACGAGCGCGACGAGCGCGTGGATGAGGCGGTGGCGCAGGGTCGGTTTCATCGGAGTTCTGAGGGCCGGTTGGGGAGTGGGCGCGCCGGCCGGCAGCGCGCGCTCAATGCTTGTATTCATAAGTCGACGCATCGGTGTCCTGGGTAGGCCGCGGCATGGCCGTGCGCCCCGGTGGGCCGGCCTGCCGGGACGGGGCAACCGGTACATGGCCATGCGGCCGATTGTACGCGGATCCCGCCATGGGCGTCGGCGACGCGGCTTCAGCCGGTGATCAGCGTCACGACCCGCGCGCGCAGCGCCGGCACGACTTCGTCGGCGAACCAGGGGTGGCGTTTGAACCATGCCTGGTTGCGCGGCGAGGGGTGGGGCAGGGGGAGGCAGGCCGGGCCGAAGGTGGACCAGGCGCGGACGGTGTCGGTGACCGACCTCGCCTGGTCGGGGGCGAGGAAATGGCGCTGGGCGTACTGGCCGATCAGGAGCGTCAGTTCGATCGCGGGCAGCTCGCGCAGGAGCCGTGCCATCCAGAGCGGCGCGCATTCGGGGCGCGGCGGCAGGTCGCCGCTGGGGCCGCGTCCCGGATAGCAGAAGCCCATCGGGACGAGCGCGAAGCGCGTTTCGTCGTAGAAGGTGTCCCGCTCGACGCCGAGCCAGCCGCGCAGCCGCTCGCCGCTCGCATCGTCCCACGGGATCCCCGACGCGTGCACGCGCGCGCCCGGCGCCTGGCCGACGATCAGGATGCGCGCTTGCGGGTGCGCGCGCACCACGGGGCGCGGGCCGTGCGGCAGGTACGGCGCGCAGACGGTGCAGGCGCGGATCTCGGTGAGGAGGGCGGCGAGGGAGGGGGGGCTCAAAACGATGCGCTTCTCAGGGGCGGATGAGCGGGAAGCGCCATTATCGGCGCTGCAGGAGGGAGCTGGTGAGCCGGCATTTCGGGCTGGGTTTGGCGTTGCTGCCCTGCGAGTAGCGAGGATTGTCGCCGTGCGGCACCGCATGCGTGGAACCCCACCCCGCTCACTCCACCACCCTCACCCCCGCCTGCGCCGCCGCCTCGCGATACAACGCGGTCTGCGCGACCCCCGCCGCGATCGCCGCGTCATCCCCCCCGCCCTCCAGCATCCCCCAGCGCCGATACTGCGCGAGGAACCAGCGCCCGTCCGCCGCGCGCGGCGGATTGACCGCGCCCCCGTCGAAGAACCTCAGCGGCCGGGGCGGCTGCGCGTACGGCCCCGGCCCCCAGTCGCCGAGCAGGCGCGGCGCGATGTGCTCGCGCGGCACGCCGATCACGCCCGGTTCCGCGAGCCAGCCCGCGGCCTCGCACCGGTGCGCATCGTCGTCGAGCCAGCGGCACGCGTCGAGCACGGTGCGGATCAGCGCGCGCGCCGTGTTCGGATACAGCGCGACGAATTCGCGCCGGCACGCAAGCGCCTTCTCGGGATGATCGGGCCACACCTCGCTCGTCGCCGCGACGGTGCGGCCCGCGCCGCACGCCTCGGCCACCGCGTTCCACGGCTCGCCCACGCAGAAGCCGTCGATCTCGCCGTCCGCGAGCGCGGCGGCCATGCCCGGCGGCGGAATCACGATGCTGCGGATCGCCTCCAGCGGCCGCACGCCGTGATCGGCGAGCCAGTGATACAGCCACATCGCATGGGTGCCCGTCGGAAAGGTCTGCGCGAACACCGGCTTGCGCCGCAGCGACGCGAGCGCCGCCGGCAGGCTGCCGCTCGCGCGATAGGCCTCGGCGAGCCGGTTCGACAGCGTGATCGCCTGCCCGTTGCGGTTCAGCACCATCAGCGCGGCCATCTCGGCGCGCGGGCCGCCGAGCCCCAGCTGCACACCGTAGATGAGCCCGTACAGCGCGTGCGCGGCGTCGAGTTCGCCGGACAGCAGCTTGTCGCGCACGGCCGCCCACGACGGCTGTCGGCACAGTTCGAGTGTGAGGCCGTGGTGCGCGCCGAGCGCAAGCCGCTCGGCGGCGATGAGCGGCGCGGCATCGCTCAGCGCGACGAAGCCGACGCGGAGATGGGATCGTTCGGGCAGCGCGGGAGTCGGGCGTGTCATGGTCGTGGGCGGGTGTCGTGGGTGTCGAGCAGCCGGCGGGCCGCGTCGACGATGCGGATGCCCTGGTCCATCGCGCTGCGGCGCGGGCACGCATAGGCTTCCTGTTCGGACAGCCGGCGGCGGTCCATCAGCGCGCGCTTCGCGCGATCGATCAGCTTGCGCTCGGTCAGCTCGCGCTCGACTTCCGCGAGCCGCTGGCGCAGGTGCGCGTCGTGCGAGAAGCGCGCGAGCGCGACGTCGAGGATCGGCGCGAGCCGCGCGGCCGACAAACCCTCCACGAGATACGCGCTGACCCCCGCGCCCACCGCCGAGCGGATCAGCTGCTGGTCCGCGTCGTGGCTGAACAGCAGCACCGGGCGCGGCGCGCGCGCATGCATCACCGCAAGCTGTTCGAGTGTGTCGCGCGACGGCGATTCGGTGTCGATGATCACGACGTCGGGGCGATCCTCCTCGATCGCGACGGCGAGCCGCGCGGGCGTCGCGACCTCGGGCAGCATCGCGTAGCCGAGCCGCGCGAGCGCATCGCGCAGGTCGCCGATCGGCTTGTCGGTGTCGGTGACGAGCAGCACGCTCAGCATGGCGGCATCCGCCACGAGCGGCCGGCCGCGGGGTGCGGCGCGCGCGTCATGCCGCGCGCGGCGCGCGGCCGGCGTCGTCGCTTGCGCAGGCCGGCGCGGGGCGCGCATCGGGCGCCTGCCGGACCGCCACCTGCGCTTCCTGCGCACACGCGGCGAGCGCCGCACCGACCAGGATCACCGCCGGGCTGCCGAGCGCGGCGGCCTCGGCGAGCTGCACGAGCGTACCGCGCCAGCACCGTTCATCGGGCTGGCCGACGCCATGCGCGACCGCCGCCGGCGTGGTCGCCGGCAGCACCGCGAGCAGCGCATCGCGGATCCGCGCGAGGCGGCTCATGCCCATGTAGATCGCGAGCGTCGTGCCGCTCGCGGCGAGCCGCGCCCAGTCGGGTTCGCCGTCGTCGTGCCGGTGTGCGGTCACGAAGGTGACGCCCGCGCAATGATCGCGGTGCGTGAGCGAGACGCCGAGCGCCGCCGCCGCCGCGAAGCCCGACGAGATGCCGTTGACGATCGCAACCGGAATCCGCGCAGCGCGCAGCGCGGCCAGCTCTTCGCCCGCGCGGCCGAACAGCAGCGGATCGCCGCCTTTCACGCGCACCACGTGCGCGCCTTGTCGCGCATAGCGGCGCATCAGCCGTTCGATGAAGGCTTGCGGCGTGGAGCGGCAGCCGCCGCGCTTGCCGACGCGGATCACGCGCGCACGCGGCGCGAGCGCGGCCACGGCGGGATCGACGAGATCGTCGAGCAGCACCACGTCGGCGCTCGCGAGCGCCCGCGCGGCTTGCAGCGTCAGCAGGTCGGGATGGCCGGGGCCCGCGCCCAGCAGGGTGACTTGACCGGTCGTCATG
>NZ_JAAGNW010000059.1:29815-34072 GCF_010645215.1 Burkholderia multivorans | reverse complement strand
AGTCGCTTTGCGATGCATTGAACTGCGCGGCAAGCGCATTCACGCGCTCGCCGAGCGCCGCTTCCAGCGCATGCCAGAACGGGATGTCCGTGGCCGCGCAGGCAACCTGTTGCACTCCGAAACACAGCGCCCCACCGACCGCGAGCGAGCCCACCAGCGTCTTGCACTTCATCGACTTCCCGCCTCGATTGACGGCGCAGGCGTAGGCACGCCGCGCCGGTTGCCCGCCCATGGCGAACAAAACCGGGCAGTTTAGTTGTCGTCTATGACAAACAAGCGTTGATACTCTTTCAAGGCGAAACGATCGGTCATGCCCGCGCTGTAGTGGGCGACGAGGCGCGGCTGTTCCGCTGCGTCGGTCGCGACGTAGGCGGGCGGCAGCAGGCGGGGATCGCCGGTAAAGGCCTCGAACAGCCCCGTGACGATGCGCTGCGCCTTGCTCGCCATCCGCATCACGCGGTAGTGGCGGTACAGGTTCTTGAACAGGAAGCGCTTGAGCACCACGGCCTGGGCAGCCACGGCCGCGCTGTGCGCGACGAGCGGCGGCGCCGCGCGCACCTCGTCGAGCGACGCCGGCGCGACGCGCTCGAGGTTGCGGCTCGTCTCGTCGATCAGGTCGACGATCAGCGTGTTGATGATGCGGCGCACGGTCTCGTGGACGAGACGCCGCCCTTCGAGGTGCGGATGCTCGACCAGCGCCGCCTCGTAGTGGCGCTGCCACAGCTCGACCTCGGCCAGCTGCTCGATCGTGATCAGGCCGGAACGCAGGCCGTCGTCGACATCGTGATTGTTGTACGCGATCTCGTCGGCGATGTTCGCGAGCTGCGCCTCCAGCGACGGCTGCCGGCCGAGCAGGAAACGCTCGCCGAGATCGCCGAGCAGGCGCGCGTTGTCGCGCGAGCAGTGCTTGAGAATGCCCTCGCGGGTCTCGAAGCAGAGATTCAGGCCGTTGAAGCCACCGTAGTGCTCTTCCAGCTCGTCGACCACCGCGAGGCTCTGCAGGTTGTGCTCGAAGCCGCCGTGGTCGCGCATGCACGCGTTGAGCGCATCCTGGCCCGCATGCCCGAACGGCGTGTGGCCGAGATCGTGCGCGAGCGAGATCGCCTCGACGAGATCTTCGTTCAGGCGCAGGTTGCGCGCGACCGAGCGCGCGATCTGCGCGACCTCGAGGCTGTGCGTGAGACGCGTGCGGAACAGGTCGCCCTCGTGGTTCACGAACACCTGGGTCTTGTATTCGAGGCGGCGGAACGCGGTGGAATGCACGATCCGGTCGCGGTCGCGCTGGAACTCGGTGCGCGCGGCGGGCGGCGCCTCCAGGTAGCGCCTGCCGCGCGAATGCGACGCGTGCGCCGCATACGGCGCGAGCTGCGCCTCCACCGTCGCGACCGTCGGCGCGACCCGCGGGCCGTCGGGCGGCACGCCCGGGTCGGCGGGGATCTCGCGGGGCAACTTGCCGGATGTTTCGCTCACCGTGTCTCCTCCACCTCAAGCGCGCCGGTCCGGCGCGGACCGCCTCAGCGGATACTGGCCGCCAGCGTCGCGACGACTGCGTCGTCGGGCGCCGGCGTGATGATCGTCTCGCCCAGGCGCCTGAGCAGGATGAACTTGACCTGCCCCGCCTCGGCCTTCTTGTCGACGCGCATCAGGTCCATATAGCGCGCGTCGCCCAGCGCCGGCGCACGGGTCGGCAGATGCGCGGCCGCGATCACGCGGTTCAGGCGGCCGCGTTCGGCCTCGTCGAGATGCCCGAGGCGCACCGACAGGTCGGCCGCCAGCGCCATGCCGCAGCCGACCGCCTCGCCGTGCAGCCATGCGCCGTAGCCGAGGCCCGCCTCGATCGCATGGCCGAACGTGTGGCCGAAATTGAGGATCGCGCGCAGGCCGCCCTCGCGTTCGTCGGCCGCCACCACGCGCGCCTTGATCTCGCACGAGCGGCGCACCGCTTCGGCGAGCGCGTCGGGATCGCGCCCGTTGAGCGCGTCGAGGTTCGCCTCGATCCAGTCGAAGAACGCCGCATCGGCGATCGCGCCGCTCTTGACGACCTCGGCGAGGCCCGCCGCCAGTTCGCGATCGGGCAGGGTGCGCAGCGCGCCGATGTCGGCGATCACCGCCTGCGGCTGGTAGAACGCGCCGATCATGTTCTTGCCGAGCGGGTGGTTGATGCCGGTCTTGCCGCCCACCGACGAATCGACCTGCGAGAGCAGGGTCGTCGGCGCCTGGATGAACGGCACGCCGCGCATGTAGCACGCGGCGGCGAAGCCCGTCATGTCGCCGATCACGCCGCCGCCGAGCGCGATCAGCGTGGTCTTGCGGTCGGCATGCGCGGACAGCAGGCCGTCGAAGATCAGGTTCAGCGTTTCCCAGTTCTTGTACGCCTCGCCGTCCGGCAGCACGATCGTCGACACCTGCTTGCCGAGCGGTGCGAGCGCCGCACGCAGCACGTCGCCGTAAAGCGGATCGACGGTCGTATTGGTGACGATCGTGACGGCCGCGCCGGCGATGTGCGGCGCGAACAGCTCGGTGCGCCCGAGCAGGTCGGTGCCGATGTGAATCGGATAGGCGCGCTCGCCCAGGTCGACGTTGACGATCATCATGCTTGTAGTGGCTTGGTGACGATGCCCGCCATCTCGAGCTGCATCAACACCATGTTGACGAGCCCGTTGACGGACGGCCGCCCGGTTTCGATCACAAAATGCGCGCATTCGCGATACAGCGGATCGCGGGTTTCATACAGCGCCTCGAGGCGCGCCTTCGGATCCTCGGTCTGCAGCAGCGGACGATTCTTGTCCTTGCGCGTGCGCAGCCACAGATCGTGCGGATTGGCGCGCAGGTAGACGACGAGGCCGCGCGCATTGAGCAGCGCGCGGTTTTCGTCGCGCAGGATCGCGCCGCCGCCCGTGGCGAGCACGATGTTCTCGCGCTGCGTCAGCTCGGCGATCATCTGCGCCTCGCGCTCGCGAAATCCGGCCTCCCCTTCCAATTCGAAGATCACGGGCACGCGCGCGCCGGTGCGCGCCTCGATCTCGTGATCGGAATCGAAGAACGGCCTGTCGAGACGGCGCGCGACCGCCCGGCCCACGGTGGTCTTACCCGCGCCCATGAGCCCGACGAAAAATACGTTTGCGTGTGAGTCCCGCGCTTGCAACGGCTTCCTCTGCTTCATTTCTTGCTGGTGTGGCGCAGCTTACTGGCAAAGCGGCCGGCTTGTCGAGCCTGCCCCGGCCGCCCATCAAGGGCCTCCGACCACCCGCGGCGTGATGTAGACGACCAGCTCGCTGCGTTGCGCCCGCTGCGCCCGGTGCCGGAACAGCGCCCCCAGCACCGGAATCCGGCCGAGCAGCGGCACCCGGGCCACGTCGTCGCGGACGTCGCTCGCGTAAATGCCGCCGATCGACACCGTTCCGCCATTGTCCACCTCCACGCGCGTTTGCACATGTTTCGTGTGGATCGCCGGCCCGGCGGCCGTCTGCTCGCCCACGCTGTCCTTCGCGACGTCGAGGTCGAGGATCACCCGCCCGTCCGGCGTGATCTGCGGCTCCACCTCGAGTTTGAGGGTCGCACGCCGGAACTGGACCCCCGACATCCCGTTGCCCACCTTGGCCTGGTAAGGCAGCTCGGTGCCCTGCTCGACGATGGCCCGGGTCCGGTCGGCCGTCACCACGCGCGGACTCGACACGATCTGACCGCGCCCCTCGGCCTCCAGCGCGCTCAGCTCGATATCGAGCAGCCGGCTCGCGCCCGATGTAAACAGTGTCAGACCCGCGGTGGCGGCGTCGAAACCGGCGAGCGGCCGCGCCGACAGGTCGAGGAAGCTGCCGTTGCGCCCCGCGACGAGGCCCGTCGGCTCGCCGCCATTCGTCAGACGCAACGCGAGCCGCGCGCCGAGATGGCGCGAGAAACCGCGCTCGCCTTCGACGATCCGCGCCTCGATCAGCACCTGGCGCGACGGCCGGTCGAGCCGCGCGATCAGGTCGGCGATTTGCGCGATGCGCGCGGCGAGGTCGGTGACGAACAGCAGGTTGGTGCGCGGATCGGCCAGCACCGCGCCGCGCCGCGACAACAGACGCTGGCCGCCCGCGCCCGCCAGCAGCCGCTGGACGTCGGCGGCGCGCGGATAGTGCAGCACGAACGTGCGGCTTTCGAGCGGCTCCAGCTCGGCGGCCCGCGCATGCGCGTCGAAGCGCAGCCGCTCGCGCGCCGCGAGTTCGGCCACCGGCGCGACCCATACCACGCGCCCGCGCCGCGCCATCGCGAGAC
>NZ_JAAGNW010000059.1:26517-29805 GCF_010645215.1 Burkholderia multivorans | reverse complement strand
TTCGCCTCCAGCAGCGCGTCGAGCGCGCTGCGCCACGGCGCCTGGTTCAGGCGCAGGGACACGCTTCCGCGCACCTGCTCGCTGACGATGATGTCGAGCCCGGTGAAGCGCGCAAAGGCGTCGAACACGGCGGCCAGGCTCGCGCCGGACAGATGCAGCGAAATGAGGCGGTCGTCGGCCGCCGCATCCGCCGGGCCGGCCTCGTCCGGCTTCGCAGCGCTCATGCGTACGCCCGGCGCGAGCGGCACCGGCGGCCCTTCGAGGCCGCCCGCCCCGGACGTCGGCTCGGCAGGCGAGGTCGCGGCGCGCGCACCGGCTGCATCGACCCCTCCGGCGTCGCGCAGCGCGCCCGCGTCGAGGCGGGCATCGGCGTCGCGCCGGTCGTCGGCTGCCGAGGCGACCGGCGGATCGCCGGAATCGATCGTCGGGCCGCCGCCGGGCAGGTCTGCCGGCAGCGGCGGCAGCAGCGCGTGCGCAGGCACGGCGGCCAGCAGGACGCCGAGGCAGAGCCATGCCGTCACGCGCCTCATCCCGCGGCCTCGTCGCGCAACGGTATGCGGCGCGGCGCGCCGCGCCCACGCAAGATCACGCCGCCGAGATCGATCCCCGCCACCCGCTCGTCGCCGACACGCTCGCCTGCCTCGACCGACCAGGCCGCCCCGTCATTCTCGAACAGCGCAAGTCCGCGACGGGCGTCACGCCACACGCCGACGAGACGGGCCGCGCCAAAGGCCGGCGACGCCTCGTCGGCGAGCAGCTCACCGGCAAACGGATCGCCTTGCCCGACGCCGCCCGACACCCCGGTTGGATCCGCCGACACCAGCCTGGAGAACACCTCGAGCCGGGTCTCCAGCCGATTCGCCTCACCGTCGCGCCGCACCTCGACCAGGGCCGGCACGACCAGCTGCGGCAACGCCGCCAGGCCGGCCAGAAACGCCCGGATCGCGCCGAACCCGCCCGCCGCCACCAGCCCGAGCCGCTCGTCCGGCCCGCCTTCGGCCGCACCGCCCGTCGCCTGCGGGTCGCGCCCGGCCGGCGCGCGACCCAGCTCGCGCAGTTGCAGGCCGCACGCCTGCGCGTGTGCGGCGATCTGCAACACGCGTTCGCCCGGCGCCCGCCCCGCCGGCCCGTCCGTCTGCGAGCCGACCTCCCGGGGCTGCGCACGCAACATCGAGAGCAGCCGCGCCGCCCTAGCCTCATGCGCCACCACCGCCGCCAACGCGGCGCGCTCGCGCCCGAGCCCGCTCCAGTCCGCCGCCCCGCCCGCCAGGACACCGCCGCCCCATACGGCGCCCGCGATGGCCACGCCCGCCCCCCAGCGCGCCGCGCCGGCCAGCCGGTCGGCGCGCCACGCGCGGTCCAACCCGCCCATGCTCAGCGCGCCTCCCGCACCGGCCGGACCGGCGCCGCCCAGCGGATCCGCACGGAAAACGCCAGCGGCCCCCGCAGGCCGAGCCCGCTCGCCGCGCCCGCGCCCGCCTGCAAACCGGCTACCTCGAATACCCAATCCCCGCGCAGCGCACCGATCTCGCCGAGCCAGCGCGCGGCCGCGCCCGGATCGCGCGCGCCGACCTCGAGCCACGCCTCGTGTTCGCCGCTGCGGATCGACCTGAGCCGCACTCCATCGCCCCGGACCCGCTGCAACACACCGAACAGCGCGACGAGCCGCTCGCGCGGCAACGCCCGCTCGCGGCTCAGCGCGTCCCGCACGCGCGCCTCGCGCCGCCGCTGCTCCGCCTGCTCCGCCGCCCGCAGCTGCGGCGCCCACGCCGCGAGCTGCCGCTCGACCTGCCGGCGCTGCGCGTCGGCGCGCCTGCGCTCCAGCATCTGGCCGCCGCACCACAAGGCGACGCCCACCGCCCCCGCCAGCGCGGCGACCGCCACCTCGCCGAGCACCTGCCGCCTCAGGCGCCGCCGGTCGCGCGCGCGGTAGGGCAACAGATTGAAGCCGCCGAGCGCCTGACGCCGCCGCTCCCACGCGGCGCGCAGCCCGTACCACGGATGCCCGATCATTCGTCCACCCCGCGCAGCGCGAGCCCGACCGCCACCGCAAACCCCGGGTCGCGGGCCAGCGCCTCGTCGACCGGCCAGCCGGGCTCGCACAAGGACACGCACTCGAACGGCCGGGCCGCGCAGCCCAGCAGGTCCGCGAGGTCCGCCAGCGCGAGGCGCGCGCCGCCCGGCTCGCCGATCTCCCCCGCGACCAGCGCGTACGCCGGCGCGCCGGTCTGCGCCAGTTCGCGCAGCGCATCCGCGAGATCCGCATGCTCCGGCGTCGGATAGCTGATCACCTGCGTGACGCGGCCGTCGTCGACCAGCCAGCCGTGCACGCCGCCGTCGCCGATCCACATCGCGAGGCAAGGCGTGCAGCCCGGCACCTCGCGCGCGAGCACGAGCCGCAATGCGCGCATGGCCGCGAACGTGTCGCCGTCGACGGCCGTCAGCGCCACGCCGGCCGCCGCAGCCGCCTCCAGGCGCGCGTCGACCTGCGCGCGGGCGGCCGCCGCGAAGGTCGCCGCCCCCGCCTCCCCCTGCCGCCAGTCGCAGGCCAGCGTGTCGCGCGCCAGCCCGGTGGCCTGCTCGGCAGCCGCCAGCACGACCGACTCGGCGCGCAGGCCGGCCGCGCCCAGCTCGACCGACGCGACCGTCAACGCCGCCTCCGGCAGCGCCATCACCGCGCGCGACACGCGGCAGCGCCCCGCCCGGCGCGCCCGGGCGAGCGCCTTCGTCAGCGCCTGTGCGACGCTCGCCCAGTCACCCTCCGCGTCCCCCGTATAGGCGCCTGCCGGCAACGGCTCCAGCGCGAGCGCGCCGATCCGCACCCGGCCGGCGACCCCGCGCCGCCGGCTCAGCAACACGACGCGCACGCCGCGCGAATTCACGTCGATGCCCGCCGCATAGCGCCGGCCGACCGACCACAACGAACGTCGTTCCCGCATCCCGGTCCTCCTGTTCGCGCCCCCGGCGGAGGCGTCGTATGGAGCGGCCATTCTGCGCAGCGGCGCGCACGGACGACAGTCGGCCGGACGGCCAACGCCGCGCCCGCCGGGGCTTCGCGTGGGCCCGCGCCCGCCGCGCCGTGCGCCGGCGCTCGGCCGGACGGCCGATCCGGACCGCCCGGACCGGACGGCTATAATCGCGGGACTGTTTTTTGGTGTGCCTATGCAATCCACGACTCCTACGTCCCCGCCTCCCGCGCCCGAGCCGCGCAAGCGCCCGCTGTGGCTGACCTTGCTGCTCGCCTTCGCGGGGGTCTGCGCGGCGATCGCCGTCAGCATCGCGCTGGTG
>NZ_JAAGNW010000059.1:18683-26507 GCF_010645215.1 Burkholderia multivorans | reverse complement strand
CGCCGAACCTGCCGTCGCTCGACGCGCTCACCGACTACCGGCCCAAGGTGCCGCTGCGCATCTACACGTCGGATCACGTGCTGATCGGCGAATTCGGCGAGGAGCGGCGCGACATCGTCCGTATCCAGGACGTACCGGACGCGCTGAAGAAGGCCGTGCTCGCGATCGAGGACGCGCGTTTCTACGATCACGGCGGCGTCGACCTGACCGGGATCCTGCGCGCGGGGATCGTCGCGCTGACGAATGGCCACGCCACCCAGGGCGCGAGCACGATCACGATGCAGGTCGCGCGCAACTTCTTCCTGTCGAGCGAGAAGACCTACACGCGCAAGATCTATGAAATGCTGCTCGCATACCGGATCGAGCGCGCGCTGACCAAGGATCAGATTCTCGAGGTCTACATGAATCAGATCTATCTCGGCCAGCGCGCCTACGGCTTCGCGAGCGCCGCGCGCGTGTATTTCGGCAAGGATCTGAAGGACCTGACGCCCGCCGAGTCGGCGATGCTCGCCGGGCTGCCGAAGGCGCCGTCCGCGTACAACCCGGTCGTCAATCCGAAGCGTGCGAAGGTGCGGCAGGAATACATCCTGCAGCGCATGCTCGAACTGAATTTCATCACCCGCGAACAGTACGACGAGGCGATCGCCCAGCCGCTCGTCGTCAAGGGCGCGAGCCGCGAGTACAGCGTGCACGCCGAATACGTCGCGGAAATGGTGCGGCAGATGATGTACGCGCAATACAAGGACGAGACCTACACGCGCGGCTTCAACGTGGTGACGACGATCGACTCGGCCGACCAGACCAACGCGTACCGCGCGCTGCGCAAGGGCATCATGGATTACGAGCGGCGCCACGGCTACCGTGGGCCGGAAGGTTTCATCGAGCTGCCGGCGGGCGGCGACGAGCGCGAGCAGGCGATCGACGACGCGCTCCTCGAACACCCCGACAACGGCGAGCTGATCGCCGCCGTCGTGACCGACGCGAACCCGCGCCAGATCCAGGTCGCGTTCGTGAACGGCAGCACCGCCACGGTCGACGGCGACAACCTGCGCTTCGCGGCAGGCGCGCTGTCCGCGAACGCGCAGCCGAACCGGCGCATCCGTCCGGGCGCGATCGTACGCGTCGTGAAGAACGACGACGGCCGCTGGGCGATCACGCAGCTGCCGCAGGTCGAGGGCGCGTTCATCTCGATCGTGCCGCAGGACGGCGCGATCCGCTCGCTGGTGGGCGGCTTCGACTTCAACAAGAACAAGTTCAACCACGTGACGCAGGCCTGGCGGCAGCCGGGCTCGTCGTTCAAGCCGTTCATCTACTCGGCGTCGCTCGACAAGGGCCTCGGCCCGGCAACCGTCATCAACGACGGCCCGCTGTACTTCAGCGCCGCCGAGACGGGCGGCCAGCCGTGGGAACCGAAGAACTACGGCGGCGGCTTCGAGGGCCCGATGTCGATGCGCACCGCGCTGCAGCGCTCGCGCAACCTCGTGTCGATCCGGATCCTGAACCATATCGGCACGAAGTACGCGCAGCAGTACATCACGCGCTTCGGCTTCGACGCCGAACGCCATCCGGCCTACCTGCCGATGGCGCTCGGCGCGGGGCTCGTCACGCCGCTGCAGATGGCGGGCGCGTTCTCGGTGTTCGCGAACGGCGGCTACCGCGTCAATCCGTACCTGATCGCCGAGGTCACCGATCCGAGCGGCAACGTGGTCGTGCACGCGCAGCCGCTCGTCGCCGAGCAGAACGCGCCGCGCGTGCTCGATCCGCGCAACGCCTTCGTGATGAACAGCCTTCTGCAGAGCGTCGCGCAGCGCGGCACCGGCGCAAAGACCAACGCGCTCAAGCGCGGCGACCTCGGGGGCAAGACCGGCACGACGAACGATTCGCGCGACGCGTGGTTCGCCGGCTACCAGCACACGCTCGCGGCGATCTCGTGGATCGGCTACGACAGCCCGCGCAGCCTCGGCGACCGCGAAACCGGCGGCGGCCTCGCGCTGCCGGTGTGGATCGACTACATGGGGCCCGCGCTCAAGAACGTGCCGGAGTACCGCATGCCGACGCCCGACGGCGTCGAGACGCTCGGCGGCGAGCTGTATTTCAGCGAGTTCACGCCGGGGCACGGCTTCGTCTCGACGGTCGGCGTGAGCCAGGCCGCGTCGCCCGACGATGCGTCCGGCCCGGTGCCCGAGCACGTCGACGAGCAGGAGAAGCAGGACATCATGAACCTGTTCCGCGGCAACTGAAGCCGCGCAGGCTGTCCCAGGAAAAAAGCGACCCTCGGGTCGCTTTTTTCTTGATGCCGAGCCGGTCCGGCGCCGGCCTCAGGCCTCGAACGTCACCGGCAGGCCGGCCTGCTGCGTCGCATAGTCGGTCAGCGCCGCATAGAACTCCTGGCCGTTGCGCGTATCGCGCCACGCGCCGTCGACGAAGCGGAAGTGGAAACCGCCCGCCTTCGCGGCGATCCACACTTCCTTCATCGGCGGCTGCAGGTTGATGATGATCTTCGAACCGTTCTCGAACGTCAGCGTGAGCACGCTGCCGTTGCGTTCCAGATCGATGTCGGCGTCGCCTTCATTGGCCGCGTCGACCGTGCGCTCGACGGCCGCCAGGACGGCTTCGGCGCGGGTCAGGTATTCGGTGTCGGACATGCTAAACTCGGTCGATTCAATTGTTTAGGGACGATGATGCGCATCGTTTTCCAGATGAGCGCGATTGTAGCGGCTTTGGCGCTCTCCGGCTGCGGCCAGAGCGGCGCGCTGTACATGCCGGTCGTGCCGCCGAGACCTGCCCAGCCGATGCAACCGCCGTCCGCCGACGTCGCGCCCGATGCGGACGCCGCCTCGGCGCCGGACGGCACGGTCCCCGATACCTCCGGCACGCCGCTCATGCTGTCGCCCGAGCTGTCCTCGCAGGGCGACCTGCGCACGGCTCCCGCGCAGCCCGCGCCCGCGTCCGGCGCCACCCCCGCCCAATGATTCCGCATGACTCAAGCCGCCTTTGATTACGTCGACGGCACGCTGCACGCCGAAGGCATCCCCGCAGACAAGCTCGCCGAACATTTCGACACCCCGCTGTACGTGTACTCGCGCGCGGCGCTGACCGCCGCCTACACGGCCTACGCCGACGCCTGCCAGGGGCGGCGCGCGGCGATCTACGTCGCCGCCAAGGCGAACAGCAACCTGGGCGTGCTCAACGTGTTCGCGCGCCTCGGCGCGGGTTTCGACATCGTGTCGGGCGGCGAGCTGGCGCGCGTGCTGGCGGCGGGCGGCCAGGCCTCGAACGTGGTGTTCTCGGGCGTCGGCAAGAGCGCGGACGAGATGCGCGTCGCGCTCGAAGCCGGGGTCAAGTGCTTCAACGTCGAATCGCTGCCCGAACTCGACCGCCTGAATGCGGTCGCGGGCGCGCTCGGCCGCCAGGCCCCCGTGTCGCTGCGCGTGAATCCGGACGTCGATCCGAAAACCCATCCGTACATCTCGACCGGCCTGAAGGGCAACAAATTCGGCGGCGCGTTCAGCGACGCGCGCGCGGCCTACCGCGCCGCCGCCGCGCTGCCGAACCTGAAGATCGTCGGGATCGACTGCCACATCGGCTCGCAGATCACCGAGCTGAGCCCGTATCTCGACGCGATCGACAAGCTGCTCGACCTCGTCGAGCAGATCGAGGCGGACGGCGTGCCGATCCACCACGTCGACGTCGGCGGCGGCCTCGGCATCACCTACGACGCTGAAGCCCCGCCCGAGATCGGCGCATTCGTGCGCGCGGTGCTCGCGCGCATCGAGGCGCGCGGGCACGGCCAGCGCGAGATCTTCTTCGAGCCGGGCCGCTCGCTCACCGGCAACGCGGGCATCCTGCTGACCCGCGTCGAGTTCCTGAAGCCGGGCGAGGAGAAGAATTTCGCGATCGTCGACGCCGCGATGAACGATCGCGCGCGCCCCGCGATGTACGAGGCCTATCACGCGATCGAGCCGGTAAAGCCGCGCGCCGACGCCGCACCGGTGCTGTACGACGTGGTCGGTCCGGTCTGCGAAAGCGGCGATTGGCTGGGCCGCGAGCGCCGGCTCGCGCTCGAGCCGGGCGACCTGCTCGCGATCCGCTCGGCGGGCGCGTACGGTTTCACGATGAGTTCGAACTACAACACGCGGCCGCGCGCGGCCGAGGTGCTCGTCGACGGCGAGAATGCGTACCTCGTGCGGCCGCGCGAGACGATCGAAAGCCTGTTCGACAACGAGGCGATCCTGCCGGACAACGCGTAGGCCGCCGCGCTTCGGCAAGCGGCATGCGAGAGAGAGGCGATGGCACCGGCCATCGCCTTTTTTATTGCGTCGTCACCGGCGGCCGCGCCGCCACCACGCGAACAGACGCGCCGCCAGCAGCGCGAGCACGATCGCGCCGTACAGCTTCGGCTGCCCGAGATCGTGCTTGCCGGCCTTCATCCACCAGAAATGCAGCACCGCGAGCAGCGCGATCGCATAGATCGCCCGATGCAGGATCTGCCAGCGCCGCCCGAGACGCCGGACCAGCGCGCGCGGCGAGGTCGCCGCCAGCGGAATCAGCAGCACGAACGCGGCGAAGCCGACCGTGATGAAAGGCCGCTTGACGACGTCCTGCGCGATCGCCAGCAGATCGAACCATTTGTCGAACCACAGATAGGTCGTGAAATGGAGCGTCGCGTAGAAGAACGCATAGAGGCCCAGCATGCGCCGGAACCGCAGCAGCGCAGGCTGGCCGGCAAGCTGCCGCAGCGGCGTCACGGCCAGCGTGATGCACAGGAACACGAGGGTCCAGAGGCCCGTCGAGCGCGTGACGAATTCCACCGGATTCGCGCCGAGCCGGCCGGTCGCGCCGAACAGCACGATCCGCGCGAGCGGATACAGGCACGCGACGAACAGCGCGAGCTTCGCGGCGGCGATCCAGCGCGGTGCGCCGCCGGCACGCGCGGGTGCGCCGGTCCGCGAGGACACTTGAAGATCAGGATTCATGCGACGCCTCAGAAGAACTTCTTGAGGTCCATGCCCTGGTACAGGGACGCCACCGCCTCGCCGTAGCCGTTGAACATCAAGGTCTTGCGCTTCGGCGTGAAGAAGCCGTCGTCGCCGATCCTGCGTTCGGTCGCCTGGCTCCAGCGCGGATGGTCGACGTTCGGGTTCACGTTCGAGTAGAAGCCGTATTCCTTCGGCGCGTAGGTATTCCAGCTCGTCGGCGGCTGCTGTTCGACGAAACGGATCTTCACGATCGACTTCGCGCTCTTGAAGCCGTACTTCCAGGGCACGACGATCCGCACGGGCGCACCGTTCTGGTTCGGCAGCACCTGCCCGTACATGCCCATCGTGAGCAACGTCAGCGGATGCATCGCCTCGTCGAGGCGCAGGCCTTCCGAATAAGGCCAGTCGAGGATCGGGGCCGCGAGGCCCGGCATCTGCGACGGATCGGCGAGCGTGATGAACTGCACGTACTTCGCGTTGCCGGTCGGCTGCACGCGCCGGATCAGCTCCGCGAGCGGCACGCCGATCCAGGGAATCACCATCGACCAGCCCGCGCCGCAGCGCAGCCGGTACACGCGCTCCTCGAGCGGCGCGAGCTTCAGCAACTCGTCGAGGTCGTAGACCTTCGGATGCCGGATCGCCCCTTCGACGCTCACGCGCCACGGACGCGCCCGCAGCGTGCCCGCGTTCTGCGCGGGATCGCCCTTGTCGGTGCCGAATTCGTAGAAGTTGTTGTAGGTGGTGAGGTCCTTGAAGGACGTGGCCTTGTCGGCGACGACGAAGGCCGGATTGGTACGCGCGGCGAGCTTGGCCGCGCGCGGGTCCGGCGACGCGTAGGCGGCGAACGCCGGCGCGCTCGCGCCGAGCAGGCCGCCCGCGGCGGCGGCGCCGGCCGCCTGCATGAAGCGGCGGCGCTGCTCGAACACGGCTTGCGGGGTGATTTCGCTGCGGGGGATCGCGTCGCCGCTCAGGTCGGCGTGCTGCGTAGGCTTGATCCACATGGCTGATGCTCCATTCTGCCCGGTCGGGCGACGGGCCCGACGAGCGTTCGACACATGCGCGGGCCCGCCGTTCAGCCTGCTGTGAAACCGGCCGCGCAACAAAAAACCGCCGCGCACAATGTGCGGCGGCGGTGATGAGTCGGTCGAGCGCGGCGAATCTTACAGCTTGCCGTAGCTGTGCAGCCCCGACAGGAACATGTTGACGCCCAGGAACGCGAAGGTCGTGACGAGCAGGCCCGTCAGCGCCCACCAGGCCGCGACCGTACCGCGCAGCCCCTTCATCAGGCGCATGTGCAGCCACGCCGCGTAGTTGAGCCAGACGATCAGCGCCCAGGTCTCCTTCGGGTCCCAGCTCCAGTAGCCGCCCCACGCCTCGGCCGCCCACAGCGCGCCGAGGATGGTCGCGATCGTGAAGAACGCGAAGCCGACCGCGATCGACTTGTACATCACGTCGTCGAGCACTTCGAGCGTCGGCAGGCGATCGGCGAGCACGCCGTGCTCCTTGCACAGGTAGGCGACGCTCACCATCGCCGACAGCGCGAAGCTGCCATAGCCGATGAAGTTCGCAGGCACGTGGATCTTCATCCACCAGCTCTGCAGCGCCGGCACGAGCGGCTGGATCTGCTGCGCGTCGCGCGCGATCGAGTACCACATCAGGAAACCGACCGCCGCGCTGATCACGAGCAGCACGAACGCGCCGAGCGCGCGCGTGCCGTAGTGACCTTCGTAGTACAGATAGAGCAGCGCGGTGATCAGGCTGAACAGCACGAACACTTCATACAGGTTGGACACCGGGATATGGCCGACGTCCGCGCCGATCAGGTAGGACTCGTACCAGCGCACCATCAGGCCGGTAAAGCCCATCAGCACCGCGGCCCAGGTGAGCTTCTGGCCGATCGCGCCGCCCGTCGCCGAGCGCGCGAGCATGCCGATCCAGTAGAACACGGTGGCGAGCACGAACAGCGCGCTCATCCACAGGATCGCCGACTGGCTCGACAGGAAGTACTTGAGGAAGAACGCCGAATCGGCGCGGGCGAGATCGCCCTGGTAGATCTGGATCGACAGCAGCGACAGCACGGCGATCGCGGCCATCAGGAGCCGCGCGGGCTTCCAGCGCCAGCCGAGTATGGCGAGCGCCGGCACGGTGCCGACCAGCACCGCCTTGTCGTAGTAATTCATGTGCGCCTGGTAGTGCACGAGCGCATAGCCCGCGCCCACCACGAGCGCCAGTGCGAACAGCCAGTCGACGAGCGACAGGCGCCGCAGGAACGGCCGCTCGTCGAAGAGCGGGTTCTGCGCCGCGGCGGGAGCGCGCGGCGACGAAGAAGCGGAAGTAACTTGGGTCAGGTCCATGATCTTACCGGATGGTTTCCTCGGAGCCGGCGCCCTGCGGGGCGCGGGCGGCAGGCGCGCCGGCGGCGTCGCCTGGTGCGGCGCCCAACGCGGCACCTGCCGCGTCGCGCGTCTGCACGAACTCTTTCTCGAAATCGAAGGTCTTGCGTGCGCTGGACATCGCCATCACCACGCTGACGCCCGTGCTCGTGTCCTTGAGCCAGAACCACAGCCGCCGTTCACGCACGTAGAACATCGAGAAGATGCCGAGCACCAGCAGCAGGCTGCCAAGATACACCAGATTCTTGCCGGGCGCGCGCGTGAGCTGGAACACCGACGCCTGCACCTGCTTGAACGAATCGAGCTGCAAATAAACGGGGGCGCCGTACAGGAAACTGTCCGACAGCGCGTTGATCGCGCTCTGCACGAAGCGGATCGTATCCGCGCCCTGCTGGACGGGCGGCTCGCCGGCCCGCTCGCGCGCGACCTGCCAGACCTCCCACATCGATCCT